>JAAHGS010000001.1 GCA_010692645.1 Symploca sp. SIO2E9
AGAGGCGGAGAGGCGGAGACGCGGAGAGGCGGAGAGGCGGAGAGGCGGAGACGCGGAGACTTTCAAAGGATGGGGATTTGACCCCAACCAATTTTATGCACCCTATAGATGGTGGGGTATTTGACCCATATTAATTTCGATAATAAACAACATGAAAAGAATTCTTCTGTGCACTGATGGTTCTCCTTACTCCCGGAGTGGCTATGAATATGCAGCTTGGCTAGCGAATCATATGTCTGCCTCAATTGAGGTACTTTATGTTACTGACCTCCGCAAAAGTGGTGTTACAAACACAAAAGATTTGAGCGGTAGCATTGGTGTTGATTCCTACAAACAGCTTTTAGATAAGTTGGTAAAACTTGAACACGAAAAAGCCAAAATTAACCATCAAAGAGCTAAGATTATCCTCCAAGAAGCAGGAGAATTTTTGGCAAATAAGGGGGTTGGTTATGTCAAACTAACCCATCGTACAGGTTTTTTAGTAGACAGTTTCCACCAGTTTGAAGAGAATGCAGATTTAATCATGCTGGGCAAACGGGGGGAAACTGCTGATTTTGCAACTGAACACTTAGGAGCTAACTTAGAGCGGGTAGTGCGTTCAAGTCATAAACCCTGCCTAGTTACTTCGCGCCACTTTCAGCCAATTGAACGTCTTTTACTAGCTTACGATGGTGGTAATAGTTGTCAGAAGGCACTGCAATTTTTAGTGGATTTACCTGCTTTTAAAGGACTTGAACTGCATCTGCTTACTGTTGCTAAACAACAGGAGGAGGAATCAGCACTCGCACATCTGCAAACAGCTGAAACCAAGGCGCATGAAGGTGGATTCGAGCCAATTTGTCAACTGTTGCACGGTGAACCAGAAAAGGTAATGACTAGCTACGTTGAAGAACATAATATCAATTTTCTGATTATGGGTGCCTATGGACACAGCCGAATTCGCCATCTGGTAATCGGTAGTACCACGGCGCAAGTACTACGTAGTACTCAAATACCGGTTTTGTTATTTAGGTAAGTTGTTTTGAATTAAGTAATAAGTAATAAGTAATAAGTAATAAGTGACAACTATAGCATTTATTGCTTATTACTTTTAACTTTTGACTTGGAGTACCGCTGTACTAGCTTGATTGCAGGACAATGATGGTGTTATTATTGAATCTCGCTTCAATATACCTAAAATTATATGGTTTTAAAATACGCAAGTGATATTGCTATAGTTATACCGAAAGTTTTAGCAGAAGAGCGCTCCCTATATAAAAGTAACGACAGTCTCAATGATGTGCAGGAGCCAATTGCCACTGCTTCACCAGAAGTTCGCAGAATTATTGAGCGAGTATTGCAAGCTGAAAAAGATAAACTTTATTTAAAAAATCCTCGCAATATTAATGATGATATTTTGAGAATTATTAAACAAGAAGTGCAATGAAATTGATTTCAATAAGGCTTTGCAACTTTCGCCAGTTTTATGGTTGCACTCCAGAGATTTGTATTTCATCTGGCAAACACAACACAACAATTATTCATGGAAATAATGGTGCTGGTAAAACAACACTACTTAATGCCTTCACCTGGGTATTATACGAGAAATTTAGTGCCGCTTTCGCCTCCGAAGAACAATTAGTTAATAAGCGAGCAATTAGCGAAGCAAAATTTAACCAACCAGTAGAATGCTCTGTAGAATTAAGATTTGAGCATGGTAGCAACAGATATCAAGCTAAGCGTTTATGCCGCGCCTATAGAACCCAAACTACTATCGAGCAATCTCCTAGTGAGTTGTACCTCCAGATAGCGGGAGATGATGGACGTTGGTTACTACCTCGACAACTACCAGAGGATATAATCGGTCGTATTTTGCCTGCTAGCCTGCATCAATACTTCTTTTTTGACGGAGAAAGGATTGAGCAAATTGTGCGCTCTGCTCAGAAGTCAGAAATTGCTGAAGCTACTAAGACTTTACTGGGAGTAGAAGTATTAAATCGTTCCCTTAAGCACTTGAAAGAAGCCAAGAAAAGTTTGGAAATAGAGTTATCTTTGATTGGAGACTCTCAAACCAAAAAACTTTTAAGAGAACAGAAAAAGAACGAACAGGAAATTAATGTAATTTTAAATCGTCAAGTTGAAATTGACAAAGAATTAGCTAACCAAGATGAATTAAAGAAAACAATAAGTAGCCGCTTATTGGAACTCAGTGGTTCAGAAGAGTTACAATATCTACGAGATGAATTAGAAGCTAGAGAACAATTAATTCGCCAACAGTTAAAACAAGCTAAAGACGCGTTAAAACGAGCAACATCAACACGAGGCTATACAGCTCTATTATCAGAGGTAACGACTCAATTTAGGGAAATTGTTGATGAGTTGCGGGATAGAGGAGAGTTACCTATTGGTATTAAGCGAAGATTTGTCAGAGATTTACTCAACCAACAACGTTGCATCTGTGGTAACCAACTGAATGAGGGTACTGATGCTCATCGACAAGTGAGTTTCTGGATGGAGAAGGCAGGAATTGCCGATGTGGAAGAAACGGCGATTCGTATGAGTACTCAGGTAGATGAAATTGAAAAGCAGTTACCGGAATTTTGGCGGGAAGTTGATCTGCAGCAAGCTAATCTTGCCCAAGGGAGAATTGAACTTTCTCAAATTGAAACACAGCTTGAAGACCTTAAACAAAAATTGAGAAATTTTCCTAATGAAGATATTTCTCAGTTACAAAAACGTTTAGATGAAACTGACAAAAATATTTTGGAGTTGACTTTAGAAAAGGGAGCAAATCAACAAAAAATGGAGCGTCTAAACACTAATTTAAATGCTCAATCTAAGCAGATTTACAAATACAAAATGAATGAACATAAACAATCTTTAGCACAACGACGTATCGCTGCTACTCAGGATTCTATTGAACGATTAGTTGAAGTGAGAGGGCGTCTAGAACAACAGTTTCGTTCTTCATTGGAGAGGAGAGTACAGGAAATATTCACTTCTATTTCTTTTACTCCCTACATTCCTAAACTTAGTGATAATTATGAGCTGAGATTGGTAGAAAATACAGGAGTAAATGAGACAAATGTTGCTGCTTCTACTGGCGAAAATCAGATTCTCAGTCTCTCATTTATCGGTGGTATAATTGACAAAGTAAGGGAATGGGTTCAAGATAATGCCTTGATGGGACCAGATAGCAGTACCTTTCCCATTGTCATGGATTCACCTTTCGGTAGTTTAGATGAAATCTACCGCAGGAAAATAGCGAAGACACTGCCCAGATTAGCCAATCAACTGGTAGTTTTAGTAACTAAGACACAGTGGCGAGGGGAAGTTGCCCAAGAGATGAGCCATGGCATTGGCAGAGAATATGTTCTTACCTATAACTCCCCTAAGCCTGATTGCGAAGAAGATGCAATTGAGTTAAGTGGAATTCACTATCCCTTAGTCAAGCACAGTCCAAATGAGTTTGAATATACTGAGATTGTGGAGGTCGATTACGATTTTTAGCTTATCATTAGTAAAAGTTACCTAGGAATGACAATCTAAAATAGAGCCAAGTAGACTACTATCTCTGCCTTACTTGCTCATGAGCTATATGTGGTCGTGGTTAAATATAAAACTTAGTAGTTTTCTCTAGAGAATCCATCCCCTTGATTTCTATGAAAGCTTCTTTCCTTACGAGGTCTAGCTTTATTAACTTTGAGATTTCGCCCCATCCATTCAGCTCCATCTAGGGCCTCAATTGCTGCTTCTTCTTCTTCCTCTTTTCCCATTTCCACAAAGCCAAAGCCACGTGGTTTACCTGTTTCACGATCAGTCGGTAGATGAACTCGCTTTACAGTTCCATAATCTGCAAATATAGTACTAATGTCTTCCTCAGTAGCGTCGTAGGCAAGATTACCGATATAAATTGACATGCATGATCTCCGAGATCGAAAGCCAGAGAGGATTATATTCGGATATCTGCCTGTTATGGTTAAAGAACAAATTTATCTGCGAATATAATACCCATCAAGGATGATAGCACAGAATACAGATACAAAGCACTACATGTAAATGGAGAATACCACTCTCAAGAACCTACCCGACAAGCCATTTCCAGAGGTTTTAAACTGCTGTTTGGATGTAGGCAAACACAGATTTTTGGTTAAGTTTGCACTGATCACAGGATTTTTCAGATAGGTTCAAAAAGAGTGGTTTTGACCTCACTATTGGTTTTTCGTTGAATTTGCTCAATCAGTCGCTTGTAGTTAGTAAACGCCTGGATTGTAGCGGTCTCCGCCTTCTACGTAAACATCTGCAGTTTCAGTTACCGTAAAACTGTCAAGATTGTCTCGCAGTGTTTTTTGCTGACGCTCACTGAGTCCTGGAATTTTCAGCACATCCTCTACTGAATTGTAGGGAGCGTTGTCAATTATTTTGCGAGCCAGAGTAGGGTACATGCCTCGATACTGACGAAAGTCTCGAATATGGCTATTGTTCAAATCAAGCTTTTGACCAAATTCGCTTTCCAGCTTTTTATCAGCAGGATTGCGGTATTTTGCCTCAGCAAGCAAAATCTGTGATGATTGCCCAGTAAAATTATTCAACAAATCTCCGTAAGCCCAAGACTGAGGTGAAGCACTAGCCCCCTGAGGCATACCTAACCAGCCCAGGCAGCCTATTACTAGCGCCAAGACCGTGATTAGACGAACCAATCCTTTCATAAAATAACTCCTTACTCACACAACGCAGCCTAAATAGAGTGTTAACTCTGTAGCTATTGGTTTAATTTTTGGATTCTATTGTCTCATCTTATGAGAAAAGCGTTAACTTTATTTACCCGCGATGCTCAAGCTTGGTGAGACTGTTGTTGAGCAGGGTGCCCCATAAATATAAAGAAATCTCAAAATCTACGATTAAACAAATATTTCGTGAGAGGATAAAAGACTGTCTCCTCTGAGATTCAACAGGAAATAGAGCTATGACCCTGAGATTAGGCGATACAGTACCCAACTTTACTCAGGCTTCTACTGAAGGCGAAATCAACTTCTACGA
This sequence comes from Symploca sp. SIO2E9, assembly GCA_010692645.1. Classification (GTDB taxonomy): domain Bacteria; phylum Cyanobacteriota; class Cyanobacteriia; order Cyanobacteriales; family Coleofasciculaceae; genus SIO3C6. The sequence goes on from JAAHGS010000001.1 coordinate 5,020, forward strand.
CTGGGCAGGGGACAGCTGGGTAGTGCTGTTCTCCCACCCAGCAGACTTCACTCCAGTTTGCACCACCGAATTAGGTATGGTTGCCAAACTTAAGGGTGAATTTGAGCAGCGCGGTGTTAAAACTATTGCTTTGAGTGTTGACGATGTTGATTCCCACAATGGCTGGGTAAAAGATATTGAAGAAACACAAAAGACTAGTCTTAACTACCCGATTTTGGCGGATCCAGATAAAAAGGTCTCTGACCTCTACGATATGATCCATCCCAATGCCAATAATAACCTTACCGTACGCTCCGTCTTTGTAATTGACCCTCAGAAGAAACTAAGGCTGACAATTACCTATCCTGCCAGCACTGGTCGCAACTTTGACGAAATCCTCAGGGTAATTGACTCCTTGCAGCTAACAGATAACCACCAGGTAGCAACCCCAGTCAATTGGAAAGATGGCGATGACTGTGTAATTGTACCCTCAATCAAAGACCCAGCAGAACTTAAGGAGAAATTCCCCAAGGGTTATGAAGAAGTTAAGCCCTACCTGCGCATGACGCCCCAACCAAACAAATAGGCTCTCAAACATCTAACTTGCCTTTTTGGAGAGAGGGGGAGATGGGGAGAGGGGGAGATGGGGAGAGGGGGAGATGGGGAGAGGGGGAGATGGGGTTAAAATCCCGACTTCTCCAAGTCGCTCTCTTTGATGTGGGGTTAAATCCCCATCTCAAAGATCCCTACGTCCTGCACCCCACACCCTAAGCTGTTATGCATTTAAATCATATATTTATTTAATTTAGTTAATGGCCCAAACTCTTGTGCCTTCTGCCTCCTGCCTCCTGCCTTCTGCCTCCTGCCTCCTGCCTCCTGCCTTCTACCTACTGCCTTGCTGTTGTGCATTTTTAATGCACAACAGCTTACACCCTCGTTAATATAGATGTTATGGATATCAAAAACGGTTTCTTAGGAACAGTTGGCAATACGCCACTGATCCGCTTAAACAGCTTTAGTGAGGAGACTGGTTGCGAAATCTTGGGTAAAGCTGAGTTTCTTAATCCTGGTGGTTCTGTTAAAGACAGGCCAGCACTATATATTATTAAAGACGCTGAAGAAAAAGGTTTACTCAAACCGGGGGGTACCGTCGTTGAGGGTACAGCAGGCAACACTGGTATTGGTTTAGCTCATATCTGCAATGCTAAAGGTTACAAGTGCCTAATTATTATCCCAGAAACTCAATCTCAAGAGAAGATGGATGCTTTGAGGACATTGGGTGCTGAAGTTCGTCCTGTTCCAGCTGTGCCTTATAAAGACTCTAATAATTATGTTAAACTCTCCGGGCGCATCGCCGCCGAGATGGACAATGCCATTTGGGCTAATCAGTTTGACAACTTAGCCAACAGGCAGGCTCACTACGAAACCACAGGGCCAGAAATGTGGGAGCAAACTGATGGTAAGATTGATGCCTGGGTTGCCGCTACAGGAACTGGCGGTACTTTTGCTGGCGTTTCAATGTATCTCAAAGAAAAGAATCCTCAGCTTAAATCAGTGGTAGCTGATCCCATGGGTAGCGGACTCTACAGTTATATCAAGACTGGTAAGGTAAAAATAGAGGGCAGTTCAATTACTGAAGGTATTGGTAGCAGCCGTATTACAGCTAACATGGAAGATGTGCCGATTGATGATGCCGTTCAAATTGACGATCATGAGTGTGTGCGAGTAATTTACCAATTACTTAGGAAAGATGGTCTATTTATGGGTGGTTCCGTCGGTATTAATGTAGGAGCAGCGGTAGCTCTTGCCAAACAAATGGGACCAGGACATACAATAGTCACAGTTTTATGTGATGGCGGTGCTCGTTACCAGTCGCGATTATTTAATCGGGAATGGTTGGAGTTGAAAGGACTATTGCCGGATTAGTTGACACTCCCCCACCTGGAAGGAAGGGGCTTTGCTCGAAATTTGGGTAAAGTTATTAGGGAACTCCAAGAAATAAATTATCCAATTGACTTGGAAAGATGACGTCAAGAATTATCTCCCCGAGCCATTCCCCCTCTCCTCGATGGGATATTTTTTTATGAAGTTAAACTAAACCCATTTTCAGTGTATCATGTTGGGTTTCGTGTCCTCAATCCAACCTACAACTAAACCCATTTCCAGTGCACCATGTTGGGTTTCGTTTCCTCAACCCAACCTACAACTTATTACTTATTACTGCGGAGTTCGAGTCAAAAATGGCACATCAACTAATTCCCCTACAGTTTCTCCCACCTGTACTTGCAAGCCAGCACCTCCAGCTTTAGTACGTATATAAGCAAGACCAAATGGACCCTGTTCGGTTTCGGTATAACTAGTTAACTTGCCAACTTTATTACCATCTAAGCTTACTACAGTTCCTGGTTCTGCTGGTGCCTGGAGACGAACACCCCACAGTTGCTGTTTAACACCTTGATAAGTATTCAAACGAGCAATAGTTTCCTGACCAATATAGCAACCCTTCTCCAAAGAAATAGTTTGCCATAAACCAGCTTCTAGGGGATTGTAATCATCTGTCAGTTCACTCTCAGGTAAAGGACGCCCTTGTTCAATTCGCAGTTGCTCCCAAATGCGATCGCCAATTGCTATTGCTCCGGCTGCCGTTAACTGCTGCCAGAGCTTAGCACTATCTTTAGCGGAGACGATCAAATTATATCCTGGCAGTGCCAAACCATTACCCACTGCTAAAAGTAATTTAATATCACCAAGGCTTAGTTGTTGGTGAGTGGCATAAACTTGCTCAAGGGGTATCTCGATGCCCAATTTTTTCAATAGGGACTCACTTTCTGGACCAATTAGACTAAAGATACTATTTTCGCTAGCAATATCTTTTATTTCTACCCTGTCCATTGGAAAAATAAAACGATCTAGCCACTCCATCAGCTGCTGACGCCGATTAGGAGATACTATGACTAGTACCGCATCCTGTAACACGTAAGCAGTAGCTAAGTCAATAGTACGAGCCGTAGAAGTTACGAAAACCGTATCACATCCCTGCCCTGGTTTGAGATTTTGGAAGTCATTGGTACTTTGATTATGGAGGTAGCGCAATCTGTCATCATCGGTAAATTGCAATAGCCCCCAGTGGGATAAATCAACGAGGGCAACGCCCTGGCGTGCTGCTTGAAGCGCGGCAGCATCATTGCCGAAACTGGTTGGAACCTGGTACTCACCCACTGTCTCAAATGTTGCCCCAGCAGTAATTTGTATCTCGCGTAGTTCTTGGCTCATTATTTAAAATATTTTTACCTTTTATTATCCATCACCTAAGAGTTATGTAGCGGTTAATTTTGACAACACTTGTGTCACTAATTTTTCTGCCTTGGCGTCTAGGCAATGCCAATCCACTTCGCCAGCTTGATCAATTAAGTTAGTATCAATTTCAACTTCCTGGCTTTCTGTTTCTATTGCGGTGGGAGAGTAGTCGCGAAAACACACTTGATAGCAAAGCTCCCATAGATCAAAACACATGGAGGTGCTTTCGTGTTCTAAACACATCTGATAACCCGGTATAGGAGTTTTGACGTCTTTATATGTCGCTTTCCAATTTGTTGGTTCCAGTTGTTTGCGAACTTGGTCTAAAATGCGGATAAAAGCAGGCTGCATCAGCATTTGAGCTTGTTGCCAAGCGATGTTATCTTTAAATTTTGGTTTCATCTCAAACTTGCACCAATTCCTTTACCCGCCTGAGGTTCAAACCCCAGGCTCATAGCTTAAGTCCTCTCAAAGAGGACTTAATGCTGGCTCTATAGAGATTTCAGTCCATTTTAATGGACTTTGGCTATTAGCCCGTCAATTGATTGACGGGGGGTTGCAGACACGGAGATATGGAGACGCGGAGACGCGGAGACGCGGAGACGCGGAGATGCGGAGACACGGAGACACGGAGTTTGATTGGCTCTCCCGTACATGTGGTGATAATAAAATTTTATATATTGTAGGGTGGGTTAGGTGCGGGTCATAATTTGTGAATTCTAGTATTGTTTTCCTATGAGCGCCGTAACCCACAAAAGATAATTTGTAGTCTGATCTACAGTTTCCACCAAGAGCTCTGAAGATCCAACGCGATCGCGTAGAGGTAAATTAGAATCGCGTACAGGAAAATAGAATATAGTACTATTGAATCCACGCCGCCCCATACACAACACGAAAACCAATATCGTAGTTGAAACCGTCGTGCCTCCAGATAGCGTCGTAGCCACGATATGCACAACGGCAGCCATAAGGAGCGTCAAACCAGGAACCACCGCGCAGTACTTTGTTATTATTGCCATTATATTCTGAATCTATCCATGCTCTGCCATCATACGGCGCATCTTCATAGTTATAATGCCAACTGTCAGCACACCACTCCCAGACATTGCCGTGGATATCATATAATCCAAAACTATTGGCTGCTTTAAAACTTCCCACTGCTGTTGTTTCCCGACGATACTCTCCTTTGGAACCAGAACCATAAATAGAATTGCCGTTATAGTTAGCTAAATCGGTTGTAATTGTCTCACCGAAATGAAAAGGGGTAGTTGTTCCTGCCCTCGCTGCATATTCCCATTCAGCTTCAGTTGGTAATCGATATTCTCTTCCTGTATGACTCGACAAGCGTGAGCAAAATTCTACAGCATCGTACCAGGAAACCTGCTCTACTGGTCTCTCCTCTCCTTTGAATCGAGATGGCTCCGGGTTGAGTTCCTTATTAACTTGGGGTAGTGCTGCTACTGCCCTCCATTGAGCTTGAGTTACTGGGTATTTGCCCATGAAAAATGCTTTAACATTTACCTGATGCTGTGGCTCTTCAGTGCTTCTATGCCCCTCTTCTGTTTTCGGCGAACCCATCAGAAATGTGCCACTGGGAATATATACCATATCCAAACTTACACCATTGCCCAAATCCTCCGTAAAGTAATGAGCCGTACTGCGATAGCTGTTAATAACGAGCCTAGGTTTTGGTTTTTGTATACTTTTAGTGGGTTTAGCCATGATTCATAAAGTGGTTTTTACTGAGATCTTGCACCATTGTTCCGTAAGCTACTTTTCCCGCCGTGGAATTAATTCCACACCTAATAGCACAAGTCCACTCAAGTGGACCCAAACTCAACTGTTGTCGGCATTTAGTCCTCTTGCAAGAGGACTTTCGCTATGAGCCTGGGGTTTAAACCCCAGGTGGTTTTTGTAAGATAGTGCAAAATCTGAGTTTTTAAAAAAAATTCGACTCGCACTTAGGGGCGACAAAGATCAAAGAAGAGAGGGGAGAGGGTAATAGGGCAACAGAGCATAGTGCTAAAGAGTCGACGCTGACACACATACAACTCGAAAACCGAAAAGGTTGACGTTCGCGTCGCCCGGATCAACGTCGAGGCGACAAGCAGAACGGCAATCCCCAGGATTGAGGAACCATGAGCCGCCACGCAACACTCTGTGACTATTGAGATTCTTTTCAGCATCTATCCACACTCTGCCATCATCAGGCGCGCCCTCGTAGTTATTATGCCAACTATCAGCACACCACTCCCAGACATTTCCGTGGATATCATACAAGCCAAAACCATTGGCTACTCCAAAACTCCCCACTGTTGTTGTTTTCCTTCGATACTCTCCTTTGGAACCATTACCATAAGTATAATTGCCGTTATAGTTCGCTAAATCGGTTGTAATTGTCTCCCCAAAATGAAATGGTGTTGTTGTTCCTGCTCTGGCTGCATATTCCCATTCCGCTTCACTTGGTAATCTATACTCTCTTCCTGTATGCCTAGAAAGGCGATCGCAAAACTCTACAGCAGAGTACCAAGAAGCTCGCTGTACTGGTCTATCCTCTCCCTTTAAACGAGATGAAGGTGAGTAGAGTTTCCTATTGATTTGAGGTAATGCTGCTACTGCTATCCATTGAGCCTTAGTTACTGGATATTTGCCTATGAAAAAGGATTTAATATTGACTTGGTGCTGTGGTTCTTCACTCTTCAGATGCCATTCTTCTGTTCTTGGTGAACCCATCAGAAATGTTCCTTCAGGAATGAGTACCATCTCTAGTTGCACGCCATTTCCCAGTTCTTCAATAAACTGCCGACTCTGCTCCTGACGCTCTTTGAGGACTAACTTCGTTTCTCTTCCGAAAGAGCCAGTTTTTTCCACCTCAATGGTTACAACCTTATATTCAAAAGCTTGTAGCTCACTTTCTGGAAAGTCAAAAGAGATAGTTTTAACTTCAAATTCAAAGGTTTTTAAGGGTGGAACCGAACCAATAAAGTTTTTTAACTGAGGAATAGAGGCAACAGTAGAAGACTCTACTGGCACTGAACCATAGTACTGCTCCACCTCCTGAATAAAATCACGATATCTTCCCCAGCGTTTTAATACCTCTGCTGTCACTACCGCAAAGGGACGAATTTGCTCCTTTAGCCCTTGCTCCTGCTGCCAAAACCTCAATAGGGCGATGAATTCCTCTAGCGATTTGCCAAACTGCTGTGAAATATACTTTGACAACACTTTCACTGTATCTGTTGCGGGTGCAGAGTCCAAAAGGATGCTACGAATACCTTCATCTAGAAAGCGATACTCTATATCATCAGGATTAGTACTAGGATTAGGGGATGAAATGGGCTGGAGAATACTGCCGAGCAAAACTTCAGCAACGTGAACCTGTCTTGATTTAGGGAGAATTGTCTCCTGAATTAGCCGAATTACAGGTAAACTAATCACTGGAGAAGCTGCTAATAATCCCGCTAACCGTCGTGCCATGGGGGAAGCCGCTACTCGGAAACGCTGCACTTGCTGCTGTGAAGTGAATTTTAAATCTGACTCTGTTTTTCTATATTCCTCGGAGGGTGAGCGAAATTTTGGTTGGAATTTTAATTCTCCGCGTCTCCGTGTCTCCGCGTCTCCGCGTCTGCTTACTTGTTCCCCCACTCTTTTTTTCGCCCACCTTTCCTCGGAGGGAGTCTCAATTCTTGACTTGAAGATAAACCCAGGCGCACTACCTTTGCCAACTACCATCTGACTCCAAATTGAAGTCATTTCTGGTTCTAGAGTCAGGATAGGAACTTTGATCTCACTAGCTTGGGTTTTGCTATCAGAATCATCCCAAAATGCTTGCCGAATTACTGATAACTGCTGATTCGCCATTCCCGGTGTAAGTCCATATAATTGGACTGCGGATACCTTTCTCAAGGCAGTCCTAACCCATAACCACTCTGGCAGCATCTGTACAATTGACATCGGTCCACTTTCTGCCCAAACCTTGAGCGCTGGTAACACTGCTCCAGTGCGCCAGAGGGAGGATACACAATCTGTAACCACCAAAACCAGGCGACGACAATTGGGGTCAATTAACTCTTGAGGGCTGCGAAGCGATCGCTCTTCTAACTTTACACCGATTCTGGGTCGAATTCCTACTTTTCCTTCACTACTTACTAACCCCCAAATTCTTACATCTCGGAAGGCTCCGTAGTGTTTCAAAAGTTTTCCTAGTTCTAATACAGTACGCCGCCAAATCAGCATCGAGGTACTTTCTTCTACCACTAATGCTACCTCCAGCCAAGGCTCTAGAATTGGCGTAGTTACAGGCATCCAAATACGCTCATCAGCTATTTTTTGAGCGGTAGCTGTTTCATCTAAACTTGCCTCCTGGGCAGAAGGAACCTTTACCATCAGAGGGCGTAAAGAACGGATTAAGGTTAGAGGTTCTCTGATTGAAGGAGCATTAGGAACTTTGAAAGGTTGACTCTTTAATTTTGATTCTGTCTGTCTAGTTTTTGATTTAGTTTTTGGTGTAGTTTTTGGTGTAGTTTTTGGTGTAGTTTTTGGTTTACTTTTCTCTCTATTTTTAGGGAAAATACCAGCTGATGGCAAACGCTTAGGAATCTGTTTAGGAGCTTCAAATTGCCCAGAGATGCTGGTTTCGTCCCTCTCCAATTGAGAAATTTGAGGACCTTCGGAGAAATTCTGCTTTTCTCTAGACTCAGAAACACTTTTCTCAATACTCTGCTGCCTGATTAACGTCAGCCAGAGTATATCTGCAATCTCCGCTGCTGTTAAATCAAATTCACTTCCTAGCTTAGCTATCAGCCGCTCCATTATCTGCCCTCTTCTAGGCTACTTAAAGGACTAAATAGCAACTTCTTTAACGATTCCTTATCTGCATTTTGAGCTAACAGATAGACTGTATTTAACAACTGGTCTGTTGCTAAACCCGACTCTTCACTCTCATTTTTATCAATAAACTCCTGAATGAGAGTTTGGAATTTCTCCATGGTTTCTGCACCTAAATGAGCTGTGACAATATCTCTCAAATCCTCCTCAGTTGGATTAGGCATCTGCACCCGTAGGCAACGCCTGTAAAATGCTGGTGGAAAATCCCTTTCTCCATTGCTAGTCATCACAATAATCGGAAAGGCATGACAACGAACTTTTCCCTCCTCAATGGTTACATCAATTCCATCCTCAGATTCTACCACTTGACTTTTACCGCCTCGCTTGGAGAGACGTACCAACTCCGGAATCTTGAATTCTCCTTCTTCTAAGAGATTGAGCAAATCATTAGGTAGATTAATATCACTTTTATCAATTTCGTCGATAAGCAAAACGCGAGGATATTTAGACGGTAAAAATGCAGTACCCAATGAACCCAGTCGAATATACTGACCAATATTGAGATAGCCATTATCATCCTCACTCGAGGGATTATCCCGATTATCTTTACCAGAATAATTATCTTGATTATCTTTACTTAATTGAGCATCTTGTAAACGAGCGATCGCATCGTATCTGTAGAGTCCCTCTTGTAGTATAGAACGTGCTGTAATTGACCACAGTAAAACTGGACCAAGCCGCAATTCATAAGCTAAAGCATAGGCAAGAGAAGTTTTACCAGAACCAGGTTTTCCCGTTACTAACACCGGGCGTCGTAAATACAAAGCAGCATTGATAGCATCTAGCACTTCTGATTGATTTTCTCTAACTCGAAACGTTCGTCCTCTTTCTAAATCCCTAGCATTGTCCTTGGAATTAGCTAGCTTGTGGAGACTATGCCAATACTTTCGACTCTGATTATTATCTATATCTGGCAAACTACCGAATCTACGCCAGCTTGGAGGCTCAATCCCTAAGAGTCGCTTAATACCATTGTGAGGTTCCCGATTCCCTTGAAAAATTCTCCAATCATTTACACTCATCCCCTGCTTTCACCTACCCTATATAAAACAAAAATATTTCTTACTTATTACTTATTACTTATTACTCATTACTTATTACTTATTACTTATTCTCTGAGAGGATTTGCTTCCAATGGAGGCATTCGCTCTGGGTTATCACATAGGATAGCTAAGTGATAACCTAAATGTTCTTTTGGAGTTAGATCACAGTGAGCTTTACAGCGTTTACGCCAAATCAGTTCAAACAAATAATCCAGGTTAGTTAAAGAATCTTTAGTTAAGAGATTATCAATCTCACTAACAACATTAGGAATATTATGACATCTTGTCCAAATGGCAATTGGTGTTCCCCCTCTGAGAAAAGCTTTAAATAACTCTTGTTTCTGCTTTTGAGAATCCGGTGGGGCACAGGTTAATTTAAGACCAATCTTGCTTTCCCTTAATTGCATTTCCAGATTTTTCCAGTTACAGTTGGATACTGTATTCAGATTTTCAAAATGACTGGAAACATCCTGAGTATTCAGGTTCAGTAGCTGCTTAACTCTTTGCCATCCCTTACGCAACTCATTTTCTAGATACTCATTTTCAACCCGGTCATAAGACCTTACAATAACTCGATAGTTTTTACCAATAGGTACTAAATCATCTAGTTCTGACACCCTCCACAAATCAACTTCTTCACATAGATATTGATAGGGTAAGAAAAACTCAATTGTTAGATTGTAACAACTAAAATTTAGTTTTTTTACTTCAGTTTTGAGTTTCCTTTCACCCTCTCGCAGAAATTGAACAACTTTGTTTTCAATTGATTTGAATGTGCATAAACTCCCCTTTTGTTCTCCATCTTCCTCAAGATCAACTAAATCAACTGGAACTATATCATCTAAACTATAATTGCTCTCTTCAATTAAACTAGGCAATCTTAGAAAACCATTGATCAGAAATCTACGTTGGTCTGACCACGGTTTAATAGTAATCATTAAATAACAGTTGAGAGTATCATCCTTTCTGCTCACACTTATCTCAGGTAAATCTGGTAAATTACAGCCACAATACTGCTCAGTACTTGTAATCCATTGTTTTATTTTTTGTTCAACTGATTTTTTAAGTTGATTCCCCTTACACAAGTCACGTGCAAACCACAAAACTCGAGGAATTCCTTCAAACATTGGATAATCTATGACAAGTAACTTAATTATAATGAATACTTTTAATGAATCTACTAACTCCTTATTTTCTAAGTCTTCTGTATCTTTTGGGCTCTCAAAATAAGCATCTTCAGGTAAAACTGAACAACATTTATCTACAAGTAACTGTAAATTATTGATGCTTATAATAATTTTAAAAATATCATGGCAAATATTTAATGAAACTAGTTCATTATTATTCTCTAGTAAGTCTTTTAATAATTCTTTAATATTACTAGTAATAAAGCCTCTAACAAAGTTTTGCAGTATTTGATTATTAGGGTTAGATCTACTTGCACCTCTCATTAATTCTATTAGTCGTCCTTGAGAGACAGCCCATTCTATTAATTCAAATACTACTACTTTATAATTGTCATTTGTTACTACCCAATTTAATTGTTGATTTAGTTCCTCAAAAAGCATCACTTTTAGCTCATCTTGATTTGAAAAAGCAGACATTAATGCTTCTTTGAATTTTTTTGTTTGAACTCCATTAAGCTTCATCACATTAATCTAATCTGTCTAAGTCAGCACATTATATAAATCTCCTATCCTTCCTGTGGATTAATCAGAGCTACCACAAGAGTATAAAAAATTAACAACAACGAGCCGTAAAGAGGGCGATAAAAATCTAGAGTTGTAAAAGGCTCTCCCAGAGCAAATACCCAAACAAAAAAAGCTACAGTCGAGATGAAAATTTGAGTAATCGCAGGAGCCTTATTCTTAACTGTAGTTTCCTTCCATGTCCAAACTCCAGTTAAAACAAGACCTATAGCAAAAGCAATCCACAGCACCATATTTCTAGGTATATCGCTGGCACTATTAATCAATCCCCCAACAGCAACCCAAGCTCCAACAATATCTGCTGGAATGTACTTGATAACTTTATCAAAGTAAGTATCAACCTGTGTCCCAGGGAAATTCGATTGAAGTTGTGTTGTTATTACTCGACGGCTCATCTTGTTCCAATTACTAATTTATTCGAGAACAATACACTATAGCGTTGCTCAAATTAATGAGGTACATTCAATTTTCTTCCCCCCACTCCCTACTCCCCACTCCCTACTCCCCACTCCCTACTCCCCACTCCCTACTCCCCACTCCCTAATCCCTACTCCCTACTCCCTACTCCCTACTCCCCACTCCCCACTCCCTACTCCCCACTCCCTACTCCCTACTCCCTACTCCCCACTCCCTACTCCCTATAAATCAGCATAAAAACTTGGCTATCTCCTGGTAAATAGCGCTAAATAAAATCCCCTCACCAATCGCGCCAAAAGTTCTAGTTTTCTCAGCACGATGTAGAGCTACCACTTGCCAGTCATCGTTGAAACAAGGAGAACCACTAGAACCACCCGAAGTATTACTAACGTATTGAATTTTTCCTTGTTTCTGATATATACCCGTAATCCCGTTACTGCTCGGGGTAATCTTCATGGTTTCTCCGTTAGGATGGTGCAAAATATGAATTCCCATACCCTTACTAGGAAGTTCCTGTTGATTATAAGTAACAGGTTGAATACCCTCAGCTTGAAAAATTTTGTCTTCCACTTGTAGTAACAGGTAATCCAGTTTCTCGGTAGGGCTGGAACATAAAATAGGACACTCATACTTCAATCCAAAAACTTGAGTTTCCGTTTTCTCCTCTATATCCTCAGTTAAGTAATCAAAGCGCAAACTTATATCTTGAGGGTCAATCTTCAACTCAGGTTCATAGCCCCTCAGCACATGATAGTTAGTCAATAGCAGATTTTGAGTAACCAAAAAGCCAGTACCAACAGCTCCAATACCCGTAACTTCAATACGGCAAATAGACAGTGATTGCTCAATTCCTCGTTTTAAGAAAGTAACATCCCAGGAATCCGGTTTAGGTGGTAAAAATCCTTGGAGTTCCTCATCTTCTGTAGGTCCTCGCCAATCAATTTCCGGGAAAGCATCCCATTTTCGTAAATTTGTAGTGCAGGTATCTTGCCTGCTTAGGTTTGTATTGCCGGAATCTTGGCTGCTTAGCGAATGGGCAAATTTACGCAATTTGGGATTTCCAGGAACCCTGCCAATTGCTCCATTTATCAATTCTTCTAGTCGCCCCTCACCTTCTGCCCACAGAATTAGCTCAGATACAGTATCACCATAAGTCTCACCGCCAACAACAATATCCAAGCGTACATCTAGTTCCTCCAGAAGCATCATTTTCAGCTTGCTCTTACCAGGAAAAGCACTAATTAAAGCCTCCCGTAGTTGTTTGCGCTGCTCTTTACTCAACTCAGGCTCAGGCATCTTTTCCAACGGCTTCTAGAATCACATCTTTCAGTATTGCATTTGAAAACTTTGATTGTCACCCTTGTAAAGAGAGGGGGAGAGGGGGAGAAAGGGAGAAGGGGAGAAATTATTCTTCTGGACCGACTTTTATCCGAGAGCTAAGAGGCGTTGTAATTCATTCAAATGAAAACTGCTATGACACGGTGACGCGGTGATAATTCTGAACTTGCCCTGAAATCCCACAGGAATTTTCACCTCACCCTCCCCACACTCTCTTCTTCTAGGGGAATAGTTAGGGATGGGAAGAGTCGCTCTCAAAATCCCTGTACTTGATCATCTACTGAAATCTCTGTTATTCTTTAAGAGACCAATCGGTCTTAAAGGTTAAAAACTAATGCCAATTTCCTAAATGCCTGCTATACATCAATCCCCGCGTATCGGCATCTGGGGCCCTCCGCCTCATCAGCATCTATAGCCAACATAAATGAAATCACTACAATGTCTAAGGCACAGAAAACCAAGGAAAAAATTCTCAGGCAAGCAGCTGAGCTATTTAACAAAAAGGGTTACGCCGGTTCATCGATGTCAGACTTGATGCGTGCCACAGGATTACAGAAGGGAGGACTTTACAACCACTTCAAGAGTAAAAACGAATTAGCCCTAGAGGCTTTTGATTTTGCTTGCGACTGTATTAATCAGCGTTTTTTAGAGGTCATTAAAGGAAAAAACAATTGCTTTGAACAGCTACAAGCTCTTGTTTCTATCTACCTAAGTTTTATAGAGGAACCCCCGATCCTCGGCGGCTGTCCAATTCTCAACACAGCAATAGAGAGTGATGACGCCTATCCAGCTTTACGTGAACGGGCGCAACAAGCAATGAACAATTGGCGAACTCTTATTTGTCAAATTATCGAACGGGGAATTATCGAAGGTGAAATCACCTCAAAGGTTGAGGCAGATGTGGTGGCAACAATCATTATTTCCACTATTGAAGGTTCTCTAATGATGACCAAACTCTACGGAGATCCGATCCACATGCAAAGAGCAAATGAGCATCTGAGTAAATATCTAGAAAGTTTGCTGGTAGTGGAATCTTCTTGATGGAGACAGGGAGACAGGGAGACGCGGAGACAGGGAGACGCGGAGATGCGGAGACGCGGAGACAGGTCGACAGGGAGACGCGGAGATGCGGAGACGCGGAGACAGGGAGACGCGGAGACAGGGAGACGCGGAGACAGGGAGACGCGGAGACAGGCGGAAAAGCCAATCCTTCAAAACAATATTGACGTAGTAAATAGTCAGATATAAATAAACCTAAAACCCGAAAAGCAAATTTTCCCTGCTGTATAAAGACTTATACCCTTCGGCATTGTTATTTTAATTCTGATTAAGTAGGTAGGCACAAATAAATGAGGGTACCTCAACAGATGTCAAGAGCTTAAAATCCTCTTCCATTCTACCTTCTGCCTTCTACCTTCTACCTTCTGCCTTCTGCCTTTTACCTTCTACCTTCTGCCTTCTGCCTTCTGCCTTCTGCCTTCTGAATCGTGCGATTACTTCTAAAAAATCCTTAAGGAACCAAGAGCAATGACTAATGAATTAGCGAATGAGCAAGAAATAGACTTGCACTCAAACAATCCCCAGTTTTTGCCCAATCCTCCTGTTGAAAAGGTCAATTCACCTTTCCAATTAAGGCGATGGGGTTTATTATCAGTAGGTGCGATCGCACTATTATCAGTCTCAGGTTTAGCAATTGGGATGACATCCCAATCAAGGGATACTCCCAAGCCAGAAATCAGCTCTCAAATCACTATTCTCCCAGTCGAAACTACACGAGTAGAGCCAGTAGAATCCTATCAAGTTTCAAGAAACTACACAGGAGAAGTTGCCTCATTCCGAGCCAGCGAATTAGGCTTTGAGCGAGCTGGTAAACTAATTTGGTTAGGTGTTGACCGGGGAGATAAGGTTAGTGTGGGAACTCCCCTCGCTAAACTCGATACCAGTAACTTAGAGACTCAACGGCTACAGTTAATTGCCGAGAAGGATCAAGCTGTAGCTTTATTAAAGGAATTACAAGCAGGGCCTCGCACTGAAACAATTGCAGCTGCTCGCGCCTCGGTTAGAGATATTGAACAACTATTAGCACTCGAAGGTAAAAGACGTTCCCGCAGGGAATATCTTTATACTCAGGGAGCAATTTCCAAAGAGCAACTTGATGAAGTCGCCTTTAATGCCAACGCACTCTCAGAGCGTCTAAAAGCAGCTAATAGCAATCTCAATGAGTTGCTTAATGGAACACGTTCAGAACAAATAGAAGCACAGCAAGCAGTTGTTAGACAGCTAGAGTCTAGAATCGCTGATATTGAAATCATCATTGGCAAAAGTACTGTCAAAGCACCTTTTGCTGGCACAATTTCTGCCCGTCGCCTCGATGAAGGAAGCGTTGTTAATGCGGGTCAAGCAGTGGTACGTTTAGTTGAAAATACCAAACCGGAAGTAGAGATTGGCATTCCAGTGCACGCGATTTCCCAACTGCAACCAGGTAGCCAGCAACGAGTTAAAATTGGAGACAAAATTTACCAAGCCGAAGTATCATCAATACTGCCAGAAGTAGATCCAGCCACTCGTACCCGTACTGCAGTCCTTGATTTAGAACCGTCAGCTGCACCATTGGTAGCTCCTGGAGAAGTGGCGCGGTTAGAAATTGCTCAGACTATTGCCACAAAGGGATATTGGTTACCCGCAACAGCTTTGGTGAGGGGGGATCGTGGTTTATGGTCTTGTTACGCCTTGGTGGAGGTAGAAAAGCCACAATATACCTCAGTAACTTTGAGTGAAAGTGCAAATAAAACCTACCGCGTTGAGCGTAGGGATGTGGAAGTTTTACATACTCAGAGTGATACTTCCAGTGGACTACGCCAACGGGTTCTTGTACGTGGAACTCTCACAGCTGGAGACACTGTGATCATCAACGGAACGCAGCGGATTGTGACTGGTCAGTTAGTGCGCTTAGCAGATTCTTGAAGACTATTTTATAGAGGCTTTTAAATTAATTATGTTCAGCTTATTCTACCGCAACTTCAGGCTGCTAATCCTGACAGTTATCATCATTGTCGTCTGGGGTTTGTCTTCATACCAAGCACTGCCTCGACTAGAAGACCCAGAATTAGTTTCACGTCTGGCATTAGTAAAAACTTTTTTTCCAGGAGCCAGCGCTGAGCGAGTCGAAGCATTAGTTACTGAAAAAATTGAACAGGAACTATCAGAAATTGAGGAAATTGATACCTATAAGTCTACCTCCCGTACTGGCAGTTCAATTATTGAAATTGAGTTATTAAATCGCGTAACAGCCGATGAAGTTGATCCAATTTGGTCACGGATTCGGGATAAACTGAGCGATGCTAAAGTAGAATTTCCTGCAGGTACAACTGAGCCAGAGCTTGATGAAATCGAGGTCAAAGCTTATTCCTTAATTACGGCTTTAACTTGGGAGCAAGATGACCCTCCTAATTATGCAATTCTGCTGCGTTCAGCAGAGTTACTAGAAGACCAACTCAGAATTCTCAAAGGTACTGAAAAAACCGAAATTTTCGGAGATCCTGAAGAAGAAATTGTTGTCGAGATTAATCCAGCTGAGTTAGTTACTCTTGGTCTAACTGCACAAGACCTATCACAGCAAATTCAACAGAGTGATTCCAAAACAGCTGCAGGTCAATTGCGCGGTACTGATAGCGATTTGTTGATTGAAGTTGATCAGGAACTAGATTCACTCGATCGCGTGCGGCGCATTCCGATTAGTTTTGGTAATGGCAGTCAGTTTACTAATTTAGGTGATATTGCGCTGGTAAGCAAGGGTACTGTCGAGCCACTTTCAGATATTGCGATTATTAGTGGTCATCCGGCGGTGACAGTGGGTGTATTTGTAGAATCAGACTATAGACTAGACCAGTGGGCAAAGCAAGCGCACCAAGTCTTAAAACAATTTCAGGAACAATTACCCAGTGGTTTAGAACTAAAAGTAGTTTTTGACCAAAGTAACTATGTCGAGGCAAGACTCAACAAGTTAATTATCAACCTGCTATTTGGAGCATTATTAGTTTTTGGCGTGACTTTTTTGATGATGGGTTGGCAATCAGCACTAATTGTTGGTTCAGCTTTGCCCTTATCAATTTTAATGGTATTTGGCTGCATGAAATTAATGGGAATTCCTCTGCACCAGATGTCAGTTACAGGGCTAATTGTCGCGCTGGGAATCTTAATTGACACAGCTATTGTCATGGTTGATGAAGTCCAAAAGCATCTCAAGCAAGGACTCAAACCGGAAGCTGCCATTAACAAAAGTGTTCGCTATCTAGCTGTTCCTTTATTAAGTTCAACGATCACAACTATTCTGGCTTTCATGCCCATTGCCCTGTTACCTGGTAGTGTAGGGGAGTTTGTCGGCACAATTGGCTTAAATGTAATTTTAGCTGTCTCTTGTTCTCTATTTCTATCTCTAACCGTTATCCCAGCTCTAACAGCAAGGCTCCACAAGTACTGGCAGCGACGGGTAGCAAGGCCTAGCAGTAACAGGAGTTTGAGGAAACCATCCTCACGCCCTTGGTGGGAAACGGGATTATCTATCCCCTTGCTGAGCAGTTTATATAGCTCCAGTGTTAAACTAACTACAGCACGACCGATTTTAGGGATACTGTTTGCCCTAACTTTGCCAGTTGCTGGCTTTATTGGGGCCTTAAATCTAGAGTTACAGTTTTTCCCCTTCGCTGATCGTGATCAACTCCAGATTGAATTGGAACTTCCCTCTTCAGCTTCCATATCACAAACTCAGTATTTTGTCAAAAATATTCGTGAACAGGTCATTAGCCACCCAGAGGTTAAAGATGTTCACTGGTTTGTTGGTCAAAATGCTCCTAGATTCTACTATAACTTGACTGGAGGGCGTGAGAATGAATCTAATTATGCCCAAGCTTTGGTGCAATTAAATTCACTATCTTCTAGCTCTCTAACTCGACAGCTGCAAGCTGAAATGGACGAAACTTTCCCCAGTGCCAGAGTAGTGGTACGACAGTTTGAACAGGGGCCACCTTTTGAAGCTCCCGTGGAAATGCGCATCTATGGCTCTGACTCCAAGCGCTTGCAGGAATTGGGTGAAAGAGCAAGAGCTCTGCTGGTGAATGTTGCCAATGTCACTCATACTCGTGCTAGCCTGAGTGAGGTTTTGCCTCAGCTAGGATTGCGGGTTGATGAAGAGAAAGCTCGCTTGGCGGGACTCAACAATGCTAGTATTGCTCAGCAATTGGATACAACTTTAGAGGGGACAGTTGGTGGTTCGATTCTGGAGTCTACCGAAGAGCTCCCTGTGCGGGTACGTTTGTCCAATTCTGATCGAGGTGATTTAGACCAGATTACCTCTCTTGATTTACTGCCAGTCTCGCCTAATTTAGGAAGCTCAAGCAATAGCCCCACCAATCTAATTCCGCTTTCAGCTTTAGGTGAGGTTGAACTCAAACCGGAACAAGCCAAGATTACACGATACAATGGGCAACGCGTCAACACCCTTCAGGCTTTTATTACCACAGGGGTTTTACCATCAAAAGTGCTCTCTGATTTTAAACAACAATTAGATAGCAGTGGTTTCCAACTTCCTCAAGGCTATTCCTTTGAGTTTGGTGGTGAAGCCCAGGAGCGTGCTCAGGCTTTGGGGGGATTAACTTCAGCGGCTGGTGTGCTGGTTGTTTTGACTGTTGCCACCCTCGTCTTGTCTTTAAGTTCCTTCAAATTAGCTGGTTTAATCGGTGTAGTTGCGATCGCCTCTTTTGGTCTAGGATTATTTTCAGTCAACTTTTTTGGCTATCCCTTTGGCTTTAATCCGATTATCGGTACCATCGGTTTAATTGGGGTGGCAATCAATGACTCAATTGTAGTTCTCTCTGCCTTACTTGAGGATCCAGAAGCTCGTCGAGGTAATCGCAAAGCAGTACGCTCTGTAGTAATGCATTCAACTCGCCATGTATTAACGACAACCCTAACCACAATGATTGGTTTTGTACCACTGTTGTTAGATGGAGGAGGATTCTGGCCCCCGCTGGCGGTAGCAATAGCTGGTGGTGTTGGGGGGGCTACTCTCTTAGCCCTTTATTTAATACCTTCTGCTTACCTGTTGTTGATTGGGAGTGGGAACAAAACTGCTGCTAAATTCAGGTCAAATGGTTACAATTTGAAGACTGTAGCAATTCCTAATATTTATCGAAATCTTTGAAGCAGCTGATGTTTTCAAGTAATAAGTAGGACTTGCTAAATTAATATAGAATGCATGCCAAACCAGGGTTTTGAGCCTTTTTTGACCCTTTCAAGTGCTTTGTTATAGCATCCAATGGCTCAAAATCCTTGCACTTAATAGGAAAATCTCGGAGCTGATCATGGATAATCAAGCTTAGAACTATCGGCTTTTCCCTACTCCCTGCTCCCTGCTCCCTGCTCCCTTGGAATCAAAATAGAATGTCCTAACTGATATGTCCGTTGCTATAATAAAATGGCCCCTATCTTTGACAGACTCTACTATTACTGCTGATGAAAAATCCTAGGACAATAATTAATGTACAGAGACTAACTATCGGTACAACTGGCAGAAAACCAAAGGTAAAAACTTGGGGAATAATACCGAATTGAAAACCAATCACTGCTGCTTCACCAACCAGAATCGAGATGATGCAACTAAGTGGATTAACTCTTTTTATATATAGTGCTGCAATTACTGTTGGAAATAGTACAGCTAAACCTGTAAATGCTTGGGTAGCGATCGCAGCAATAGTAGCAGGAGGATTGTAGGCAATAATTAAACCAATGATTGCCAACACAAAAATTAATAGTCTCCCCACAAAAGTTTGTTCTTGAAGGGAAGCATTTTTCCGTAAATAGGAAATATAAATATCCCTGGTAATCATTGAACTGAGAGCAAGTAGTTGCGAATCAAGGGTTGACATCAAGGCAGCCAGTGCACCCACCATCACTAAGGAAGATAACCAAACTGGTGTATATTCTGTTAGCATCATGGGAAAAATTTGATCAGTATCTTTTCCCACTAATTCAGGAAAGGCAATGTGTCCCCACATCCCAATCAGCACTGGGCAAATAAACATAGTTGCTGTTACTACTGGATAAACAACAGCAGAAACCTTCAAGGGATTAGGAGTTTTTGGGGTATAAAATCGCATGAACATTTGGGGAAACATCGGCACACTTAGAATCCACAGCAGCATATAGCTAAACCATTTTCGCGGCGTAAAGAAGTTGCCCATACCCTGTCGGGAGAAAAGTTCAGGTTCAAGAGTAAAAACTGTACTATTAGCTTGGGCAAACCCACCCAAGCTATTGGCGATTGCTACTACTGCTGCCAGCATAAACACAAACATTAAAATCCCTTGCAGAACATCAGTTAGTGCTACACTTCTCATGCCGCCCATAAAAACATATAAAACAATCACCAGTGTCAAGAAGGTAGCACCTGTAAAGTAAGGAATTTGTCCATTAGTCAAGTTCTCAAGCAAATACCCTGCTCCTATCGGCTGCAAGGTTAAATAGGGCAGGGTGAAAATAACCATAACCGTGAGAAAAATTAACTTTAGTGTCTGGCTTGGGCAGCGCTGCTCAATTAATTCCGATGGGGTAATTAATCCTTTAGCTTTGCCTAGAAGCCAGACTTTATAGCCAATGAAATAGAATGCTAGCCCCACCAAAGCAGTACCAAAACCCATCATTGGGTAATAACTCAAGCCAATACGATAACCTGCTCCAGAAAAGCCGAGAAAAGCAAAGGCACTAAAATTTGTGGCGCTCAAAGTAAAGAAGAGAACTACTGCCCCTAGATTTCTGTTAGCAAGGAAATAATTTTCAGGGGTATCTTCTTGAGAACGATAACCAATAATTCCTACCCATAGCGTGAACAATAAATAGGCAGCAAGCGCCATGTAAGGTATGATGCTTTCCCAGTTCATGCAGACTTTTCCTATGGCGATGGAGTTTCCCAAAATTTTACAACGAAAAGCCATAGAAATAGGGAAAGTATAATTTGTAAGCTAATAAAATAGAAGACCCAGGAAGGAAAATGTAAAAATGAAAAGGAAAGCTGTTTATTCCAAGACCAAAAGTCCAGAGAAAGAAGAAAAATTACTGTAAAACAGAAAAACCAGAAAAATGAAGTTTTAAAAATTCTCATAGATGCTCAAACAGAGTAACCTCATCGTCAACAGTTTTTGCCTAACAACTGTCCGATTACTGAAAGGGCAACAAAGTTGATTGCCATGAACAATGAATAATGAACAGCTAATCTTAGTCCCTGAAATAGGGTGCTGCCAGCTTAAAGCCATAAAATCAGACAGTAATTTGAAAAAATTCTTCATTTTCAGGGCAGTGCCAAGATCAAGCGCTAACTTAAAGAGTGGAAATGTACTAAATTTGCGATTATGACAGCTCATGAATTTTTAATGTTGGCACTGCTCCTGAGTCCTGGTATTTTGCTATCAGCAATTATTATGGGTACTTTTGCTGCTGGCGGCTAATTCTGACTAATTCTGCTCCTAGGGAGAGCGAGTCTGATTTGGACAAGCGACTCCCAGCCAAAAACCTTGGTAGTCACTAACAATCACAAGTAGTAGCCCCTGGCGTCATTAAGGCTCCCCTGAACCCCCCTAAGCTTGATAGGGGGTACTATTTATTTCCAAGAGCACGCTGTCTACGGTTCAGTTTGCTGGGGAGCATCATGGGAGTTTTTTTCCTTGTGCGGTTTTCCGGAGACAGGAGTTGAGTCAAACAAGGTTTCTTCAAGTTCCATACGCTGTTCCATCTGACGCAAGAAATAGCCAGTCATCATCGCTGAAGCCAGCAATCCTGCTAAATTTTCCCGATCAGTGGTAATCTGCACGTTAAAGTGTTCTGAGGGAAGCATCCCTACGAGCCCCTGAACATTCTGAGAGATAATCTGCTGAATCTCCGGACTGGCTGACCTGGCAACATGGGATAATACATCAGGGGATTGGTTCTGGAGATAGTTCAGAAGTTGATTTACTCGCCCTTGCTCATCTTCAGGTTGGGAGTTGAGAAAGTTAGGGTTAAATACCATTAGGAGTCTTAAATTTGACTTACTTAATTTCTACTCTAAACGATCACGATGTCATCCAACTTACGCCTACCACTATCAATACTAGTACTTTCGGCAGAAATTTGCGAGAATAGGCTTTTAATGAAGAAACTGTAAAGTCACTCTCGAGGTTTGTCAATGCTGTTAAGGTGATGGCAGCAACTGGTCTACTTCAAAATGTTGGTGAAACTTGTCTGTAACTTGCAACCAGTAAGAACGACCATCAGTTTGTCGGCGTTTATGGATAAATCCTATTTCGATGAGTTCTTGGACATGTTGGTAGGCACCACTGCCACGTAAGTTGACAAGTTCAGTTTGAGCAATAGGACCCTTGAGAGCAATCGCCGCCAGAGTTCTCAAAGCCCCCGTACCTAATTCAGCCGGAACTAACTCTACCATTAAGTCCTCAAAGGACGAACGTAATTGTAAACTATAACCAGCTGGCGTCTCCACAACTTCCAGAGCGCTGTCCCGGTGTGCATAGTCTGCCATTAATTCAATTATTGCATCTTCGGTGGCGTCGCGATCGCAGCCAGCACATTCAGCAATTTCGGCAATTGAGAGTGGTTTTCCTTTCAGGTAGAGAATCGCTTCTATCTTGGTTGCTAGACGAGGGAGACTCATAGGGGACTTACAAATAAATTGAGTGTTCATAGTTCATTGTTGATGGTTCATGGGGAAAGTATTCCACAACTGCCGAATACTTTCCCCATGAACCATGAGCCATGTCTGCGCAGCATGGGCAGAGCGCGTACCATAAACCATGAACCATGAACACAACCTTAAGTCTCTTTGAGTAGTAGAATGAGCTTACTCTCCGGTAATTGAGAGTTCCTCAACCCAGACTCGAGGACAAACCCCTGATGGAGTCACCTCTGCCTTTGTTTCAACGAAAATAATTGACTTTAACAGTTCCAGGATATCTCCAGCCACAGTTGCCGAGTCAAGACTAGTCTTGTTTCCTTTTTCCACCAGCCAGCCATCAAAGGGCAGGGAAAAAGAACCTTGTAAGGCATTAACCCCGGCGTGGAGAGCATTAAGTTCATCGATTAGAACCACACTTTCAGCATCCTCCAAGCTATAGGCTGACTCGGCAGCTTGTTCACTCAAGACATGATAGAAATGTGGACTAACCGTAACCTTAGCCCCAATATTAGCGTGACCTGTGGGCTGAGTATTCATCCTTTTAGCTGTACCAGTACTGTGTACGAAGCCTCTCAAAATTCCCTCAGTAATCAGTGGTACACGGCGAGTAGGAGTGCCTTCACCATCAAAAGTCTCTGCTGAAATGTTATCTGGGTGCAGGGCATCATCATAGACCGAAAGTAGGGGAGAGGCAATTTGCTCTCCCAGAGATTCTGGTGTTGAAAGGCTTTGCTTGTCGAGAATACTCTGAGCATTAAACAGGTTAGAGAAGGCACCTAACAGGCTAAGGAAAGCTTCTGGTGAGAATACCACCATGTACTTGCCAGACTTGATTTTCTGGTAATTCAAGTGACTGATGGTTTTCTCGGCTGCCTCCTTGAGGCACTCCTCAATCTCTAAATTCTCCAGACTCCGGCTAATTTTGAAAGCGCCAGCACTACGAGGTTTTTTTCCTTCTTGTTCAGTTTTGCTGTACAGATAAATTGAGGTGTAGGAACGGGCTTCATCCCTTACCGCACCATTGCTGTTGAGATAAAAGCGGTCAATGTCTCGTTGAGCCAAACCATTATAGGGTACTCCTTGAATGGCAGGATGAGCATCAATGAGTTTTTGTTCAGAGGCAATCAGTTTCTCAATTAATGTCGAAGCTGGTGCCTGTGGTGCCTTTTCGTTGGGGATATCGGCAACAGGGTTCTTTGCCTCAGGACTAAAATCAGGTACGTTTTCAGTTACTCCAAAGAAACTGGCTTCGTAGGCAGTCTTAAGAGCTAATTCAACGCCCTTGGGGTCAACATCAGTGGTGGAAGTTACCCCCATGGTATTATTATCATTCCACACCCTCACGATGACACTAGAGCGGTTGGAGGCTTTGATTTGCTTAGGCTTGCCACGGTCTACCTGTACACTGGTTTCATCTACAGATGCGCCATAAATATCAAATTTCTGAATACCAAGTTGACGGGCGCTTGCTTCGGCGTAGGATGCAATTTCTTGAACTTTCGTCATGGCGTGGATGGTAAGGATAAAAGCGATTCGATAATTAAGACTTGGGGTAAGGGCTGTTGATAGTTCATAAGTTTCTAGCTACTTACACTCAGTAACGATCAACCATCAACCATTAACCATCAACAAACTCCCAGATGCACTAACGTCCACCGACAGTGATTGAATCAACCTTGATGTGGGGTTGTCCTACAGTGACATAAACGCTACCGCTAATTGAACCACAGAAGCCAGAGGCTAAGTCTAAATCCCTCGAACACATAGAAATTTTGTTCATAATCTCCTGGGCTTCGCCAATTAGAATCGCTCCCTTCAAAGGTTTGGTGAGTTTGCCATTTTCAATCAGATATGCCTCTTCAACACCAAAGTTAAATTCACCTGTCGGACCAACACTACCACCGCCCATCTTTTTGCAATAAATACCTTTGTCAATCGAGGCAAATAAGTCTTCAGTAGAGTAGTCTCCAGGGGCAATGTAGGTATTGCGCATACGACTAGCAGCGGCAAAGGTATAACCCTGACGACGCCCACTCCCGGTTCTAGGGTGCCCAGTACGTAATGAACCGGCACGATCTGATAAGAAATTTTTGAGGATTCCTTTTTCGATCAATAATGTCCTCTGGGCGGGCATACCTTCATCATCCATATCTATGGTGCCAAAGGCGTTTTCTGATAACCCCTCATCCCAGGCAGTCAGGCTTTCATGGGCAATCTTTTCCCCTTTTTTGTCGCTAAAGGGAGTAGTTTCTCGTTCAATCTGAGTCGTTTCTAACAGATGTCCGCAGGCTTCGTGGAAAATAACCCCACCAAAGGAATTTGCCATCACAATCGGGTAAGTACCAGATTCGACATAGTCAGCGTAGAGCATTTTCCCTGCTGATTGGGCGACTTCCTCAGCATCTGCTTCACAGGACCAGTTGCGCAGGAAGCTAGGATCACTAGTGCTACCAAGGCGCTTGCTAATTGAGGAGCGATTAGCACCCTCAGCGCAGAGCAGATTATAGCCTACTGATTGAGTAAGGCGAATATCCCTAGCAAAAGTGCCATCACTAGCTGCCACTAAGACTTCTTGCCAATCCCGGAAATAAGTTGCTCGTCTTGATTGTACGTGATTGGCTTTGAGATTGAGCTTGGCATTAGCATTGAGGAGAACTTCTCCCATTTCCTGCATCGAAGAGCACTTAGAGAGCCAAATTTCTTTGCCTTTAGCTGTAGCATAGTCTCGCAGTAGTTCCAGATTGATTTCTGGAACATAAGCATTGGGAGTTGGTAATTGCAGTCCCATGATCGATAAGCCCTTTTCCAGTGCGGCTTTTAGTCCTGCAAATGACATGTCATTGGTGCTGACGTAGCAGTCGGCAACTCCACGGAACACTCTAACGCCAGCTCCAGTCGAGAGACTCGGTGAAATACTAGTAATGGTGTCATCTTCTGCCAGGCAACTGATATAATTAATCCGCTCTAGAAAAAATTCAATGAAGTCAGCTCCAGCTGCACGTCCTAATCCCAACAAAGTTGAGAGGGGTGCTTCCCAGGTTTGATCAAAGCGGTCTGGTGTAGAGGTGTATTCTAAGGTAGGCAATTCTCTGGAAAGGAGTAGGGTAGGCGGCATAAATGGCTTCCTGTGCTAACAGAATATCTAGGCTTGAGTGACTATTGTTGTATTTTTTCAGTTTAGCGAATTCGCTTTCGGCTTTTGCCAGGTTAAATTAAGGGGCGGTGTAACCTTAAATATTTTTGAGTTTGTTTGTTTTTTATCTTTTACAAAAAAAGCATATTTTGCTAATTGCAAATTACTATTTTATACAAAGATATCTTGAACCAATGAAGTATATGTTAAGCAACTGTTAAAACAACAGTTGTTCTTTGGAGATTTTTCGCAAATGCAAATATATATTGCTTTTTTTTCTAAGCGAATGCTTCCAAACTATGGACTTAAAGCTCTAGCACATGTCTGGCAGATATGATTAAATATGGTATAGACTTAGCAATTAGTTAGAGGGTGTTTGAAAAGTTGGCAGATTGTAAAATTCACAATGCGGTCTCTTGGAAATTGCCAGTCAACCACCTTAGCATCAGATGAATCAGTGTCCAGCACAACCAGCACTAAGCATTGATGAAGATGGCATTTAGCCTCTGACGTATTTTCCCGGTGCGTGATCTACCCTTAATTTAGCTGGTGGAATTATTCGGTTCGACTTTGTTGGTGCCATTAGGCATTGGTGGATACCTTAGGCTTAAAGAGTGTAGCTTCCAGTTAAAGATTCAAAATTATAGCTTTTGTTAAGTTATTTTAATTGAATTTTTAATGTGCGAAGGATACTAAGCTTTTTCTTGCATTCCTATAGGGAATGGAATTGTCGTTGCGTTTGACGCTTTCTTCGCCTGGATGGGATTAGCCCTCATAGCTAGCGCCTAAAAATCGCACTGAATTCATTTACAGGGCCTTTCCTTCATGTTTAGGGGCAACTACCTAGTACAGCATGGCATCAATAAAGCTACCATTCCCCATTACCGAAAAGCCTATTAGATTAGCTTTTTGACTTTTGAAGGCATGATTTTTGGCTTGGAGTACAGCTTGACAGAAGTTTGTGATCAGTTTTTTGGCGTCAGCAGGGGAGACAAGGGAAGAAGATTACTGTAGAGTTAAGCACTAATTTTTGCCGCACTGCATTAGTAAACATGGAGATCAATGGTGCTTCCTACATCAGCACCTGTCGACTTTTGAAACATGTACTCGGCATTGAAATTGAATACAGATTCTTGATGTTTAGACTAGTCTTATGGTGAGCAGCGAACCCATCTTGAAACTCAACCCTATTAGTTTACTAAAGGAAACAGTTAGTACTTATAAAGGCAAGTATCTCCAAGTCTCTATGGGCTTGGTTTCATGGCAGATTCACTTCAAAGATGGCAAGCTTACCTATGCATCTTATTCTATTGCTTCCCATCCGATGTATTCATTGATTAGACTAAAAAATCATTTAAACCGGATGGGATATCAATCTGCTGCTGATGAATTTGAAGCTAGTATCAAAAATTTTTTGATATTTAAGCATAACAGAGGTCATTCGCTTCAATATCCTGAGTACCAGGCTATTCTGTGGTTGCTTAATCAGCACCACTTGAATCCTTGGCAAGCTAAAAAATTGATTGAGGGATTGGTACAGGAAGTTCTGGAATTATTTTTGTCTGTAACAACAGGAAAATATCAATTTAATCTACAGACTACTGAACTACAGACTTTTTGTAAATTTGACCTGCAATCTATAATTGAACATTGTCACAATCGGCTACAGGTTTGGCAATCTTTGGAACCGATTATTCGGTCTCCTTATCAACGTCCTTATATCTCCAACCAAGCTATTTTCGAGCGCTATAGTGCTCAGGATATAATTACACCAAGAGTTAAACAGAAATTGGGTAGCCTTCTACAAGGCTATAGTATTAGTAATCTAGCTACCATTCTCAAACAGGATGAACTGGAAATAGCTAAGTTTTTACGTCCTTATGTTGTCAATCGCTCTATTGGTTTACGGGAACCAGAATCGCCCTTTGATCAACTCCATCAAATTTATTCTCCAGCAGTCAAATCCCCTGCTCTTCCAGAAGTACAGAAAGATTCCTGCCCGATTATTGCTTGCGTGGATGATAGTCCTAACACTTTGAATGAAATTGAGCGTCTTCTAGGTCAAGATAAGTTCTCGTTCTTTAAATTTGTTGAGCCAATCAAAGCCGCAATCTTATTAAGACGTATTAAGCCCAATATTATTTTTCTAGATATAAACATGCCTACCATGAATGGCTACGAACTATGTCGTCTGTTGAGGAAGCATCCTTCCTTTAAACAGACCCCGATTGTGATGGTTACAGGAACTAATGGAGGTCAACATAAGGAAAAGGCAAAAAACGTGGGAGCATCAGATTATTTAACCAAGCCTTTTACTAAATCAGATTTGGAAACAATTGTTTCCAAGTATCTGACTTGATGAAGAGAGGGTTAGTTTTCTAGATAGATACTCTTTCCAAAGTAAACTTAGGAATTGTTTTCAATACGAGTAGATCATGAGTAAAGTTTTAGTTGTAGAAGATACTCTCTCTGAATTGGAATTAATCAGCAGTTACCTGAGACAGAGTGGATATACCGTCATCGTTGCTACTGATGGAAAGGAGGCTTTGAATAAAGCTGTGGAGTACCAACCGGATGCCATTGTTACTGACTTAGTCATGCCAGGGATGAGTGGTTTAGAGCTTTGTCGTCGGCTTAAGGACAATCCAGAAACAAAAAAATTACCTATTGTTGCCTGCACCTCTAAAAATAAAGAACTTGATCGTCTTTGGGCAATGAAACAAGGGGTTAAAGTCTATGTAACTAAACCTTTTACCAAAGATGAACTTATTAGTGCTGTCAAATATGGCTTAAATCAATGAATATCTCAGCACTTACACTAGGGTTTGATCAATCCCAAGAAACTTTAGGTGGAGCTTATCCAACTGAACCTTATCTAAGATTTCAACTAGATGAAAAAATTACAGCTGTTTTTTCCATGGAACAGGTACAGGAGGTGGTTGTTGTTCCGGCAGATCAGATGACGATCATGCCAAATATGCCAGATTGTATGTTGGGATTAATGACTAGGCGCAACCGAGTCATGTGGGCGGTTGACTTAGCTCAATTGCTATTGTCACAACCCCTTCCTGTAAATCTTCGTCAATACAAAGTAATTATTATTCGAGTCAAACCAGCTTCTAAACAGCAAAATATGCTTCTGGAATCATTCCAAAGCCAAGCACTTTTAGGCTTGATTGTGCAAGAAGTAACAGGAGGTATAAGATTCCCACCCGATTTAATTCAATCACCGCAAGGAAGTATTTCCTCCAGCTTAACTCCCTATTTGCAGGGATGTTTACTGCAAAGCAACAGTATGCTGTTGGTTTTAGATGCTCAAGCCATTGCCTACTCCTCAAAATTACAAAGTAACTGAGGTTGATCAGCTCATAGACATGCTCCTTGCATATTGGGCAGTTAAAGAGTTGAGAGAGGGCAGTGAGGAGAGGAAGAGCTCCAATTAAGCAAAGAATAATGATCTCATCATCCCTTGATCTTACTTATCCGATCATCTTCTGATCAACCGACTCCCTCCCCCAGCTGCTAGAAGCACCCGACATATCTTTGATTTTCTTGCTCCTGCCCATTACTACTGGCCTAGATTTTTGGCACAACTCACTTCCATTAATCCTCGAGATTGATTCCATGACTCAAATCCCTTCCGAAACTGATTCCCAAAACAGCATCAATAGTCACAGATTATCAACTAACGGAAACCAGCTCGACTCTCAAAAGGCTAACATCCAAGAACTAACAACTGATTCGTTGCCCTCTCCAGAACAGACAAGTAACGCCCAAGTCAGTCAATCTTCTCTAAGAATCTTAACTCAAAGCTCACCAATTCCAAAGCAGAAAATTCCTTGGTGGAGTCTGGCAAGCTTGCGCAACAAAGCAACAATAGTAGCACTTACCATCGGCACAGTTCCGGTGGTACTGGTGGGAGCTGCTAGCTACTTGGTTGCCTCTGGAGGGATTAAGGAACAAATTATTCAAAACGAACAAACCAATGCCCAAGATTTGGAGGACAAGTTAGAGCTCTTCGTCGAACAACGCTATAACGATATTGTCCAGCTATCTAGGCATGATGCCTTCACCAACTCCAAGCTGCGAAATACCCTCACTCAAGAGGAAAAAAATGAAGTCTTGGACAACTTTGAAAAAACTTCCCAAGTGTACAACAGTATTGTTGCTATTAATTTCAGTGACAAGACCATAACTGCCGAATCTTCGGGAAGATGGAGTGGAAAACCTGACAATATCTTAACGAGAGACTATGGAGTCAAAGTGCAGGAAACAGACAAACCTGTTATTGTTGACCCGCGAGCATCCACAACTACTGGAGCCTTCAGTTTGTTTGCTGCTGCACCCATCAAGGATAAACTCACAGACAAAACCCTTGGTATAGTTAGAACCCGCACTCCGATGACTCTGGTTAACGATTTATTTGGGGTTGATGCTGAGCGGAAGCAGGCATTTTACGTGATCGATTCTGGGGGAGAAATTACGGCATCGAGTGATCCTGAAGTTCTACAGAAACAGATTGAAGAGGTATTCCCCAAGGTAAATGCCCAAATCCCGCAAATGGCACAGCAAGGACTAAGCGAGATTATGACCGAGAATGGGGAAAGACAAATCTTCACCTATCTTCCTAGTCAGCATATCTCCGAAAAATATGGTCTCAACTGGGGTTTGCTTCTGGCTCGTCCTACTGAGATTGCCTTTGCCCCCCAAAGACAGTTGCTGATAACAGTGTTGTTAGGGACAGTTACTTTCACTGTATTGGTGGCCGTACTTGCTATTATCGTTGCTAGATTAGCTACCCAACCAATTGTAGCAGCAGCCGATGCTGTTGAAAAAATTGGTCAAGGTGGACTCGATACCCGTCTTACCGTTCAAGGGCAAGACGAAATTGCGCAACTTGGTTCTAATATCAATTTGATGGCTGACCAAATTCAGAACTTGTTGGTAGAGCAACAGAAAGCTGCTCAACAGCAGATGGCAGCCCAAGCTAAAGCTGAACTTAACCAACAGGAGATGCAGCGGAGTGAAGCGCTTCAGCGTGAACTGTTCCAACTGTTTGAGGAAATCGAAGGTGCATCTCAAGGGAACTTGATGGTGCGAGCTGACTTGACTGCTGGTGAAGTCGGCATTATCGCTGACGTCTTCAATTCCATTATTGAAAGTCTGCGCAAGATTGTTATCCAGGTTAAACAAGCCACTACTCAGGTAAATAGTTCCATTAGTGAAAACCAAGGTGCGATTCGAGAACTAGCTGATGAGGCTCTAGCCCAAGTTGAGGAAATTACTAGCACCCTCAATTCGGTTGAGCAAATGTCCCTCTCGATTCAAGAGGTGGCCGAGAGCGCCCATCAGGCAGCTGAAGTAGCCCGTAGCGCCTCTACCACTGCCCAAGCAGGCGGTGCAGCTATGGATCGTACGGTGGATAGTATCTTAAATCTGCGTTCCACAGTAGCAGAAACAGCGAAAAAAGTCAAGCAGTTGGGGGAATCCTCCCAAGAAATTTCTCAGGTGGTTTCGCTGATTAATGACATTGCGCTCAAGACCAACCTGCTGGCTGTTAATGCTAGTATTGAGGCTGCTCACGCCGGTGAACAGGGCAAAGGTTTTGCAGTAGTTGCCGAAGAAGTGGGTGCACTGGCTGAACAGTCAGCCGCTGCTACCAAAGAAATTGAGCAGATTGTCAAAAATCTTCAGGCGGGAACTAAAGAAGTGGTAGAAGCGATGGAATTGGGTACCACTCAGGTTGTAGAAGGAACTCATCTGGTAAAAGAAACTAAGCACAACTTGGAGCAAATTCTCGGGGTATCGCAGGAGATTGACCAGTTGCTGCAATCTATTTCTAAGGCGACAGTTTCTCAGACCCAAACTTCTAAGACGGTAACTGATTTAATGAAGCAGATTACCAAAGCCTCGGAGCGTGCCTCCCAGTCTTCGCGCCAAGTAGATGGAAATCTGCGAGAAACGGCAGAGGTTGCCGAGAAATTACAAATTGCTGTGGGTCAGTTCCAGGTTGAGACACAAGCTTGAGTCATTATTCCATATCTAAGAAAGCCTTTTGAGAAGGCAGGGGGAATTCCGAGAGTTCCCCTTCCAGACTTTATAGCACTACGCATTTAGGTTAGGACATTTCTAAATCCAGCAAACCCTTTGATAGACTACTGTTCCCTGTTCCCTGTTCCCTAGCGCGTAGCGCTATACTAATTAAACCAAACAATGTCACAAGATGAAGAACGCCAAGTTCAGCTCAATTTTCTAGATGAAGCTGATGAATATCTCCATACAATTGAATCAGTTCTAGTTGAGCTGAGTTCTACTGACACTGACCCTCAAAAAATGGATGCCGCCTTGCGGGCTGCCCATACAATCAAAGGGATCGGCTCCATGATTGGGTGCGCCCCCCTGAGCAACTTTGCCCATCGTCTTGAAGATTACTTCAAGATTTTAAAGTCCCGCAAAGACTCGATACAAGTGGATGTCGAGCTCGAAACTCTCCTTCTGCAAGGAGTGGACCGCATGCGTCAAGTTAGCTTACTCCATCGTCAAGACAAAGTTGTAGAACAACAGTGGTTAGCCACTCATGCTGATCCAGTTTTCGAGCAACTGCATGAGCGATTGGGTGAACTTCAAGCTAGTGATGAAGCTGCACTACTGGCTGAAGATGAAGAGACAAACATCGCAGTCGTTATGTTTGAGAGTGAAGTGGAGGGATTGCTCGAACGACTCGAAGCAGTATTAGCAGACCCAAAGCTACCTTGCCTGCGGGAAGAATTGGAAATGATGGCACAGGAGTTGGGTGAACTGGGTCAAATGCTCCAGCTTGATGCCTTTACTAGTTTGTGTACATCTATTGAGCAACAACTAGCAGCATCAGCGCCTCAGGGTGTAGAAGCAATTGCACGTCAGGCACTACAAGCTTGGCACAAATCCCATGCTCTAGTGATGCTAGGTAAGCTAGAAAAGCTGCCCTCGCAGCTGGAAGTGACTGACACAATCGACCAGATGTCAGAGATTAGTGTTGGTGAGTTATCACAAGAGTCTGTGGTTTCCCCCTCAGAGATGTTCATCCCAGAGGAATTCTCTGAAACTCAGAAGGTCCAATTAGAGGAGGAAGCAGAAGCTACAATAGTAAACCTGAGTTCCTTGGAAGCATCTAATCTAGATGAAATCACTGATCTGAATTTATCCGAACTCCAAGAAACGCTCGCTAGCTTTGACTCCCCCGAACTCCAAGAAACGCTCGCTAGCTTTGACTCCCCCGAACTCACAGAAGCAATCGCTAACTTTGACTCCCCCGAACTCACAGAAGCAATCGCTAGCTTTGACCCCTCCCAACTCACAGAAGCAATCGCTAACTTTGACCCCTCTCAACTCCCAACTGAGAACGAGTACTCTTTACCTAGTTCTGAAGCTATCCCAATTACAGCTATAGAGGTCTCAGCTAGCCCTACTGCCTCCACACCACCAATCAGCTCAACTGGATCCCAAGAAGCACCGGAAAGCACAGTTCGAGTGCCAGTCAAGCTCTTGGCGCAATTAAGCGATTTGTTTGGGGAGCTGATTATTAAGCGCAATACCTTAAATTCAGGCTTGAAAGAGCTAGAGAATTTAGTCGATATTTTCCGCTATCGCATGCGTAATCTGGAGCATTCTAACACCCAACTCCAGACATTCTGCAACCAGATTGCTACTGAAGAGGCAGAAACGATTCCCTTGTTGAAATCGGCAAATGGTTTTTCTTCAACGCCGACTCGAAAGCAGATCTTCCCACCACAATCTCAGGGATTAGTCAGCTATCACAAGGAGTTCGATCTCCTGGAGATGGACCGCTACAGCGATTTGCACCTGTTATCGACTGAGCAGAGGGAAACCATTGTCCAGCTCCAAGAAGTAACCGGAGATATTAAGTTGAGCTTGAGGGACATCAAGCAAACTTCTAGGGAACTCAACCGCTCGGCTAAAGAACTTCAGGTTAATGTAGCGCAGACTCGCATGCGTCCTCTGTCAGATATTGTTGGACTTTTCCCTAGGACTGTGCGGGATTTGTCTGTGCAATATGGAAAAACTGTAGAACTTAAGATTTATGGTAGTTCAACCCCAATTGATCGAGTCATTTTGGAGGCTCTGAGAGACCCTCTGATGCACCTGCTGCGCAATGCTTTTGATCATGGCATTGAAGCTCCAGCTACCCGTGAGGTTGTGGGGAAACCGCCCCAAGGTACGATTGAAATTCGAGCTACTCACCGAGGTAACCAAACTCTGATTGCCATTAGTGATGATGGAGCTGGCATTAGTATTGACAAAATTCGCGATCGCGTAATTGTGATGGGTATGGATGAAGTCAGGCTCCATGAGTGTAGCCAAGAAGAATTGCTAGCGCTGATTTTTGAGCCAGGATTCAGTACTGCTTCTCAAGTGACTGCCCTCTCGGGGCGAGGCATTGGTATGGATGTAGTTCGTACCAACCTTGAAAAAGTCCGGGGTGAGATCAAGGTTGATACTGAACTAGGAGTAGGCACAACTTTTACGATCAGCCTGCCCTTTACCCTCTCAATTGTAAGAGTTCTCCTCGTAGAAAGTAGCGGTATACGCTTGGCATTCCCTACTGATGGAATTGAAGAGATGGTTCGCCTCAAATCATTGCAGATCTTCGCATCTCCAGGTCAAGAGTTTTTCAATTGGGAGGGATTGACAGTACCTCTGATTCACTTAGATCAGTGGTTAGAGTTTCGCCGCCCTCGTAGAAATGTTGATACTGAAGCTGCTCCTATAATTAATGAACCGACGGTTTTGATTATTTCTCAGGGTAATAGTTTGAGCGGTATTTACATCGACCGCTTTTGGGGAGAACAAGAAGTTGTGATCCGTCAAGTTGAAAACCTGATTAGTCTACCTCCTGGATTCATCGGCTGTACAATTATGGAAGATGGTCAAGTTGTGCCCTTGGCAGATGCTTCCAAACTCTTAGAGTGGATTGCGAGCAAAGACTTATCCCCGAGTAGCATTCAACTCCGACCACAACTGTTACAATCTAGCCTAGACTCAGGTAATAAATTCTTCAATACCCTCCCTTCTCTGCCCCAAAGAGATACTATTTTGGTTGTAGATGACTCAATTAATATGCGCCGGTCTTTAGCTATGACCTTAGAAAAAGCCGGCTATCAAGTTGAGCAAGCTAAAGATGGTCAAATTGCTGTTGACAAACTGCTCAGTGGCTTGTCAGTGCAAGCAGTCATCTGTGATCTGGAAATGCCGAGGCTGGATGGTTACGGGGTATTGGCTGAAATTAAATCCAATCCTAAGTTCAAAAATTTACCGATTGTCATACTTACCTCTCGCAGTGGCGACAAGCATCGCCAGCTTGCCATCCGTTTGGGAGCAAGCGCCTATTTTTCTAAGCCTTACCAGGAGCAGGAATTACTTCAAACCCTTGAACAATCAATCCAAAATTGACCCACATAAAATTGTCGCTCAAGGGAAAAACTAATGGGGCTTGAAAGCCTACTTCGCTATATCCTACGCTTGAAAGATGTGGGCTTTTCTTACTTTCTGTGTAAAAGTTGTAAAATTTATCCATTGAGAGTAAAATCAATTAAATAATAGATTATTCTGGCAAAAAAATGCTTAAAAAGAAAAAATATAGATGGAATTGGATAAAAGCCCTGCCGTTGATATCAGCTCACTTAAATTTTATTTGATGGTGGGTATGATATTATATTTCCAAAATGCCTCAGGACAGGTAAAATAAAAACAATAAAAGTTATTTTATATAAAATTTTTTCCTTGACTGAGATTTTTGGCAATTAAATGATCTACAATAGAGGAGAAAGTTGAGTTCAATTATATATTCAAAAAGTAATTTGGATTGAGTAGATCTACTCAAACTAAGCTAACTTTGAGAATTAGTGACAATAGTCTGAAATGGCAACACCTTCTTGCTGCAAAATGCTATTCCGCACAAGTGTTATGGAAAAGGAGGTAACTTAACTCCAATAGCTCAAGTCATTCAAAGATGCATCTAGTTCTTAGTTAAGAAGTAGATACACAGGAATGGACTAAGCTATACCAACAAGTGTTAAGAGGATAAAAATCCTCTTGCTTTCTGCATTCAAGTTCTCTGCTTTGCTTCAACGACAAATATTAATGTCTACCTACTTATAAAGTCTTACAGTGAAATTCGGAGAGGATTGAGGGAGATTCGTCGCGGTCTGAGC
Source organism: Symploca sp. SIO2E9 (assembly GCA_010692645.1). Classification (GTDB taxonomy): domain Bacteria; phylum Cyanobacteriota; class Cyanobacteriia; order Cyanobacteriales; family Coleofasciculaceae; genus SIO3C6. The sequence goes on from JAAHGS010000001.1 coordinate 40,755, forward strand.
AACTCAACGAATCGTCCCCTTCCCCTGCATAACTTAAGAGGAATATTATCATGTTAACAAGATTCAGCCTTAGGGTAGAACTAATTAAGAGTATTGGGTGGTTTAGGTTAGCTTAGAACGGCTCCAATCCTTGAAGTGCTTTTAGAGCTTGATTTCAAGCTTAATTGTCCAAAATTGGCACAAGATCACGATTGATTCTGCCAGTGCCCAAGGAAATCAGCTTGCCAAGGAGTCGTAATCTGATGTTAATAAATTAATAGTTTATAGAAATGATAAGAAAAAGCATATATTCAGCAACATTTTTGCTATAGTATGTCTTATATCAAACACCAAGTCTAGTTTCAGAACTTATTGCGTGACTCAAGCAGGCGTATTCGCCAATGAAAGCTATAGTATGATAAACAACAATATTAGAATCTGTTATATTGCCATCACCGACAAGCAGTTGGTCAAGAGTGCAGTTTCAGCGATGGAATCAAATTGCAATAGAATACAAAATCTTAAAGGCCGTAGAAGTCAAATACTAGTGGATTCTTTGAATTTGAAAAAGGAGATAAGATACAGAAGTCAGGAGCCAGAATCAACTCGATGGGGATTGCTCCCCAACCAATTGGAGACGCCGTGCAGATGGCGGGGATTTAAACCCAATGGCTTCGGATCTCCGGACACAGAAGTAGTTGATGCCGATATTCTTTTTTATTACCTCCAGCCTCGGAGACTTCTGACTAGGAGACTTTAACGCGAAAATTTCTTAAAAACAGGTGACGACTAATTATCTCCAATCCAAGCAAGGATAGAGCTGTATCTAGATAGTTTTGTGCTGTAATCAGCAAGTCAAAAAGTTTGTTATTAAGGTAGTCAAAATGACCTCTCAAACAATTGAAAACACCAGTGTAAAAGCTGTAGACACTACTGTCAAACCCCAGTTATTTCAGCTTAGAACTCAGTTGCTGAGTAAAGGGAGAAGTGACTATACCTTGGCTAAAACTGACCTGATGAGTATCAGAATTAAGTGTTATGCCCAAGGTGGAGAAAACGTTCTTCATACTCATCCTGCCGAAGATCACTGCTTTGTAGTTCTAGCTGGGAAGGCAAAATTTTATGGTAAGGAGGGAGAGATTGTAGAACTTACAAGAAACCATGGCATCTTACTCCCTAAAGGTTGCTACTACAAGTTTGCCAGTTGTGGAGACGAGCCCTTAGTACTATTGCGAGTAGGAGCGCAAAAAGAACATGTTCCAAGTAATCGCATTGGCCCTGATGGTAAATCCTTACCAGGAAAATCTAAGGCAAATAAGCACGAAGATGGTGTACCCATAGAGGGACTCTATTACGAGTAAAGTAAGGCTGTTGCCTTTAAGTAGGAAAAGAGCATCCTATTTTTGAAAATTACTTTCAGACTTTAAGTCTAGGTCTACACAAACAAAGCCTGACCACTCAGGCTAAATATAGAAGTCTACGGAGGTAGACTTGATTGGTATAGCCGCGATTAATAGTCACCAAGTATTTCTTTCAAAGTGGGATGCATCTAGCATCAAATTTATTTAATTCAAGTAAATTTGATTCTTGAAAATAATCTGTTCACAGATTGGGTGTAGAGGATGATTAACACTACTGATGCTTCAAAAATCGATGTCATCAATTGCTCAAACAGGGAAGATTTTGAACACAAAATTATCTCCATATACGAGCAAGTTGAAAGGGACGGGTTTGTAATTATTCAGGCTTGGGATGCTTCCAAGGAAACCTTTAAGGATATCGCTGAGTTCTTTGGTCATATTCAAAATCATCCAAATGCAGATGAATTAGGGATAATCAAAGTCAAGCCAGAACGACCTAAAAAAGCGGAAGCTTATGAACGATTTATCTCCAAAACCTCAGGTAATTTTTGGCCACATACAGACGGTGTTTACCTGGACGGTTTTTGTGTCTTAAATGATCAAGTTGTAAGAGTTAAACCACCAATTTTCGTAATGCTGCAATGTGTCCGCCCAGCCCAGGAGGGGGGGGTTAGCACATTAGTCGATACTCAGGAAATATTTAAGCAGCTTTGGATAGAAAACCCAGAATTGATCAAAATCGCTATCCAGCCAAGAACGATAAGTCATTGCGCAGAGAAGCACTTTTCAAGCTATAGTCCTCTTTTTGAGCAACTTTCAGAGGGAAGGTGGAGAGTTCGTTTGCGTACAGATCTGATGTATATTGAGCCTTGGGCTTATTCATCAGTAAAGCATGTTATCGAAAATTATCTCCATAATCCTAAGGTGCGTAAACTTCACTTGCTGAAGGAAGGTCAAATATTGATCGTAGACAACTACCGCATGCTTCATGGTCGTAACGAAATTACTTTTGATGTAGACGATATTAATAAGTCTCGATTGCTACATAAAGCCTGGATTTGGGATACATCTATAGATTACTTGTGTCCTTTCCGAGATGTACCTCCAGATCCCAATAGCTTCAAGGCTTTTGATATGCATCACCCTCTCAACATAGATAAGCCCAATCAAATGCCTCGCCCTATTAAAACGGGCATTTACTTCCAGCCAAAACTAGAAGGCGTAACCTATGTATAGCACAAATATTTTGGTCCTTGTGTTGCTAATGGTTGCCTCCTTTTTTTTAAGCTATTTTGGAGCTTCAGTAGGTCTTGTCTTGGGCAACATTCGACTACCTTTGCTTGTCTATGCATTAGGTTCCTCTGTTAATGCCACGGGTACAAATCTGGGAATTTCGATCGTGGGCGCATTGGGGGGTAGCTATTTTCACATGAGGGAAGGTCGAGTTAATGTTAGGCTACTGCTTTCAATTGGCATTCCTTCCATGATTGGTGCAATGTTTAGCGTTCTTGCCTTGTCTTATGTCAGGCAAGATTGTGCAAAGATTTTGATCGGTTTGATGTTGATTTACTCTGGTTCTCAACTTACAAAACCTAAAGAATCCAAGGGAAATAATAGAGAGCGATCGCTGCGCTATAGCCTTTTCAGGGAGGGAGCCATTGGAATAGTTATAGGCGCACTTTCTGGTGCAGTAGGTCTGATGCTTAGTAGTATTCGACTTCCTGCTATGATTCGAGTTTTAAAAATTGATCCCAAGGAAGCAATTGGAACCAATTTGGCTATTAGTTTTGTAACTGGTTTGTCTGGTACACTGACCAGTTTATTGGTTTCAGGAACCAATCTACTGATTATTGCTACGGTTGCGCCAGCAACACTAGCCGGCTCCTATTTAGGCGCACGATTTGTGACTCAGGTAAATCCCTTGAAACTGCGTCGAATGCTTTCCTATACTTTAATGGGTACGGGTTGCTTTATGCTGGTTGAGAGCATTCAAAGCCTTTGAAAAAGCTACAGACGTTTACTTGTAACATTCTTGTAGATCTCTTGGGATTGGTGAGTTCAATTAAAAGGTCGGTATTGAATAGTAAAATAAATACCGTTCTCCTGTAATGTGTTGCCCCCAGTTTCTAGGTCAACTAAAGGAATACCCCAATCAATTCGGGCAGAAAAATTATTACCGACTGGTAATAGAAAACTCAAGCCGACAGAGAAGAGAGTACTAGTGTCTATATTCTGTTGAGAGTTAGAGCTACTCCAAACTGTGCCAAAGTCAAAAAACGGAGCCAACTGCAATTTAGTCTGCCACTCAGGAATGCTTAGAATCGGGAAGCGGAGTTCAGCGGAAGCAAAAAAGCCATTATCGGCTTGTAAAATACCCTGACGATAGCCTCGGACACTAAGTTGTCCCCCGACGCTGAACTTTTCTTGGGAGAGTAAGGCTTGATTGCTCAGTTGCAGATCTGAGTTTAACAACAGAATTATATCTGGTGCCAGGAGGCGCAAATAATTTGCCTGCCCTTGCCATGACAAAAATCGACTATCGGGTGTATCATCATTGACGGTAGCACCAAAAGCACCAATTCCCAAGCTAAAGTTTGAACTCAAAGTCAAGATGTGTTGATTACTGCGCTGAGTGTATTGGGTCAAAAAGCGGAGGATAGAAAGTGTTAGTTCGCCTTGATCATTAGCCTCTTCATATAAGCGAAACGGACCAATATCATTCCAACCCATAGTTGTTTGCAATTGGTGCCGAGAAACAGTCAAACCCAAAGTCAATTCTTCTGTAGGAGTTTGTAGGAGGGGCTGGCGATAGGTTAGTTGATATTGACTGTCTTTTAACTCAATATCTAATAAGTCTAAAGGTTCTGTAATGATACGACTTGCAGAGCGAGCGTGAGAGAAGGTAAGAGTGCCATTGCGGCGGTTGAGAGGAATGGTGTAGCTGAGATTATTGAGAGAGTTACTGCCGATAGTGCCAACATAGCTCATGTCGAGGCGATCGCCAAATCCCAAGAAGTTTTTATGGCTCAGTTGAATTTGAGAGCGGATGCTGCCAACACTGGGAGAGCGTCGATTATCGCTACTTAGCTGAACCGAAAAAGCGTCTGCTTCGAGCACATCGACTTTTAAAATGCCCAAACCTGGGCTTGATCCTTTTGCCCACTCAACTGACAAACTTTCAATTAGAGGATCGCGCTGGAGCATTTGCAGGGCATCAAGCAACCGCTTTTGTTCAAGGGGAGCTGTCGTTGCAGCCTCCAGTCGGCTGCGGACATAGCTGGATGAGAGTCGCCCTAGTCCCGTAATCTCAATTGCCTCGATTTCCCTTAATATATATGTTGGAGTAATAGCAGATCCATTGGCTCTCAAAGCATTAGTAACACCTCGCTCATCGGCAGTTGCCTCCCCAGATTTCATTGCTGGCTTCTTCACAGTTGGGTAATAGAAGCTCAACAAATTTCCATCTAACCGTTCAATCTGAAAACTTTTCCCTATAAAATATGAGGCGCTTGCTCTCACCTTATCGGCTGAGGGCAATACTATATCCTTGCGGGAAAACATCCCGCTACGGGCAGCATGTAAGCTAAAAACATCTGCAATCTTGACACCTTTAGTTTCCTCAATCAACAGCTGAGCGCTAGCAGGGTCAATCGAATTTTTTGTTCCCAAGCTGCGCTCAGGTGTCAGCTGCGCTTTCACCAGGGAAACTGGGCAAATTGAAAACACCACTGACCAAAATAACAGCATAAAACAGAACTTCACTTTGCTCAAAGAAGAAACTATGGAAATTTCTCCTCTGTTATTGGCTTTAAGCTTTGCTCCTTTGACTGCGCTATATCTGGCTATTTGCATTAGTAATCAAGTTATTTGCACCCACTTGCTGCTTCGCTGATGACGCCACTGGCTAAGAAATACCAGCAAACACCAGCGGTCCTCTTTCACTATCTGGATACTGAGTAGCTAGAACCAAATAGAAAGAGTTAAGCAATTTTGAAGGAGCCTATTCTACTGCACAGCTCATGGTGTGAAATGTAGTCAAATAGTCTGTAATGCTTTAGTTAGAAATAATTAACAATTTGTATAAACTCTGAACTAGATCATCAAGTGGAGACTTGATCTCAACTAAGAAAGCAAATTCTTAATAGGGAACAGGGAACGGGAAGATTGTTTTGTCCAGAAGTTCCCTCATTAATCACCAAAAGGGCAATGGAGAAGTAGGGGCACACTAATAGGCATTGGTGTCAATTTATACCATTTTGCTGAAAGGAAAGCTAAACCTCTTATATCAAATAGAAAAATAAATGCTACGAATAGTCTTAATTTAAGTAATAAGTAATAAGTAATAAGTAATAAGTAATAAGTGAAAACAACAACATTAAATGTTAAATTTAAATCACAAAGATAAATGAAAGCGTTTTTTATCATAAAAAGCCGCAAAAAATTCATCAAAAAATCTACATAGCACCTACAACTGTTAATCACATCTAACTTTTGGTTTATGGTTTTGTTTTTTTTAGTTTATTTTTAGATTTCTTTGATTGTTTTCAATAAAGATGTTGTCAACATTTAAGCTTCTATGTAAAGCTTATGAATACAGATTTTATTCTGTTTTTTTTCAATCATCAACAAAAAATAACCTCAAATAGGAGACACTCAGTATGGAGACTATGAAACTAAAAATAGAAGGTATGGGCTGTAATGGCTGTGCTGCCAAAGTTGAGAAATTGATTCAAGGTGTGGCTGGGGTTATTGAGTGCAACGTCAATTTTGGAGTCGAGCAAGCAACTGTTAGCTACAATCCTAAAAAAACAAATTTTGCCAGAATTCAACAAGTTGTTAAAGGTGCTGGATATGGTGCTTCTCCAACTATGTAAATGATCATAAATTAAGTGGTTTACCTTTTGTCGTAGGTCGAAGAAACTACCAAATAGTGATAATTTATGCCAATTCACTAATTTTTTGCAGCAAATTATAGTTCTACCCTGAGATGTACTCTGTCTCATCTGTTGCGAAGTTAAAGTGAATTGGTATTATTTTGGCAAATCTGCACTACCTAATTGATTTTTGTATTTAGCTTCACGACAAGAAAGTAAACACCAACTTGAGATAGTCGATATGGATACTCTGACTCTGAAACTACAAGGAATGAGTTGTACCTACTGCGCCTCAAACATCGAGCGAGTCATCAACAACCTTGCCGGTGTAATTGAGTGCAATGTCAACTTCGGAGTCGAGCAAGCAACTATTCGCTACAACCCTAAAAAAATTAACCTCTCTACAATCCAAAAAGCTGTTAAAGATGCCGGATATGGTGCTTCTCCACTAGAAAAAATTGGTAGTAATCGAGATAGTGCTTCTTCCAAATTTGAGAGTATCCAACAGCAACAATTACTGCTCAAACTCATAGTTTCAGGCACAATTAGCCTCATCCTCATGGTGGGAGGATTACCAATGATGACTGGTTTTCATCTCCCTTTTATTCCCCAATGGTTGCATAACCCCTGGCTGCAACTAGTCTTAACCACACCTGTACAGTTCTGGTGTGGACTCTCCTTTTATCGTAGCGCTTGGAAAGCTCTTAAGCACCGTAGCGCTGACATGAATAGCTTGATTGTTCTTGGTACCAGTGCCGCCTATTTTTACTCACTTTTTGCTACACTTTTCCCTCAGTCGTTAAGAGAGCAAGGCTTAGAGACAGCCTTTTATTATGAAAGTGCAGCCATGATCATCAGCTTAGTTTTACTAGGACGATTCTTGAGAAATCGCGCTAAGAAACGGACTTCCGAAGCCATTGGCAAACTCTTAGGTTTACAAGCAAAAACAGCAAGAGTCGTTCGCCAAGACCAAGTCGTAGATCTGCCATTAGATCAAGTAGAAGTCAATGATTTGGTTCTCGTGCGTCCAGGAGAAAAAATCCCTGTTGATGGTATTGTACTCGAAGGTTACTCTACAGTCGATGAAGCGATGGTAACTGGTGAGAGTTGGCCAGTTGACAAGCAGCCAGGGGATGAGGTGATTGGAGCAACTATTAACAAACAAGGCAGTTTGAAGTTAAGGGCATCAAAAGTAGGAAGTGAGACACTCTTAGCCCAAATTGTGCAGTTAGTGCGACAAGCCCAGGGAGCAAAAGCACCGATTCAACAGTTAGCCGATAGAGTCACTGCCTGGTTTGTACCAGGGGTGATGGCAATTGCCTCCGCCACTTTTTTGATTTGGTTGGGTTTAGTTAACAATCCCACCCTAGCCATAATTGCCAGTGTTAGTGTACTGATTATCGCCTGTCCCTGTGCATTGGGTTTAGCGACACCGACTTCGGTGATGGTAGGCACTGGTGTCGGTGCCCAAAACAACATCTTGATTAAAGGGGGAGATAGTCTCGAAATCGCCCACAAAATTGAGGTGATTATGCTTGATAAAACTGGGACACTGACGGAAGGAAAACCGATGGTTACTGATTATGTAACCGTTAGGGGAACAGCTAACAGCAATGAAATCAAGCTGCTAACCTTAGCGGCAGCGGTAGAGTTCAACTCTGGACATCCTTTAGCAGAAGCGGTGGTGCGTTACGCCCAAGCCCAGGGTATAGATACCGGTAAGGGAATTTTTCTAGAAGTGGAAAAGTTTGAAGCAGTTGGGGGTGCTGGGGTGCAAGCTTGGGTTCAGGGTAAGTTAGTGCAAATCGGCACTTCCCGTTGGCTCCAGGAGATGGGCATTAGTACCCAGGCTTTACAACACCATCAGCGCAAGTTGGAAGCAAGGGGTAAAACTACTGCTTTGATTGCTGTCGATGGATGCCTTGAGGGGATATTTGGAATCACTGACATTCTCAAATCTTCTTCTGTTGAGGCTCTTAATGCACTGCGAAACTTGGGTTTGGAGGTAGTGATGCTCACGGGTGATAATTGGCAAACAGCCGAAGCAATCGCTTCTTTAGTGGGAATTGATCACGTTGTAGCTCAAGTGCTACCTGAACAAAAAGCAGAACAAGTCAGACTGCTACAAGAGCAAGGTAAAGTTGTAGCGATGGTGGGAGATGGGATTAATGATGCCCCTGCCTTGGCTCAAGCTGATGTTGGTATTGCCATTGGCACGGGTACAGATGTGGCAATTGCCGCTAGTGACATCACTTTAATTTCTGGCAATCTCACCGGGATTGTCAGTGCGATTCAACTGAGTCGCGCCACGATGAAGAATATTCGCCAAAATCTATTTTTCGCCTTTATTTATAATTTTATCGGGATTCCTGTTGCTGCTGGTTTGTTCTACCCCCTTACTGGCTGGTTGCTTAATCCAATTCTTGCTGGTGGAGCCATGGCATTTAGTTCGGTTTCTGTTGTTACCAATGCTCTGCGCTTGCGTAAGTTTCAACCTGTGATTAACATATAACTACCCCTAGTGACAATGACTTGTTAATATTTTGTTTGTGAAGAATATTTTTCTTGGATAGTTATCTCTGATAGCTATCTTTGTGTGAATTAAGTTTTTTTTTAATTTATGTTAAATTGCTTGCTTTTACGGAAACATGAATGTAAGAATTACATAGGTAAACCTCTGTTAGACACTTTAGTGTTAGTTGGTCTCGACAACTATTAATTTCTTGAGATCGATGGGAGTTGGTAATTGCGATATGTATAGGAGCAGTCTACTAATGATTACAAAAGACTCTTGCTTGGTTAAATTAGATTTATCGATTCGAGATTAGTTTTATTAATTATTATTGTCAAAGTATCTCAAGGATAACTATAGAAATCGCGAAGAGGCTATCACCAGATACTATTTTCGTAATTTCTGACAATATGTCTGTTTTTCCATGCACTTCCATAAGACCATAAAATTAAGAGTTTTAATGGGATAGACTTGCTCTAGTCTTAACCTTATAGCCTAGAGCACTCAGTGCTGACAATTGTTGGATAATGTCTAAGGTGAGTCATTCAAAACACTCAAACTTGTTCTGTTTTACTTGTCAGAGGATTTTACTGACTAAACTACCTAGCTGTATCTAGTCACAGCGGTAATTTAGATTAAGCTCCAGACCACTAAAAATGGAATTGTTATAGTCTCCAACTGCTAGGAGACTGGGGAAATGTTGCTTTACATAGTTAAGCTCTGTTAAGCTCTGTAAAAGCTGCCAATTTGGCCACAAGGTTAGGTTGTCTTATGCCTTAATCTTCTAAGGCTAGCTCTGTTGATTGACACCGATCAATTGCCATGCCTCTTCAGAGAAGGCTAATACAGTTGTCTTTAAAGTTGAGAGATATGAGATTGCTTAAACCTTTACCAAATCTAGAAGTATATATCTCAAGATTTTAGAAAAATGGTAAAGCTCAGCTTTTGACTTCTGCTTAGCAGTAGGAAATAGGCTTGACCTGACGTTGCCTGCCTAGCGTGAAAATTTCGAGTAAAATAAGTGATTGCTAAATAATGCTCTCCCTCTCTCCCCTTTGCATAGCAGTGCGGATAGTTCATCCTTTTGGCAAGAGGTTATTTCACTTATCTCTTAGCTATGTATAGGTGGCAAAATAATCTAGGGATTTACATAATTGGTGTTCAAACTCTAGTCAAAAAATGTAGAACAATTCAGGAGTAACTCCGCGTGAAAGTAGGAATTCTTGCCGGTGGTCTTGGCACTCGCCTTGCTGAAGAAACCGAAACCAAACCCAAGCCAATGGTAGAAATTGGCGGGCGACCGATTATGTGGCACATCATGAACCATTATGCCCACTATGGCTTCAATGAATTTGTCATCGCCCTAGGGTATAAGGCTGAGGTCATTAAGAAGTATATGGTGGATTACTGCGACCTTAATAGCAATCTGACCGTAAATTTGAAAAATGGCGAAGTCAGAAAGCATGGTGGTGAGCAAACCAATTGGACGGTAGATTTAATTGATACCGGCATTGACACCAATACTGGTGGTCGCATTAAGCGCCTCGCGCCCTATATGGGCAATGAGACATTTATGTTGACTTGGGGAGATGGGGTATCCGACATTAACTTGCATGAGTTACTTAAATTCCATCGTTCTCACGGTAAACTAGCTACCCTGACAGCAGTAAGACCACCAGCCCGTTTTGGTCACCTAGACCTCGAAGGAGACCAGATTGTGGAATTCTCTGAAAAAGTCCAGACCAAAGAGGGCTGGATCAATGGCGCTTTTTTTGTCCTGGAGCCAGAAGTATTTGATTATATTGAAGGCGATGATACCCAGTGGGAAAAAGCACCACTAGAGGGATTAGCGAAAGACGGTCAACTAATGGCCTACAAACACAACTCATTCTGGCAATGCATGGACACTTTGCGTGATAAGCGAAAGTTGGAAAATCTTTGGCAGAGCGGCAATGCACCTTGGAAAATTTGGGAGGAAAAAGATGCGAGTACTATTAACGGGTCACAAGGGCTACATCGGGACGGTGCTGGTACCTATGCTACTAGCCGCAGGGCATGAGGTTGTCGGCTTCGATAGCGACTTGTATGAGCAAAGTACCTTTGGAGAGGGCATTAGGGATATTCCCGAGATCAAAAAGGATATCCGCGAGGTTGAAACTTCAGATCTTGAGGGCTTTGATGCTGTTCTTCATCTGGCAGGGCTTTCTAATGATCCACTGGGCAATCTTAATCCCAACTTAACCTATCAAATCAATCATGCGGCCTCAGTTCGTCTAGCCCAGTTAAGCAAAAAAGTAGGCATTGGGCGCTACATCTTTTCCTCTTCCTGTAGCAATTATGGTGCAGGAGGACAGGATTGGCTCAATGAAGAATCTCCCTTCAACCCAGTCACACCCTATGGCATTTCCAAAGTGCAGGTTGAACAGGATGTCAGCACCTTGACTGACGACAACTTCAGTCCTACTTTTTTGCGCAATGCTACTGCTTACGGCGTTTCACCCCGTCTGCGCTTCGATCTAGTTCTTAACAACTTAGTAGCTTGGGCATTTACCACAGGGAAAGTCTTTATCAAAAGCGACGGCACTCCTTGGCGTCCAATTGTCCATATTGAAGATATCTCTCGGGCTTTTCTAGCTGTGCTGCATGCACCGCGCGAATTGGTTCATAACCAAGCCTTTAACGTTGGGCGCAACGAGGATAATTATCAGATTCGAGATTTGGCAAATATTGTCAAAGAGACAGTCCCTGGCTGCGAGATTGAGTATGCCAAAGATGCTGGACCTGATAAGCGCTGCTATCGGGTTGACTGCAGCAGAATTGCCAAAATCTTGCCGGAGTTCCAACCCCAGTGGAATGCCCGCAAGGGAGCACAGGAACTCTACGCAGCCTATCAAAAAGTCGGCTTAACGCTAGAAGAATTTGAAGGTCCCAAATACCAGCGCATAGCTCACATCAAACAATTGCTCAGCAGTGGAAGGTTGGATGAAAACCTGCGCTGGAGGACTTCTTCACCTGCAACTACTGCCGCAAGTTAACGAGGAATGCCAAGTAATGCCTGAAACCCAATCAACTTGCCGTGCTAGCGGCAATGCTGACCTAGAGTTAATTATTTCCTTTGGCTATACTCCCTTAGCGGATAGACTACTTACCAAAGACCAACTGGAGCAACCGGAGTACACTGCGCCACTAGATGTAGCCTTTTCTCCCAGTAGCGGACTGGTTCAAATCACAGAAACAGTCCCCCCAGAAATCCTGTTTTATGCCGACTATCCCTACTTTTCCTCAGTTTCACCATCGCTGCTTAAACACTTTGGAGATAGTGCTAAAGCCTTGATTGAGTCGAGGAAACTTGATGGCAACAGCCTGGTAATTGAAGCTGCTAGTAATGATGGGTATATGCTCAAAAACTTTCTGGAAGTAGGCATTCCCGTCTTGGGGATTGACCCAGCTAAAAGACCAGCTGAAACAGCCCAGAAAGCAGGTATTCCAACTCTTTGTACCTTTTTTACGAAAGACCTAGCCAAGCAACTACGCCAAGACGGAAAGCAGGCAGATGTTTTCCTTGCCAACAACGTCTTAGCTCACGTTCCAGACTTGAACGGTTTTGTTGAAGGCATTGGCTTTTTGCTCAAAGATACTGGCGTCGCCGTAATCGAAGCACCTTATGTAGTTGACCTGGTAGATCATTGCGAATTTGATACTATCTATCATCAGCACCTGTGCTACTTTTCTGTAACTGCCTTGGACAGGTTATTCAGAAAGCATTCTTTGTATCTCAATCATATTGAGCGCACCTCAATTCATGGCGGTTCCTTGCGCCTGTTTATCGAGCCCAAAGAAGCCGTCAAAGACTCAGTCAAATTACTTTTGCAACAAGAGGTAGAGCGGAAGGTCGATAAAATCGATTATTATCGCGATTTTGCTGCTAGAGTTGAGGGTATTAAGCATTCTTTACTTGATATCCTTTGGGATATTAAACAACAAGGAAAAAAGATTGCTGCCTATGGAGCTGCAGCTAAAGCCACCACGCTGCTGAGTTATGTAGGGATTGATAAAAGGTTAGTTGATTATGTAGTTGACCTCAACAAATTCAAACAAGGTCGCTTCATGAGCATCAATCATCTACCTATTTTCCCGCCCTCGAAACTGCTCGAAGATATGCCGGATTACGTCCTGATTCTGGCATGGAATTTTGCCGAAGAAATTATGAAGCAGCAGGAAGCTTATCAGCAACAGGGCGGTAAGTTTATTATCCCCATCCCAGAACCTAAGATTGTGTAGCTTTGCAAGCTTATGCATCACTATGCCGCTCTTAATGCAGAGCGGCGTAAACAATATAAACTGTCACACATTTATTTGTGTAATAGGGGGGATGGCTCGGGGAGAGGGGGAGAGGGGGAGATGGGGAGAGGGGGAGATGGTTTAAAGAATTTTCATCTAACCAGAAAATATAAGCCTTAAGTGCACACTACCTTAGAAGACAAAAACCATGAAGGGACAATCATTACTAGAAAATCCTAGCCAGGAAACAACCAAAAATCTAACCGAGCATATCTGTCCCAATTGTGGTCATCAAGGATTGTCGCTATTTTATGAAGTGCGCAAGGTTCCTGTCCACAGTTGTTTAATGATGCCCAATGAGAAGGAAGCATTAGACTTCCCTTGCGGCGATGTAGTTTTAGGATTTTGCGACCATTGTGGCTTCATCACAAATGTAGAGTTTGACTCCAAATGGTCGGCTTACGCACCCAATTATGAAGATCAACAGAGTTTTTCTCCCACCTTTAATCAATTCGCTCTCGATTTAGCAAATCGCCTGATTGAAAAATACGACCTCCACAACAAGGATATTGTTGAGATTGGCTGTTCTAAGGGAGATTTTCTGCTGCTATTGTGCGAATTGGGCAACAATCGCGGCGTGGGCATTGACCCTTCTACTGTGCCAGGGCGGGTTAATAGTGAAGCCGCTGAGCGCGTGACTTTTATTCAAGATTACTATTCCCAAAAGCACGCTGAGTATGTCGGTGATTTTATCTGCTGTCGCCATACCCTAGAGCATATTAAGCCTACAGCTGAATTCATTAATACGGTGCGCCGTTCGATTGGCGATCGCACGAATGTGGCTTTCTTTTTGGAAATCCCCGACACGGTAAGAGTTCTCAAAGATTTAGCCTTTGAGGATATCTACTACGAACACTGTTCTTATTTTACACCTGGCTCCTTAGCGCGTTTATTCCGCTCTTGTGGCTTTGAGGTTACTGATCTATATCGGGCTTATGGTGAACAGTATCTGTTAATTGAAGCCATACCAACAATAACAACTTCTAAAAAAGTTTTTCCTCTGGAAGAAAGTTTAGAGGAAGTAGCCCAGGACGTTAAACACTTTGCCAGTAATATTGGCAACAAGCTGCAAAATTGGAAGCAGCACTTAGAGCAGATGCAAGCTCAAGGTAAACGCATTGTTGTTTGGGGTTCTGGTTCCAAATGCGTAGCGTTTCTGACTACCCTCGATACCATCGACAAAATTGAGTATGTAGTCGATATTAATCCCCATCGCCACGGAAAATTCATCCCTGGTGTGGGCAAAGAAATTAAGTCGCCAGAGTTTTTAAAGGAATATCAACCGGATCAGGTGATAGTAATGAATCCCATCTACTGTAATGAAATTGGGCAAATGTTGGCTAACATGGGAGTAACTACAGAGGTTATATCTCTTTAAGAAGTATTTTGTTTGCCTGCTTTGTGTTGCCCTTTCTCAAGTTCTAGAGAAGCTTTGAGTAGTATCTACAAATAAGTAAATTTTACAAAAGTGCAACTCAGCAGTAGGGGTGAATAGCCATTCACCCCTGCTTCTAAGTATACTAAAATAGTTGCCCTATGGGCTGTCGTTTGTTATTAGTAATTTACTTTATGAGGGTAGGCAAGACTATTAAAAATAAAAAAAAGTATTCAATTGTTGTTGAGGTAAATGAGCTATTATCCCAATGGGCTCTGGTAATAGTTACTGGTAGTATTCTACTGGTATTAGTTTGCACACTCTCACCTTTTGAATTTTCCTTCGCACAGGGCTTCTCTATCCAATTAATTCTCAGCCGTTTCTCCTCTAACGGCAATTTAAGTGATTTGCTAAGGAATATCCTCTTATTTATGCCTTTTGGTTTTGGGCTTGCCTGTCTAATGCAGAGAACAAAACTGGGGGGCTTAGTTTTACTGATAACAGTTGTAATCCTCAGTGCTGGCTTATCACTCACGGTAGAATTTCTGCAGGTATTTCTGCCTTCAAGAACCCCCACAATCTCTGATCTTGTAACCAATACCACTGGAGGAGGTCTTGGTTTTGTTTGTTTTCGTCTGTGGAAGGCAAAATTATTCACCTGCATTTTATCTCTAGCAGAGAGAAGCAAATCTTCCCTTTCTTTCAAGAAATTGACCATAGGTTTTATTGGTTATTTTACCCTAACTTGTCTCATTTCTATCACCTTAATAAGTAGTGCAAATCTAAGTAATTGGGACAAAAATTTTCCATTATTAATTGGCAATGAAAACACCGGAGATAGACCCTGGAAAGGATATGTATCCAAAGTGGATATTGCCGATAGAGCCATCTCATCAGCAGAGGTAGAACGCGCTTTTTCTGAACAGAGTTATTTGTCTAATATAGGCAATTCTCTGCTAGCTTCCTATCGCTTGACTGGGCAAGGAAGCTACCCTGATCAAACTGGGAATTTACCAGATTTATCTTGGCAAAATTATGCTCCAGAGTTCCCCATTTCCCCTGCTAATTCTCAAGATAAAACGGGCGTTGTTCTCAATGCCCATCACTGGCTTTCAACGGCGAATCCTGCTACATTTCTGACGCAGAAGCTTCGAGAAACTTCTCAATTCACCTTAAGTACTACTGTTGCCACTGCTGAAACTTCGCAGACTGGACCTGCCCGCATTGTATCACTTTCAACAGACCCCTCTGAGCGTAACTTTACTCTTGGGCAGGAAGAAGCTGACTTGCACTTTAGACTCCGAACGCTACTCAATAGTAAAAATGGCACTAATCCTGAACTAGTTGTTCCTAATGTTTTTGCCGACACTAAACTCCATCATTTAATTGTCACTTATGATAGTCATGAATTCCGACTATATATAGACAGAATTCAGAATTTATACTCCATTGAAATAAATCCAGCAGTTGCTATATTTGGATATTTATCTTTACCAGTTAAGGGTCGTTTTAAGATTAATACTGATTCTCAAACAATAACAGTAATCTACAATAGTTTGTATTATGCGTTAATATTTATACCCTTAGGCTCAATTATGGGAATAATAGTTACAATCTTGAAAGGTAAATCAAGATTTTATATTTTATTTATTAGCAGCGGAATTATATTTCCCTCTCTAATCATAGAAATGATTTTGGCAACTGGGAGCGTCAGGGATATGAGGCTGGAAAATATTTTATTGAGCACAGCAATAACAGCGATCGCTATGCTTTTATTTAAGTTGTGGACAGCACCTTGGTTGCCGGCACAAAGGCTACCTCATGCTTGAACGAGAGGAGGGGAGGGGGAGCAAGGGAGAGGGGGGGAAGGAAAACTAACCGCTAATCGGTTTATCGTTGATTGCCTATGAACAATGAACTATGAACCATCAACATTAAACTTCAATTTTTACCAGTTCAAAGATTAAAGTGCATTTGCTGAGCAACACCTTCAGAATACAGAACAATTATACAGGGAGTAGGATTTATAAATGAAGATTTCATCTAACCAAACCGATACTGTGAATGCTTCTCAGAACTTGGAAGTTTTTTTTGAAATGCTGTCGGTTCCAGTCTATTGTAATCTTCTGTGGTCAGAGCAGCAAGCAGCTAAGAACTGCCCTAAGGGAGATATCAAACTGGCTTTCTGCCCTGAAACTGGCTTGATTACCAATATTGCCTTTGACCCAGACAAGTTAGGCTATTGCCAGGACTATGAAAATTCCTTACACTATTCTCCCCGGTTTCAGCAATATGCTCAATCCCTAGCTGCTTCCTTGGTAGAGCGTCACAATCTCCATCACAAAGACATTATCGAAATTGGCTGTGGCAAAGGAGATTTTCTGATTTCGCTATGTGAATTGGGAAATAATCGAGGAGTAGGCTTTGATCCCAGCTATGTTCCTAGAGCAGAGCATAGCTCAATGTCAGAACAAGTCCAATTTATCCAAGATTTCTATTCGGAGCGCTATCAAGATTATCAAGCAGATTTAATTTGCTGTCGGCATACACTTGAACACATTTCCAACCCAGCTGATTTACTCAAGCCACTGCGGCTGGCAATTGGCAATCGCCTCCAGACAATTGTCTTCTTTGAAGTTCCCAATGCACTACATACCTTTCGTAATCTAGCAGTTTGGGATATTATTTATGAACACTGCTGTTATTTTGCCCCCACCTCTCTAGCGCAGGCTTTTTCCAGCTGCGGGTTTCAGATTTGCGAGCAATCTGAGGCGTTTGAGGGCCAGTTTCTGTGCTTAGAAGCTCTGCCAGCTACTAATCATTTTACTAGCAATGATGAGCGTAAGCATGAAGTTGAGGAGTTGTCAAAGGATATTGCCACCTTTAAAGCTAAGTTTGATTCTTTGGTAGAAACCTGGGAGCAGAAATTACTGCAAATGGCACAAGCAGGTAAAAAAGCTGTAGCTTGGGGTGCTGGTTCCAAGGGAGTTACTTTCTTGAATATTCTCAACAACCAAGACTCGATTGAGTACATTGTAGACCTTAATCCTCGCAAACAAGGGATGTATGTAGCAGGCACAGGACAGAAAATTGTGCCACCGGAATTCCTGCGGGAGTATAAACCAGAGGTAGTTATTATCATGAACCCAATCTATGAGGGTGAAATTCGAGAGTTAGTCACAGGTTTGGGTTTGACTGCTGAGTTTATGTGTGTCTAAGCGACTGCCACCGGGAGAAAGCAAGAGAACGGTAAACTGTTGAAATAACGATGAGGGGGATTATTGCGCTAATTTATAATCCTCCTCTGGACTCAAAAATCGTTTTTTTGTCAACTTCTCTTACTCGAGTGGTGAGGTTTATTGAGATGGCATATAGTGATTTCAAGCTCCCTGATTTAAAGATGCAATTTAGCTTAGAACTCAAGGAACAAAGTGATTTATTTTCAGATCGACTAGAAGTACGATGCAGTGATTATTTAGATGTTACACTTAAATACAATTTGCCCTTAGCGGTAGATATTAATACAGAAAAAGCTCGCTCTGAATTGATTATTGCTCCAATTTTGCTAGAAATGAGGCGGCAATTAAATAATCAAGTGAGTCTATTTTCAGGAGTGGATTTTAATGTTGATAACGCTAGAGGACTCAATGGTGTTTGTGATTTTTTAGTCAGCAGCTCAACTGAACAACTGTTCATTACTGCTCCAGTCATGACTCTGGTGGAAGCCAAGAATGAAAATATTAAGGGAGGATTAGGACAGTGTGGAGCTGAAATGATCGCAGCCAAGTTATTTAATGAACAAGAAGAAAATAATATCAAGATAATTTATGGAACTGTTACTACAGGAACCCTTTGGCGGTTTTTGAAGTTAGAAGGTAGCGTTATTTATATTGATACGGTTGAATACTACATTGGCAATATTGATAAAATTCTAGGCATTTTACTTTCTACTGCTGAAGTTGAGCCAGTTTCAGTATTGTAATATTCTTGGCACTTCCGATCAAAACAAGATTTACAACTCAGCCAGGTAAAATTACGCATTGGGAGTATTTATGCAATCGCATGTGACATTTGCGTTAGTCTTGGCTATGTTGGAAGGGTTAGGGAGAGACAAGAAAATCACTATGAGTGATATCAGCTTTTGGAAACCTGTCTATCAATTCTTTAAGCCCGAGGAGCCTCTTATCAAAGAAGAATTAAGGGATTTCTATGTCCGACGAGATAACAGCCCAGTAGATAGTTTGGTGAATTTACTGGCAATGGAGGATTCGGCAGCAAAGTTTCTGTTAGCAGGGCACCGAGGCAGTGGTAAAACTACAGAGCTGAGGCGATTAGAGCAACGGTGTATGTCAGAATACACTGTAGTTTGGGTGGATACTGACACTTATCTCGATAAGTACGATATTGAATATGCTGATGTGGTGGTATTGATTGGAATCACCATTGTTCAACGGTTGGGAAAATTGGGATGGAAGCTCCCCCGGAAACTAGAACAAGATTTGCTGGAAAGTCTTGCCAAGGTGACATACCAAGACAAGGTGACTGGAGGCGGGCAACTTCAACTGCCTAAACTATTTCAAGACTTGGGAGGTTTGTTGAAGGTTGGGTTTGATCGAGAAACTAAGAAAACGCGAGAGGTTCGCCCAGCCTTGAGTGAAATTATTGCTAAGGTAAATGCCATTATTGCAGCGGCAGAAGCCGATAAACCGAAGCTTTTAGTAATTGTGGATGGGTTAGATCGAAAGGATTACGGAATTGCACTAAAAATGTTTTCTAGTTCTTTGCTCACCGATCTAAACTGTCATCTTGTCTATGTGATTCCTATTTCTTTGCGCTATTCCCCAGCCTTTCGGCAACCGATGCAGAGCTTTGATAAATGTCTGGATTTAACTAATATTCCCGTTTTCAAATGTGATGACAACGCTCGCCCAACGACTCAACCTGATCCAGTGGGACGACATATTCTTACTACTGTGATTGAGAAGCGATTGCAGAAACTCGGTGATACTTACAAGAACCTATTTCAGCCAGATGCCCTAGAGTTACTATGTGAAAAGAGTGGAGGTGTAATGCGCGATTTGGTGCGGTTGGCACGGACTTCCTGTGAGGTTGCTTTGCAGAAAAATGCTAATCAGGTGGATCTAACTATTGCTCAAGAAGCGATACAAGAGGAACATAGAACCTACTCAATTGAGGACTACCATTTTGAAGAACTGGATAAAGTTCACCGCACAGGTAAATTGACAACTAACTCCTTTGACTCTCCCAAAAACGGTAAGGTTGTCATTTGCGATGAACTTCTGCACTATAAATTGATATTAGGGTATCAAGACCGGAAATATGGGCGTTGGTTCGATATCAATCCAATTTTGCTAGAGGATTTGGAACGCTGGCGAGGGACAAACCCGACAAACCCTTAGGGACTTCCATCGAGGAGAGGGGGAGAGGGGGAGAGAGGGAGATGGGGAGATGGGGAGATGGGGAGATGGGGAGATGAATTTTCTGCCTTCTGCCTTCTGCCTTCTGCCTCCTGCCTTTCCTGGGGAGAGAGGGAGAAGATTCTTGAGGTCATATTTCCAAGTAAATTGGATAATTTATTTCTTGGAGTTCCCTTAGAGTGATGAATACTGGCAATTTGAACGAACAACCATTGCTAAGTTCTGCTGATCACAAGGAATTGACTAAACTAGTCAATGCGGTGGCGCTGAGCGAAGATAGTCTGAGCCTGTTTGCCGTTGCCCCGGAAATTTCCCCAGAGCATCCGGTGGTTGAGCAGTTCAAAACTAAGCTGGAAGAATTAGAGGAATCGTTTCAGTTTTTGCTATTTCACTATAGCGACAATTCTCTGTTTAAGTTCCTAACCAAACTCGACAGTGAATCAGCACCAGATTCTGGACGAAGGATTATCCTCGCCTTTGGCTTGGAAAAATTGCCGCTTCCTAGATTGAAACAGGCGATGGAGGATTTAAATCTGGGGCGGGAGGCAATTTTTGAGCGCAACTTAATACTGATTTTCTGGCTAAACCGGAAGAGTTTTTTAGATGAATTTCGCAGGCGTGCGCCAGATTTTTGGGACTGGCGAGGTAAGGTTGCTACATTTGAGACTGGTCCACCGCTTCATGCCTTGCTCTATCCTTACCTAGAGTGGCTGATTGCTGAAAACTCTTACCTCAGGATGAGTGGGGTGATGCAAGTCAACCGCCAGGTGGATATTTTCCTAGATCAGATTTATGTTTCGCTGAAGGCTCAATGGGAGGAGCAACGGAGCCAATCCTTTCGGGAGTTGGTAACTTCAGGGGAAGGAAAAGTTAGCTCAAGTCGTGCTAGCTGGAACAAACAGGGGGAACCTGAGGTATGGGAAAGCGGGCTAAAGGATGAGTCAAAGCTCTTGGAAGTGAATGCAGAACCTCTAAGTCGTCAGCGCGTGACTAAAATTGTGGATTTGGCGGAGGCGGTAGGCAAGTATGACTATAGCGTAATTTTAGGGGATCCAGGGGCTGGTAAAACCACGTTGCTGCGTTATCTGGCAAGGCATTTTGCGATCGCTAATCGAGATGGCAAGGCCACAGTGCTGGGGGGAATGGAGGAGGAGTTGGGGCAGCCACGATTGCCGATTTTATTTCGGATTGCCGACTATGCCGAAAGCCTCGCCACACAACCTGATTTAACTCTGGTGGATTACCTTAAGCAATTTTATCGCCAGTGGGAAGACTATTTTGAGGCTTCGGATGGGGATAAAGTCGCTAATCTGCTTTTAGAAAAGATGGAGGCAGGAAACTGTATATTACTGCTGGATGGGTTGGATGAGGTATTCGATCAATCTAACCGGGTGCAGGTGGTGCAGCAAATTAATCAGTTAGTATATGCTTACCGTAACAATAAGTTTGTGATTACTAGCCGGATTGCCGGTTATCAGGAAGCAGCGCTTGGTAAATGGTTCCGAGAGTTTACTATTGTGCCGATGGAGAATACCCAAATCCAGCAGTTTCTAGAGCGCTGGTGTTTGGCAATTGAAGTAGCGCAACGTCCAGAAGCCGATTCTAGCCTACATCAGCGCGATGCTGCACTAGAGGCAGAGGGTATTTTAGAGGCGATTGAAACTAAGCCGGGAGTGAAACGCTTTGCCGCCAATCCGCTGTTATTGACGATTTTGGCGTTGATTCATCGCAATGGCACCCAATTGCCTCAAAGAAGGGTGGAATTGTATGAACTGGCAACTAAGACTTTAATTGAAGATTGGCAGTTAGGACGCAATGTCCCCTATAGGGCAAAAAAGAAGCAACTAATGTTGGTGGAGGAAGAAGTAACAACGCTACTGGCTCCATTGGCTTTTCAAATGCATCAACATAAGCCTTCTGGATTAGTAACAAAGAAAGAGGTAGAGGAATGGTTAACCCCAAAAATGGCAGAGCTACAGGGGGTAGAAGAGTCTGAAGCACTGGAGCTAGTCAAGGAGTTTTTGCGGAAGGTGCGGGAGACAACGGGGTTATTTGTGGAGCGAGCCCCAGATGTTTATGGGTTTATGCATCTGACGTTTGAGGAGTATTTTGCTGCTCGCGACATTGCCGATAACGAGATTGACGATATTTTGAGTATTATCAATTCTTACCGCCATCAGGCGCGGTGGAATGAGCCAATTTTGCTGGCGTTGGGGTATTTTAGTCAAGATCAAAGGCGGCTACATCGGTTACTCGGGAAATTGTTTAGCGATTTAGGTAACTATCAGCCCATAATCGCAGGCAAAGAAATTCAGCTCAAAAATGCTGCGGCAGCTAATCCGGTAATGGTATGGTTTTCGCAGCCAGAGGGAGAGGTACAAGAGTCAGACTCAGTATGGCAGGATTTACTATTTGTGGGGCAGGTGTTGGCAGAGGTGAAAGTCATGCCAAACTTCTGTCGGCAGCAGGTAGAGAAACTGGTGCTAACCTATTTGGGCTTGAATAAGTATTTCTCAGATGAGTCAACACAGCAATTGTTGAATCGGCTGCGGGGAATTGAGGCATTTAACCATCAGGTGTTGGAGCGGTTACAGCAGGCAGCAGAAGATGAGCAACTCTCAGAAGAGCAGCGCAACGAGGCATTGGCGGCAATACTTTATGTAGTGTGTGGCGAGGTAGGAGAAACCTTAACCGATTACGTGACAGCGATTGTTCAACAGTTAACGCCATCCTTGTTTTACGAAATTCGTAATTTGGTTGAAGAATTGGGGGTGGAGATGACACCTGCCTTAAAGCGCTCTCTGGAGGATACAAGCTTGGATGTTTCTCAACGTCAAGCTTTAGAGTTTATAACAGGTTTATCTTGCTTGCGATCAGATCACTATGAGCGTGCGATCGCTAGTTTAAAACTGCTAGTTGATAATACAAATTCCCATCTCGAAGGCTTTATCTTTTGGGCGCTTGCCATTGCCTATGAGGAAAAGGATGACTATCAACAGGGACTGCAATACTATCCAAAATGTTCTCAAAAGCTGCAAGTAGGTTCCGACTCTACCGGAATCCTGTTTTTGTGGTGTAATTGGGGCGTTTGTCATCGTTCACACAAGCAATATGAACAGTCTTTAGAGTGCTTCCAGCAGGCGTTAACGATTTCTAGGGCATCAAACAACAGTAAAGCGGAAGCTAATATTCTTGGGAATATTGGCATAAGTTACCAGGATTGGGAAAAGTATGAAGAAGCGATCGACTATTACCAACAAAGCTGCAAACTATATCAGCAATTAGGTAAAGAAACTGATGTCGCTGACTTGTGGTACCGGATAGGAGATTGCTATCGTAACTGGGGCAAGTATGAGCAGGCACTAGAAGCACAGCAGCAGGATTTAACGATTCGTCAACGTCTTGATGACCAACCCAGGATTGCCCTTGCCTACTATCAAATGGGACGCATTTATCAGGATTGGGGGCAGTATCAACAAGCGATCGACTATTACCAACAAAGTCGTCAACTTTATGAGCAATTAGGCAAAGAAACTGATGTCGCTGACTTGTGGTATTGGCTAGCTGTTTCCTATTGCAACTGGGGCAAATATGAGCAGGCATTAGAAGCACAACAACAGGATTTAACTATTCGTCAACGCTTTGATGACCAACCCAATATTGCCTTTGCCTACTTTCAACTGGGATATATTTATCAAGATTGGAAAAAGTATCAACAAGCGATTGACTATTACCAACAAAGCCGCCAACTATATGAGCAATTAGGCAAAGAAACTCATGTCGCTGATCAGTGGTACAACTTAGCTTATTGCTATCGGCAGTGGGGGAAATATGAGCAGGCATTAGAAGCACAGCAGCAGGATTTAACTATTCGTCAACGCCTCGATGAGCAATCCAACATTGCCCGTGCCTACCGACAACTAGGACGCTTATATCATGATTGGGAAAAGTATCAACAAGCGATCGACTATTACCAACAAAGCCGCCAACTATATCAGGAGTTAGGTAAAGAAACTGATGTTACTAATCAGTATTACTGGATAGCTGATTGCTATCGCAACTGGGGGAAATATGAGCAGGCATTAGAAGCACAGCAGCAGGAATTAACTATTCGTCAACGCCTTGGTGACCAACCCAATATTGCCTTTGCCTACTATCAACTGGGATGCATTTATCATGATTGGGGTAAGTATCAACAAGCCCTCGACTATTACCAACAAAGCCTCCAACTATATCAGGAGTTAGGTAAAAAAAACAATGTCGCTAACCAGTATTACTGGATAGGAATTTGCTATCGCAATTGGGGTAAGTATGAGCAGGCATTGGAATATACTCAAGAGTGCTTACAATTGTGCGAAATCCTACAAGAACAGATGGGAATAGCTACTGTTAACTATCAACTGGGACGCATCTATCAAGATTGGGAAAAGTATCAACAAGCGATTGACTATCACCAACAAAGCCTCCAACTATATCAGCAATTAGGCAAAGAAACTAATGTCGCTGACTTGTGGTACTGGCTAGCTGTTTGCTATCGAAACTGGGGCAAGTATGAGCAGGCACTAGAAGCACAGCAGCAGGTTTTAACGATTCGTCAACGCCTTGATGAGCAACCTAGGATTGCCCTTGCCTACTATCAAATGGGACTTATCTATCGAGATTGGGGAAAGTATCAACAAGCCCTCGACTATTACCAACAAAGTCGCCAACTATATGAGCAATTAGGTAAAGAAACTAATGTCGCTGACTTGTGGTGCTGGATAGGAATTTGCTATCGCAATTGGGGCAAATATGAGCAGGCATTAGAAGCACAGCGGCAGGATTTAAATATTTGTAAACGTCTTGATGAGCAATCCAACATTGCCCATGCCTACTATCAACTGGGACGCATCTATCAAAATTGGGGAAAGTATCAACAAGCCCTCGACTATTACCAACAAAGCCTCCAACTATATGAGCAATTAGGCAAAGAAACTAATGTCGCTAACCAGTGGTACAATCTAGCTGATTGCTATCGGCAGTGGGGGAAATATGAGCAGGCATTAGAAGCACAGCAGCAGGAATTAACTATTCGTCAACGTCTTGATGACCAACCCAAAATTGCTGATGCCTACTATCAACTGGGACGCATCTATCAAGATTGGGATAATTATACCGAAGCGATCGCACACTACGAACAAAGCCGTAAACTCTATGAAACTCTAGACTTACAACAGGGAGTCGCCAATCAGCTATCCTGGCTTGCTGCTTGCTATCAAGATTCAAAAGACTATACCAAAGCTATTGAGTACTATCAAAGCAGCTTTGAGCTACACCAAGCTCTAGATAACAAGGAAAGCGCCGCTAGAAGGCTTAGACAACTGAGTAATACCCAACGACTACAAGCAAAAAATTGCTCTAGCCAAGAAGCTACAGCACTACTCCAAGAGGCAGAAAATAACCTGCAACAAGCAATTCAACTCAACACCGCAGGCGATTACCGAGACAACCTAGCCTACGACCAAATCTCCCTTGCCCTACTATCTGCCGAGCATCTACGGTGGTTGCCTGAAGATGATACTTCTTTGCCAAACCATATTGCTTTATTTAAACAATATTACACCACAGGCTTTGCCTATTTCAAGGAACTGGGACAAGCAGTAAACAAAGCTGAGGAAGCCCTAGAAATTGCTCGTGCTTATCTAGAAATTAGTCCTTTAGAAAATCTAGAGCAAGCCGAAACCCTGGCTCACCAATCACTGCAAACCTTCCAGGAATTCAACCGCCGCAAACTAGAAGCCTCTGCTAACAAACTTTTGGGAGAGATTTATCTTTCCCGCGCCCATCGTCAAGAATCAGATGCAACTGCAACTGCTTCCCAACATGGTGTCGGCAGGGGTCACCCGTTATACCCGGAGGGTTAACGGGCGGGGAATGCCGACCAATAAATAAGCTTGGCGGAGCCAATCATCAATTGGGAGTCGCTTGTTCATTTACGTATTGCTTAAGCTGTTCTACCGTTACTCCTCCACAGCTAGAGACAAAATAAGAACCACTCCAGAACACTTTCTGTCGATAAACACTACTCAAGTAGTCATCAAATTCCTTGCGAATTAAACGACTAGAAACAGTCTTAAGGTTAGCTATAAACTTACTCAACTGTACTTTGGGATGATAGCGCACTAACAAATGTACATGATCCTCTTCTCCATCAAACTCTAGCATTGTCGCCTCCCACTTTTTGCAAGTTTCACAAAAAATACTAGCTAGTCGGGAATGGATATCTTTGTTGATAACCTTTCGGCGGTACTTGGTAACAAATACAATGTGAGCGGTAAGAGAGTATACAGACCTAAACCCTCTGTCATAAATACTTTTCACAATCGGCGATAAGCGGTATAATACTGTTTATGATTCTAACTTACTGCTACCGAATTAAACCTAGTACCGAGCAAGAAGCCTATATGTTGCATACATTAGAGCTTCTACGTCGGCACTGGAATTGGTCTTTAGGACAGAGGTTAGATTGGTTAAGAAGAACTCGCTGTCAAATCGACCGTTGTAGTATTGTTTCTGAACCAATTGGTGAAGTACCACTTAAAGTTAACTACTACACTCAACAGTCTGCACTTAAAGAGACAAAGCGGCTTTTTCCAGAGTACAAAGGTATTTGGGCGGAGGCGCAACAGGTTAATTTGCAGCGACTCAAAAAAGCCTGGGAGCGTTGGTTGATTCCCGATAAATCAGGGCGGCGAGGCGGCAGACCTCGGTTTAAAAAACCAGGTCAATTGCGCTCATTTGTTTACCCAAGGGTTAACTGCCCAAAAGCTGGCGCTCACATTAACGATGGGGTGTTGAAGCTTTCCAAGATTGGGGAAATGCCAGTGGTCATGCATCGCCCATTACCCGATGGGTTCAAGTTCAAAACTTGCACCGTTGTTCACAAAGCCGATGGCTGGTATTGCTGCATTGCTGTCGAAGATGAGTCTGTCCCCGTAGCTAAGCCTTTGGATGAAGTCAAGACTGTCGCGGGAGTAGATGTTGGATTGAAAGAATTTTTAACCACATCGGAGGGAGAAACTGTAGCAATTCAACAGTTTTACCGGAAAACTCAGAATCATCTAGCACGCCAACAACGTCGATTAGAAAGAAAGCAGAAAGGGAGCAATCGGCACAAAAAACAACAGAACTTTATTGCTAGAATTCACCAGCGCCTGGGTAGACAGCGTAAAGATTTTCACTATAATGTTGCTCACAAATTAGTTAAATCCTATGACTTGATAGCAGTAGAAGATTTAAACATCAAAGGTTTAGCTAAAAGCAAACTAGCAAAATCAATTTTAGATGCAGCCTGGGGAAAGTTCATCACTATCCTGGAAACAGTGGCAGTAAAATGCGGTGTCCGAGTAGTGAAAGTCAACCCCCACGGAACATCTCAAAATTGTTCTAATTGCGGCACAAAGGTTCCTAAAACTCTGTCAGTTCGCACTCACGAATGCCCGAAGTGTAAATGTGTCTTAGACAGAGATGAAAATGCGGCAATTAATATCTTAAACCGGGCATTACATGAGGTAGGACTTATCTCGTCTGCGCGCGGAGGCTTAGTCGGTGGACAGCCCGTGAAACGCGAACTTTTAGGATACGAGGGCGTTCAGCTCTCTATATTTTAGAAGCCCCTTCTATACCCGTAGGGTTAGGAGGGGAGTATGTCACTTCTTGAATACAAGTCTACAGCACTATCGTGAACTTGATTTAACTGAGAAAGGGGCTGAAGTTGAGCAACTAATAGCAACTGTTGATTAACCTTGAAGAGCTTTTAGCCAAAAACAGCTAACTCAGCTTTGAGAAAATCAACAAATTGCCGCGCCGTGCGCCCAGAGCGCCCATTGTGACGAGTTGCCCATTGTAGGGCGCGAAACTCTAAATCTGATTGAGGGAGATTAATGCCTGCTTGTGCTGCCAAATGCCGGATAATCTCTAAATAGGTATCTTGATTAGCTGGTTCAAAAGTAAGAGTTAAGCCAAAGCGATCGCTAAAGGAAAGTTTCTCTTGCATAGTATCCCAAGCATGCACTTCATCATTATCTCTGGGAAGGGGGCGATCGCCAAAGAACTCCCTAATCAAGTGACGCCGATTAGAGGTAGCATAAATCACCACATTTTGTGGTCGTTGGGTTACACTGCCTTCTAAGACAACTTTCATAGCTTTGAAGGCATCATCATCCTCCTCAAAGGAGAGGTCATCAACAAAGATAATAAATTTTTGAGGAACATCCCGCAGTTGCTCTACAATCGTAGGCAAATCTTTTAAGTCAGATTTCGCCACTTCAATTAGTCGCAGACCTCTTTGAGCATATTTTTGTAACAAAGCCTTGACTAAAGAAGACTTACCAGAACCACGACTACCATAGAGAAGGACATGTAGGGCTTGATATCCAGCGAGTAAAAATTCTGTATTCTTAACTAAGGCATCTTGCTGAGACTGGTAACCTATCAGTTCATTCAACTTGATCGAATCAGGATGAGAAATACCCACCAGTTGCCCTGAGAGCCAACGCAAAGCCTGATATTGGGCAAATAACCCTGTACCATATTGTCTGTAGTAAATAGCTAAATCTGAGACAGCATCGGCCCAGTCATCCAACTGCTCTAACTTCTCTCGCACAGAAGCAAAACCGGGCAAGCCAGCATCCTGGTGATGATGCCAAGTAGTCGGTGCTACAGGTAGTTTTGATGCCAATTTTACCCAGTGACTCAGTTGCTCACTGCTGCAATTATAAAGACTCTGCAGTGCTTGTAAATCATACTGTGCTGCCGCAACTAGAGCAGGGGGCAAATTCTCCAAAGATGTTAACTGGACTTGTCGAGTAAAGGGATTATCATCGTAGAGGATTTGCACAAGCATGTAGTCTTGCCAGCTTTGATTGCTAGCAGCCAGGGCTTGAAACCAGTTACCGTAGGCTTGGAGGCAATCTAATCCATCATGCTGAGAGTGACGAATGGTTTGCAGTAACTTTACAAAGGCAAGACCTATGGGTTTACAAAAGACCGATTGATACAGTAATAGAGATGCAGCTTGGCGTTGTAGTAATTGAATTGAGGCAGCAGCTGAGTCAACCATTGATTAGCTTAACATTGATGGTCGCATCATTATAGGATGCAAAAGGAGAGGGGGAGAGGGGGAGAGGGGGGGATGGGGAGATGGGGGGATGGGGAGATGGGGAGATGGGGGGATGGGGGGATGGGGAGATGCTTTGAGGAATTCTTATGGAACTATGAAAATGTAAGCTTTAACTGAAAAGCAGAGGGTTAAAATTGGCGACTTCTATTAACTTCTTATAAGTGAACCTGACTCAGTTGGGGTTAAATCCACATCTGAGTATTCCCTATTCCCTATTCCCTATTCCCTACTCCCCATTCCCTCTTTAAATGCACCCTAGCTCAAGAAACCGAAAAATAACTTCGAGCGAGATACGGGATTTATCCGGGCGCTACTTCCTTTTTAATCCTCGTCGTTTTAACGTCAGGAGACTTCAAAACTAACACTAACATGTTGCAAATACTTAGTGGATTTGGATTTCTAACCGGGGCCAGCTACCCTTTGCGTTCACTAGCGCTTTTGGGGCGTACTCCTCGCCTGTGGAACTACCTAATTATGCCGATTTTGGTTAATATCGTGGTTGGGATTATCCTCTATGCGGGGTTACTCATTCCTAGTTTACGGGCTACTGAAAGCTTGGAAATGGTGCTTTCTAATTGGTTAGAAGCTATCCTTACTAACCTTCCAACTTGGCTTGGTTTCCTTAGGTTTCTAGCAACTGGCATCGATTTTTTACTAGACGTGCTACTGATAGGGTTGCTATTCTTTCTCACTGGTTTTTTATTGGTACAATTTGGTACACTCCTAGGTGCGCCATGGTATGGTCAACTCTCGGAAAAATTGGAAGAGTTGCGTACTGGTAAGATACAAATAGTAGAAGTAGGAATAGTCCGGGATATTGGACGAGCAATTCTGTTTGAATTAAAAAAATTAGTTTTAGCTTTGGTAATAGGGCTGCCTTTGCTAATGCTGAATTTTTTACCTGGAATTGGGACTACTGTTGCTACTGTTGGTGGTTTTATGCTGACAGCAACTATTATCTGCCTCGATTTTCTAGACGGTCCTTCAGAACGTAGACGCTTCAGTTTTCGGAAAAAATTAGCAATTGTGTTTGGCTGCTTACCTGCTAGTGCTGGCTTTAGTATTGTTTGTATCGGATTAGTGAGCTTGCCACTGTTAAATTTTGTAACTATTCCTCTGTGTGTAGCATCTGGAACGCTGTTTTGGTGCGATCGCGTTTTGCCCACACTAGCACCATCTAGGGAAAATTTCAGTCATGGGGAGTAGGGAGCAGGGAGTAGGGAGTAGGGAGCAGGGAGCAAGATTTCTTCCCCCATCTCCCCGAGCCATCCCCCGCTGCTGTCAATCTGAGTTGGGAGAATCAGTAAGAGGCTTAACCACTTTGGCGATCGCTTGTCCGATAAAATCTTTGATCAACTCATCCCTGCGGCTAAGTTTGAACTGCTGCTGTACTACCTCAGTAATACCACCATCACCCCAATCTTGGTCATTACGGAAATATTCAATTTCAGTAGATTGGTTTAAATTAGCAGATAAACCCAGCATTTGTAAAGGGTTGCTGGGCTTTGTTCCTGAATATAACTTATGAGATGGAGGATTGATTAGCTAGTAACTAATTCATCTTAGGACGAACAAGAGGAAGGTTTGATTTCCTGACTGCTACATTGAAATAGTTCGCGTTATTGTTCTCTATTCTTTTTGGGTCAGAAAATACAAGTGCCCTGTTAGGAGGATCTGATATATATTCACCCGTTATGAAGTGAAGACGACCTCCAGGAAGATTGTAGATGAAGAAACACTTATCACCAAGCGCTGCAACTCCGATTTTGTAAGCACTATCATCTAATCTTATATATTGAGACAAAGAAGTAAGATCCTCTCCGTATTCTTTGATTGAAATTCCATAATTCCCTCCGAGATTAGTAAATTTTCCTGTTAGAACACAAATCAACTTGTCCTCAAATTTTACAGCTCCTACCTGGTAAGCCTCTTGCTCTGGATAATTGTAATTTAAGACCCTTTCCCAATTTTCTGAGCTGTCCATAGCTAACAAACTGACGGGTACATCAAGCTCTCCGGAGCTTACTTGTACAAAATAACAATATAGCTTGCCATTATATGCGGCAAGTGCAGGAGCGCTATTAGGTTGGTAATCACCGATTCTTTGAGGACGAGTCCAACCGTTGTTGTTGCGATCAAAGCTCATGTAAAACAGTCCCTCCTCTGGTCTATTTTTGATAAAAGCGCAGTAAAGCTTATCATCAAATTCTGCAAGTCCCGGCGATTCGTACCTCATAGAAGTATCACCATTGGTTTGCAATTTTGAAGACCATCCAAACTGATAAAGTTCTGAGTAACCCAGTCCTTCCTGTGGATACATTGGTTTGAATACTGAGTAAAGGGTTTCCTTATTTTCATACCAACTGACTGCAGGATAAAACCCTTTGCTTGGTGATATTAAGGTTGCCTTATTCCATTCGAGTCCCTGATTCTGTTCTGGTGGCCATTCTAGGGCTGTGTAGTCAAACTGATAAAAACTATTCCCGAATTCATACACTACTGTTAACACAGATCTGGTTTCGCTAGGGATACCGTTTTCCTTGAGATAGTCTTGGTATGCCTCCTGCATCAATTGGCGTTTGCGATTAATTTCAGGTTCATCCTCAAACAACTCTGGAATTAGAAGTTCATACACTAGAGCCAGCTTAATTTTGACTGGTACGGGATCATCTGGAATAGTTTTTACCCACTCGTCAAGATCGCTTATTCCTACAGAGCCTCCTTGTGTCTCTATTCGACGGTAATATTCGGCTGTTTCTTCCTGAAATCGCTTCATATTTTCGTCTTCAAAACCACTGTCTAGCTGCCCAGTGAGTTTTTTAAAGGAAAACTCAGCGCCCAGATTGACATTTATACCTTCCCCTTCCAGACGCTCGTAAGAATCTTTGCCAATGTAAGAGTAGTTATTCTTCCGTCCACCAAAACGCACTTCCCAGGTATAGTGAGTGCCAACATTTTCGATGAAGTTTTTATACTCCTGCTTATCCTCTTGAGAGTCTCGGGAATTAGGAAGTGCCTTAACTCGGTTTTGAAATTCTTGTCCTAGCTTAAAGTAGTTCTTGATTTGATTGACCACTGCATTCTCAGACTCACTTAAAGCTAGTCTATGGTTCTGGACATATTGGTGAGAATAAACAGCTAGTCGTTGCTGATCAGTACTTTCATAAACAAACCTACTATAACCAAGACTGGAAGTAAACCCGAAGATACCACTGAGAATACCTAGACCTAGTGACAAACCCGAGTTATGTTGTTCGTAATATTCGGAAACATTCCGCTGATATTTGGCAAATACCTCATCTTTCAGACTAGGAGTGGATTGATAAATTGTGTTCTTTGGCTTTTGATAGGGCTGGCCGCCAACAGGTTCAAATCCTTGGGCATTCAAATCCACGATATTTCTTGGATTCGTTGAGGCTGATTGATCATCCTTAACCTCTTTCTGGCTTTGTGTCTCCATAAGGTCAGTGGGGTCTAATTTAAGGATGTTATAGGAATAGCCGAGATATGAATAATTACGCAGAACTGGATCACTGTCAACACTACTCATGTATTGCTCCTTTCATTGTTCTTAGTGCTTTAGAGAAAGATTATTTTCTCTACTAAATCAAAATAATACACAAATAGTTAGTACTATTG
The DNA here is from genome assembly GCA_010692645.1 of Symploca sp. SIO2E9. Lineage (GTDB taxonomy): Bacteria > Cyanobacteriota > Cyanobacteriia > Cyanobacteriales > Coleofasciculaceae > SIO3C6. The sequence continues at coordinate 73,434 of JAAHGS010000001.1, forward strand.
TTTTTTTTACAAAAGTACACAAATGAGTTTAACTGCTGCGAGGGCGACTGGGAAGGTTAAAAAACAGGTGAGTAGGGAGAATGGTTGTCTACAGCAAGGGGTTTGAATCCCCATCTGGTTTCATCTTCCTGACTCCTTCTTCAATATCATTGTCTGAGTTAGGAGAATCAGTAAGAGGTTTAACTACTCGTGCGATTGCCCCAGGGGCAGCGCCAAAGGCGATCGCTTGTCCGATAAAATCTTTGATAAACTCATCCCTGCGGCTAAGTTTGAACTGCTGCTGTACTACCTCGGTAATACCACCATCGCCCCAATCTTGGTCATTACGGAAATATTCAATAAAGCTCTTACCTGCAATTCTAGTCAAATAAGCGGCTGTAACACCTTGAATTGCCTTGCCTACCAACAAGGTAGCAACATGAAGGTGGAGTGCGGTAGTTAACAATTGAATCGCTCCCTTAACAATCCCTAAACTCGCCAAAGTTTTGCCCAGAGAAAGAGCTAATTCCCTACCTCGTTCCATATTAAGTTCGCAGCCGTAGATTCTGCCAATTTCCACAACCATTTGAGCATTGACAGCAGCAGTTGCTAATAAATCCACCACTGGCAAGGGAGTTACAGAGATTACACCAGCTCCAATCCACTGGAAGCGCTCTACTACTTTCTGTGCTTCCTGTCGGCGCTGTTTATCGATCAGGTTTCGAGCTTCTTCTCCTAAGCGTTGGGATTGCAGTAGGATATTATCAGCTACTAAGTCTTCTCCCTCAGAGCGCAAAATTGCCGCCAGACGTTTTATTAAAGGCATAATCTCAGGTTCTGGCTGGAATAATTCCCCACCTTCAAGTTTCACAGACTGGGGAGCAGCAGCAATTGGCACCACATCTGAGGCGGCAATAAAGCCCCGCAGTCTTTGCCGCAAACGCGCCAGAATTTTTTCTATATCAGTCTCAGTATAAAGGTCAGTTTTATTAAAGACTAGTAGCGATCGTTTCCCAATCTCTGCCAACCTCTGCAGTGGCTCATATTCAGACTGCCGCAGGTCATTATCCACTACTAACAATAACAAATCGGCTTCTGTTGCCAACTGCCGTGCCATTTGTTCCCGCTGCGTACCGACAACACCAGCCTCTAAAATCCCCGGTGTATCAGCAATTAGAATCTGGCGATTTAATCCCTTCAACTTCAAGCGATAAGTCTCTCCCTCCTCTGTCGTACCCATAGGGGCACCAACTTTACCAACCATCCGCCCTATCAAGGCATTCACTAGCGAAGTTTTTCCAGCTGAACCTATACCAAACACCACCACCATTATTTCTCGGCTCGATAGGATTGATTCAATTTCCTGAGAGCGGCGAAGCATGGCTTGTTGCGCCACTTGATCCTGAATTTGTGCCACCTGCTGCCGCACTGCTTTGAGGTTTTCGGTGGCTGCCTCAGTCTTGGCTTGGGGTACTTTTGGTTCTAAGCGACGCTGAGTCGATTGCTTCCGGGAGCTTCCAAACAAACCCGTGTAGTAAATTAAAGCGAAGATTAATGTCCCTAGTAGGACAACTAATAACAATACCAGTAAATTTGCTAGCAGTGGGGCTGTAAAGGCAATTTGGATATAGAGTCGATAGAAGGAATTAATTAGCCACAGCGTTAGCACCAGAATCAAGCTGAGACCAATAATTAGTGTTAATAGGCGTGAAAGGCGCATGGGAGAAAGTGGTGGTTTGTAACTATGAGTCTAGCCAGCATTACTTCTAAAGGACTACCAATAGGGTGAGTGAAAAAACGTGTGGGGAAATAAGTAAACAGACGCGGAGACGCGGAGACGCGGAGACGCGGAGAATTGAAATTCCAACCAAAATTTCGCTCACCCCCCCACACCCTACACCCTACACCCCACACCCCACACCCTACACCCCACACCCCACACCCCACACCCTACACCCTGCCTCAACCAGCAAACTTTATTTTTTCCAGGTAATTATTTGTAGCATTTTTGTTTCTATTTCAACACAATTCCCCTATTTCCTCACTCAAAAGCTGCTCTAATCTTTCTAGTAAACTATCAACACTCTCTCCTACCTGCTGATAACAATCAGGAGGAGTAGGTTCTGATTCAAACTGAACTAACTTCAGCTGTCCGTTGCTGATGCCAATAAGTAGAACTTCTTGTTCAGGTTTATGGGCATCGACAAAGCCCAAAATCTCTTGTAGCTGGTTATCAACTTTATTATTAAGTTTCTCGATCGCTTCTCTGGGACAATAGATGAAATGGGGCTTTGGTTTTAAGTCAATGCCGAGAGTATCATCACTTTCTCCCTTCTCTAAAAATAGCCCCCAAGCTAATGCTGCCAATTCCTGTTTATAATTTTTGACAAACTTATCAAGTCGAAGTCGCCAATTATCTTCTGAGAGTTCCTGTTTGGTGTTACCAAGTTTAATCATTATTTACCCTGCGATTTTAATCAACATCACTTTAAACCAGACTGCACACGCCAGAGCATCGCATAAATTCCCTCTTGTTGGAGCAATTGCTCGTGCCGCCCTTGCTCAACTAATTGGCCTTGCTCCATGACATAAATACAATCAGCATTGCGGACAGTGGAAAGGCGATGAGCGATCGCGATTGTAGTACGATTAGCGGTAATTTTTTCAAGAGATCTTTGAATTGCTGCCTCTGTCTCGTTATCTACCGCTGAAGTCGCCTCATCAAGAATCAGAATTGGGGGGTTTTTCAAGACAACGCGAGCAATTGCCAATCGCTGCTGTTGCCCTCCTGATAATTTCTGACCACGTTCACCAACAATGGTCTCATAAGCTTGGGGCAATTGGCTGATAAACTCGTGAGCTTCGGCAATTTTTGCGGCTGCGATCGCTTCTTCTAAGCTGGCATCAAAACTGCCGTAAGTGATATTTTCCCTAACTGTACCGTGAAACAAAAATACATCCTGACTAACTAAGCCAATAGCGCGGCGCAAATCCTGTAGCTGCAATTGCTTGATGTCTATGCCATCGAGGATAATTTCTCCCGATTGCACCTCATATAAGCGCAGTAACAGTTTTACTAAAGTACTCTTACCGGAACCAGTGGCACCAACAATCGCTATAGTTTTACCAGCTGGGATATCTAGAGAAAGATTTTGAATAACTTGGGAGCGCCCTTGGTAAGCAAAACTAACCTCTTTTAACTGAAGATGTCCTTGCACTTCAGCTACAGGTAACGGCATTTCTCCTTGGTGCATAGCAATGGGAGTATCGAGGAGATTGAGTACCCGCGTTGTCGAAGCCATCGCCCGTTGATATAGATCAAGAGTATTTCCCAGTGCCGTCAAAGGCCATAGCAAGCGTTGTGTCATAAATACCAAGACACTATAAACACCCACTGACAAATTCCCAGCCACTGCCTCCATCCCACCGTAGAGGAGAATACCAGTAAAGCCAAAGAGGATCACCATCCGAATCAAGGGTGTAAATGCTGCCGACAAAGCGATGGCACGGCGGTTACTTTGTCGGTAGGCTTGGCTTTGGGCTTCAATGCGACTAATTTCATAAGCTTCGGCAGTAAAGCTTTTAATGGTGGTAATTCCCGTCAGATTATTCGCTAACTGCCCATTAAGTAAACTCACCTTCTCTCGAACATCAGCGTAACGGGGGGCAAGCAGACGCTGAAAGGCAATTGAACCCCACAGGATAAAAGGTATAGGAATAATTGTCATCCAGGCAGCGTTGGGAGCCACAATTAAAAAAGCACTGCCGATAATTAACACTGTTGTCGATACCTGTAGCAGCTGATTCGCTCCCACATCAAGAAAGCGCTCCAGTTGGTTGATGTCATCACTGAGAATTGACATCAAACCGCCAGTACTGCTGTCCTCAAAATAAGCTAATTCTAGAGATTGCAAATGCTCATAGGCATCTAAGCGCAAATCATGTTCAATTACCTGGGCGAGATTACGCCACAGGCGTTCATAAGCGTACTGAAAAATTGATTCCAATCCCCAGATTAGCAAGCTGAAAAAGACAAGGATGAGCAGTTGACTAAAGACATCTGTGATTCCTAGCTTGGCAATCAAGGAATTCTGTTGCTGCACGACGACATCGACTGCGGCACCAATGAGGACTGGTGGCGCTAGATCGAAAATTTTATTGAAGACTGAGCAAGCGATTGCTTGCCAAATCAGGGGGCGATATTTATGTCCATAATTAAGTAGCCGCTGAAGAGGAGGAGCTGATTTTGGTAAGCGCTTCCTAGTTTCAGAACCAGAGGAAAGCTTCGATAAGCTTGAAATTGACACGCTGTGCAACCCTAGATGAATCAATATCCGACTGTGCTAGCTTAATCGTGACATACTCCTACAGCAACTCGAACAAGTATGGTGTAGGCTTCTGGAGCGGCTTTCGGTAAGCTGTTACGCATTTAAATCATATATTTATTTGATATTAGTTAATGGCCCAAACTGTTGTTCCTTCTGCCTTCTGCCTTCTGCCTCCTGCCTTGCTGTTGGATATTAACTGAGCTTTAAGAACGCGATACCCCAGCGCTCTATTCTTAATGATAATAGCTGCATTGTGATCTCGCTCAAGCCTGCATCTGCAATGTGGACAGCTATATCATCTTTCTAGGACTTACGCATTGAAAAGAAAAATCAACGTTTTAGCCTATAGGGAACTTCTTAACTTCTTAACTTCATTAACAGAGGATTACGGCCATTTTAAATATCTGAGTGCCTAAGTCCTGGTTTCATGTAGCTTTTTTGGTACTTTCTCACCTTGGTGTTACTTTCCCAAGCTTGTGAAAGCTTTGTGCCTACGATTGCTACCTTTCCTTCTCCTAGATACTCGCTTTTGAATAACCCTTTAATTCGTCATAATTGCTGTCATGGATGCAAACATTTCTAATTTTTTATACCTCTACCTCCCCTGCTATGTTCACCCTTAAGTGTGGATATTTAACCGGATTTGAGATAACTCCCCAACCCAGAGATAGTAAATGCCATGCTGAAAATCTTGATCGTTGTGCTAATTGTACTTACAGGTTCAGCGCTTTGTGCTTGCGGAGAAACAGCATTGCTGTCAGTTTCTGCGATCAAAGTCCAGCAGTTAGCACAGTCAAAAAAGCCTTCAGCACTGGCACTGCTGGCAATTCGTCAAAGAATGAATCGACCGATTACAACCATTGTTATCCTTAACAATATTTTCAATATTGTTGGCAGTATTGTGATTGGCAGACTGGCTGCTCAGGAATTGGGAGATGCCTGGTTAGGTTTATTTTCTGGAGTTTTGACTTTCTTGATCATTGTTTGTGGTGAAATTGTTCCCAAAACCCTAGGCGAACGCTACGCTGAAACAATTGGCCTACTAGTTGCCATACCTGTGAGCTTTTTGACTATTGTCTTCACACCTCTAGTTTGGTTGATGGAAAAGATCACTGCACCCTTTACCAAAGGTAAAAGACCACCGACAACGAATGAGGCAGAAATTAAGTTTTTAGCAAAAATAGGATACCAAGAAGGGGTAATTGAAGATGATGAAGCTGATATGATTCAGCGGGTTTTTAGATTAAATGACCTCACAGCTTCTGACCTGATGACGCCTCGAATTATTATTACCTATATTAAGGGGAACTTAACATTAATTGAAGCTCAACAAGAGATTATTGCCTCTCAACATACCAGGATGATTGTGATTGAAGATTCGATTGATAAAGTGATTGGGGTAGCTCTCAAAGGGGAATTGCTGACGGCGATGATTGAAGGAAAAAACGAGCAAGAAATTTATACTATGACTCGTAAAGTTCACTTTGTTCCTGAAACCATCAGGGCAGATAAATTGCTGCCAGTGTTTCAGAAAACCCGCGAACACCTCATGGTTGTACTGGATGAATATGGAGGCGTCTCTGGTGTGGTGACACTAGAGGATGTGCTGGAGGTGATTACTGGTGAGATTGTAGATGAAACTGATCGCAGTGTTGATCTTCAAGAGATTGCACGCAAGAAGCGAGAACGCCTGTTGCTTTCGAGAGGCTTTAGGGAAAATGAGCCTGGGAGCAATTCCGGCAGGATAGAGCAATAGCAAATTTCCGTGAAAATACCGTGGCAGACTTGCGCCTCGATCAGTCATAACAACAATCATAAGCACTGCCATCGGCACTAGGAAATATATGCTAAGTCAACCAAATCAACCAGCAAAACTATGGCAAGACCCTCAACTGTTGAGAGCCAATGCGTTCAAGAAGTATCACCGACTGATCAACAAGTTAAGTTCCGATCTATCTTACGAAGAACGTTGCTTTATAGTTAACTTTAATTACTATCTGACCTTCTTTACAGAGGATTTTGCTGATCCTAATCAGTGAAATCCTCAGTTTACTCAATAGTTTGTAACTAATTATTAAGTGCAAGTTTATCGATGGGACTTAGTAGTGCAGGGCAAGCAGAAACGGCTGGACGGGTGAGCGAAAAAAGGTGTGGGGAAATAATTAAGCAGACGCTCCAGACGCTCCAGACGCTCCAGACGCGGAGAACTCAAATCCCACGCAAAATTGCGTTCACCCCAGCTGGACTTGAGCCAACAAATGCCTGTAGACACAACTACCTCTGCTTCAACAACAGCAACGTCGCTGGTGTAACTGATATGGCAGAATCAGGAAGTACCAATAGTGATGTTGGAATCCCCGTTGATAGCAGCATGGATCTTACCAATCTTGCAGCTATTAACAGGGAGGATGTTAAACTCCCCCTATTGCACGGTGAGCTACTGCTTCAACCCCAACTGCTCTAGTCCCCAAAACCCTGAGAGCAATAAGTTTTGCTCAAATTGCGGCACTAAACTATTGTTAGCACAACGATACCGAGCCCTCAAGCCCATTGCTCAAGGAGGCTTTGGCAGAACTTTTTTGGCAGAGGATGAGTACATACCTTCAAAACCCCGTTGTGTAATTAAGCAGTTTTACCCTCAAGCAGGAAACAATGTTCTCAAAGCTGCAAAATTATTTCAGCAGGAAGCTCTGCAACTGGAAAAATTGGGCAAGCATCCCCAGATTCCAGAACTACTGGCGCATTTTGAGCAAGACAATTACCTCTATATTGTGCAGGAATTCATCGACGGGCAAAATTTAGCTCAGGAGTTAGCAGAATCTGGGGCATTTCCAGAAGCTGAAATTCGCCACCTCCTAGCTGACTTACTGCCTGTACTGCAATTTATCCACACAGGCAAGGTAATTCATCGAGATATTAAGCCAGAGAATATCATCCGTCGGAGATTGCCCCCTTCACATTTGTCTACTCAAGAGGAAGCTAATCTCCAAGTACCCCCTTCTCTGAAAGGAGCTAAGGGAGATTTGGCGTTGGTAGATTTTGGAGCTGCCAAGTATACCACACCTGCAACTTTAGCTAAAACTGGGACAACTATTGGCTCTGCAGGTTATGCTGCTCCAGAGCAAATTTTTGGGAAAGCGGTTTTTGCTAGTGATATCTACAGCTTGGGTGTCACCTGTATTCACTTGTTAACTCAACTAGAGCCGTTTGACTTGTATGATGTCCTCGAAAGTGGCTTTGTCTGGAGGCATTACTTAGTCAATAATCCAGTTAGTGAGCAATTAGCAAATGTTCTCGACAAAATGGTTCACAGTACTGTCAGGCAGCGCTATCAATCAGCTCAGGAAGTAATGCAAGCCCTAGTTATTCCAAGCACAATCGGTAAAGGTAAGGTGGCAGGACAAATCTCTGGAAAACCTAACTTTACTAAGGTCCTCTCTCAAAAATCTCTACAGCAAACTAGTCCCAGAATTGTCTCTGTCAAGCTCTCTTTAATTAGTACCATCGCCGGACATTCAGGAACAGTTTATGCCATAGCTTTTAGCCCTGATGGACAAATTTTGGCTAGTGGCAGTGCTGACAAAACTATCAAATTGTGGCAACTGAAGATGGCGTGGGAAATCCGTACCCTTGGTAATTGGTTTTCTAGGCATTCAGATGCTGTTCGTGCTGTTGCGTTTAGTCCCAATGGCAAAACTCTTGCTAGTGGCAGTGATGACAAAACTATTAAGCTTTGGAATATGCGCAATGGGCAACATCTTTCTACCCTCACAGGGCATTCAGATTCAGTTAGTGCTGTTGTTTTTAGCCCCAATGGTAAAATTATTGCTAGTGGCAGTGCTGACAAAACTATTAAATTATGGTTTTTCCAAACTGGACAACAGCTTTGCACTCTCAGAGGCCATTCAGATGCTCTTAGTGCTGTTGCTTTTAGCCCCAATGGCAAAAATATTGCCACTAGCAGTGCTGACAAAACTGTCAGACTTTGGGATGTACGTACAGGCGAAGAAATTAGTAGGATTACAAGTCATTCATGGTTAGTTGATTCTGTTGCTTTTAGCACTAATGGACAAATTCTTGCCACTGGCAGTGCTGACAAAACGGTTAGACTTTGGGATGTTTATACTGGGCAGCAAGTTGGCAAACTAAAAGGACATTTAAATGGTGTTAGTTGCGTTGCTTTTAGCCCCGATGGGCAGATTCTTGCTAGTGGTAGTTGGGATAACTCTATTAAACTTTGGAATGTTAGTACAGGGAAACAGCTTGGTGAGTTTAGAGGACATTTAAATGGAGTTAGTTGCGTTGTTTTTAGTCCCGATGGACGTACTCTTGCTAGTGGTAGTTGGGATAGGACTATCAAAATTATGCGAATTATAGCGAGCCTAAGTCATTTTAAGTAATAAGTAATAAGTAATAAATTTTCTTGTTGTTATTTATTACTTATAATAATTCTGCTGTCTGCCGAGGCGATACTAAGGTATTAGCACACAGAATCCCAGAAGCAGCAACTGCAGGAACTCCAATTCCTGGCATCGTGCTGTCACCCACCCGATACAAACCAGAAATCGGCGTTTGTGTACCGGGAAACATTCCCTTACCAGCAGCGATTGCAGGACCATAGGTTCCGCGATAGCGACGCAGGTAATGAGCGTGAGTTAAGGGTGTGCCAATTAGTTCAAGGACAATGCGTTTTCTAATATCTGGAATTACCCGCTCTAAAGCTAATAATAAAGGTTGCGATCGCACTTTTTTCTTGTGCTCATACCCCTCATCCCGCTGCCAACCTTGATGGGGTTCCAAAGTGTAGGCATGAACTACGTGATGCCCCTCTGGAGCCAGGGTAGCATCCCACACCGAGGGAATGGAAATCATGCAGGTATTACCAGGCTCGGTAAGATCTTGGTTGGTATCTTGAACTACCACATGATGTCCTGTCAATTGCTCTAATCCCTCGGCTCTAATCCCCAGATGGAGATGCATAAAGCTCTCAACTGCTGGTGTCTCTAAAGCTGATTGTCGGTAAGACTGGGACAAATTCTGGGGACGCAGTAGGGGAGGGTTCTGATTTGTCCCTACAAAGGTATCCCAGATTGTAGCATTAGAAATAACTACTGCTGCTTTAATAATTTCCCCATTCCTCAAACGGACACCAACTGCTTTACCAGATTCCACCAGGATTTGATCAACATGGGCATTGAGCCGCAACTGCCCACCCCAGCCTCTTAAACCACGCACTAAGGCATTAACAATGGCACCACTGCCCCCTACTGGATACTCAACACCAGCGCGGGAACGTTCCCCTAGCATAAACGCCACCTCTGGGGCAATTGTACCCTCTGCTTTCATTCCTGACAGCAGAAAGCACTCTAAATCAATCAGTCGCCTTACCCAGGGGTCACGCACTTCTTTGTCCATAATCGCACCAACTGAACCCTGGATGATACCTAATTGAGGCAGCATTTTTAACAGCGAGGGCAAATAATCTCCGATGAGAACAGGAATTAACTGCCAATCAGCTCTTAGGGCAATTGTGGGGATATCCTTTAAGGCTTCGTAGAGTGGCAACAGACGCTGTTCAAATTTTGCTAGTTCCTTTGCACCTTGGGGCGTAATCTGAGCAACTGCCTCCCGATAACGCTGGGCATCACTATGAACAGCAAAAATTCCTTCCGGAAAATGGTAATGCCCCAGAGGATCATAGGGAACAGTTGCCAGAGATTCTCCCAAGACATCTAGCACTTGTCGCAAGGGATTAAGACTAGGGCGACTCTTGCCCAAACCGCAGTAGAAGGAAGGGCCAGAATCAAACTTAAAACCGCGACGGGAAAAACTATGAGCTGCACCACCGGCAATCCCGTGGCTTTCGCATACTAGTACCCGCTTCCCATAACGAGCTAGCAGTGCAGCAGCAGTTAACCCACCAATACCGCTACCAATGACAATTACATCTTGGCTCATTTCCTGAGTTTAGCTGTCGATATATTTAGTGTTTTGGAACTCTTCGACAGGAGCAGCCATTGCTACCTAATGACGAAGTAGTCTTTATATTGTGCAACATTTCTGTTACATTAGTTTACAAAATGTTACGTTGGCTTGATAACGAGCTTTGGAAGCAGACGGGAACTCTAGTGATGGAGTGCAAGAGCCTAAAAATGAGTCTCACCACCGATAGCCATTCCACCGCAAAGCAACTGGCAACACTCAATCGCCGGTTAGCATTACTAAAACACGCCCAGAGTAAACTCATCGCCACTATTGCTCATGAACTTTGGACTCCCCTATCTACAATCCAAGTTAGTTTGGAAAGTCTAGCTAGTGAAGGGGAAGTATTCCCCAGGTTTCGGCAACTAATGCTAGACATTGCCTTGAGGGATGCACAGCGCCTGTACCAATTACTTCATGATTTGCTTACTCTCTCTAAATTAGAACAAGGGCAAGTGTATCATCATCGAGAATCTCTTGAACTCCAAAAAAATCTAGGTTTAGTTGTCGAAGAAGCTTTGTTGAGAATGTTGGAGCTACATCAAGGGGAACCCAAACCCTATCTCTGGCGAGAAGCTCAGTTGTCTAGCGTTGAAGCTATCACTACTCAAGCTCAGGAAGCTTTGACTCAAGCCCAAAGTGATCAAGATTTAGCTGTACTCAATCGCCAGTTAGCAATTTTAGAACATACTCGGAGTAACCTGATTGCTATTGTTGGTCATGAATTGCGAACTCCTTTGTCTACAATCCAGATTTGTTTAGAGAGTTTAGCTAGTGAACCAATGATGGATTCACAGGATCAGCAGGTAATGCTTGAGATTGCTCTCAAGGACGTTGAGCGCCTGCGCCAACTGATTCAAGATTTTTTTACACTTTCTCGATTAGAACACGGGCAAGTATACCATCGCCCAGAATCTCTTGAACTCCAACAAGCTCTAGATTTAGTCCTTAGTGGTTTGACAAACAAGCCTGAGCAAAAACAATTACCTCGAATTAAAGTTGAATTGCCTTCTCAACTGCCTCCAATTCAAGCCGATGGAGACAAGCTTGTAGAGGTTTTAAGTAAACTTATAGATAATGCCTGCAAGTTCACAGCGGCTAGTGGGGAAGTCACGATTCAAGCTCTGCTGTACGATTTTAAAGTTGAGACAACTCCAGCAGACTTACCCAGTCCGATGCTAGAAGTGATTATAGCTGATACAGGTCGAGGCATTGCACCCAGTCAGCTAGAAGCAATATTTAGCCATTTTTATCAGGAGGAAGATGCTCTGCGACGTACTGCTGGCGGCACTGGTATTGGTTTGGCTATTTGTCGCCAAATTATTCAAGGCATGGGCGGAAAAATTTGGGCTACTTCGGCTGGTAAAAAGCAAGGCAGTCGCTTCCACTTTACGATTCCGATTGTGCTAGAAAAATAATTGCCCTAACTGTTTTATTGGTTAATGAGCATAGATCAATGTTCACTGCTCAACTCTGGCTCGTTAAAGACGCGGGGACAGGGGGACAGGGGGACAGGGGGACAGGTCGACAGGTCGACGCGGAGACGCGGAGACGCGGAGACGCGGAGACAAATTGGATGGGGATTTGACCCATATTAATTTCGATAAAAAATATCTTAAATTTCCTATCTTCACTGGTGTATTTTTTTAAAAAAAAACACAATTAAAGTGTTGAGTTGAGCGAATCTTATTTAACATCACAATCAGTTCAAGTCTTCCTATTCAAATTCAGTCGCATCGTTACCATTAAACACTGTATTCTGGTCTACATCTAGAGAGAACTCCGGGCATCCATGTTACTAATATGGATGCTTTTTTTTGCTGATAGTATTCTCTATTCCTGACAACAAAATGTTAAATTAATTTTGCCCTGATATAGCAGTACGTATTAAGGTTAGGAAAAGCTAAATCGCTAAAACCTTGTCACAGTCAACTTCTGCCTTCTGCTTTCTGCCTTCTGCCTTCTGCCTTCTGCCTTCTGCCTTCTGCCTTGCGCGTAGCGCTATATATACGTGAATTGGCGTTCTAGTTAAACCAGCAATTTGTACAAAATTTTCATAAAAATACCAAGGGTGGCGACTGCTATAACTTAATAGTTTTCCGCCAATTCATCCGGAGGAGGCAAAAGCTATGCCGGAAGAAGAAGTAGTAGATGCACCCTAGATGACCGCCCTCAACGCTTCGCGCTGGGGGTTTTTTGTTTAACATAGAACTGCTCTGGCAAGGTTCATACGCCTTACGGCGGCAACAAGTGCAAGAGGGCAAAAAGGACAAAGGGCTATGTAGTCCTGGCACCAACACAGACGACACGAAAACCGATAACGTAGCTGACAGCGTCGCGCCCGAAAGTGCTGAGGTCGCGAGACGCGCAACGGCAGCGATCAGGATCGTTGTTCCACGAACCACCGCGCAGCACTTTGTTGCTATTACTATCATTGCCTTCTATCCAAGCACTGCCATCCCTTGGTACGCCATCATAGTTAGCATGCCAATCATCTGCACACCACTCCCACACATTCCCATGCATATCATATAAGCCAAAGGCGTTAGCCGGAAAACTACCTACTGGGGTGGTTTTCTCTCTATATTCTCGTGCTGGCTCCGAAGCATAGGTAACGCTTGCACGATAATTTGCTAAGGAGTCAGTGAGCGTTTCGCCATAGTGAAATGGGGTTTTTGTTCCTGCACGACAGGCATATTCCCATTGAGCCTCACTGGGTAAACGATAGCTGCGTCCCATCGTCTTTTGACTGAGCTTCTTACAAAATTCCTCCGCATCATTCCAGGAAACCCTTTCCACAGGATGTTTCTCTCCCTTGAAGCGAGATGGATTTTTACCCATCACTTGTTGATACTGTTGCTGGGTGACTTCAAACATACCCATAAAAAAAGTTGGCACCTTTACTTCCTGCTGCGGACTTTCAGAATTTCTTTGACCTTTCTCCGATGCTGGGGAACCCATTGTAAAAGAACCACCAGGTATTTCCACCATTTCCAGGCTGATGCCATTACCCAACTCCTCCTTAAAGAACTTGGCTTGTTGCTTAGAATTGCGTTCTACTTCCTTCCCTCTTGCATTCACCTTCACCGTTTCAAACTCAACTGACCACTGCGGCAATCCCAATAGTTTAGGTCCTCCTTCAGTAGGGGCAATGTATATCGCTTTAGCTACAACAATCTGTAGAGAATCTAGAATCTGACGAGCTACTACTGCTATCACCAAGCCTCCACCTCCCAAGCCTGCCCACTTCAAAAACTGTTTTCGGGTAATTGGCGTTGGGGTTGTAATTGTTGTTGCTTGTTGTTGGCGTCTGTCTGCTTCTCGTTGTTGTCGCAGTCTTTGTTCTTCCTGTTGCTGCCTTATTCTCTGTTGTTCTTGCTGCTTCCGGTATTGTGCTTCCTTCTGGGTTAATATTGGCTCTTCGAGCTGTGTTCTTTGTTTATCTGTCAGTTGCAGAGATTGTTGTAACCTCCTTAACTGTCTACGACTCGCTGTAGTCAGGGGAAATTCTTGTTCCACTGCTTGAGAGAAACTGTGCCGGTACTGTTCTAATTTCTGCTGCTGCTGTTGTTCCCTTTCCATCGCAGCCTGATCAACTTCTTCGACTTCTCCTCTCGATGCAATCGTAGCTCCAGCAGTTGAATTGGCAGCTTCGGCAATGGAATCTTGAGCTCTGGTCGTCTTTTTTACTGCTATTCTTTGAATCGCTGCGATCGCTCCGCGCTGGCGCTACCGCGCCAATCGCATCTATGTCTCCACGAGATACTGCCAATACTCTAATCCACAGTTGCTCTGCTAAGGGCAGGTTTCCTTTGTTTTCCGCTAGAGATGCTTGGAATTTCAATGGCTCTACATCTTTAAGTCTGGCGCACTGCTCTAGTAAAATAAAGTACATCTTATAGGGCGGTTCTGCCTTGAGATAAGGATTTTGTACAGGCTTGCCATAACGATGATTTAGCTGGGGGACGTAATAGCGCAGGTATTGGTCTAAACGCTCTACTGTTGCACAATTAGCCTCTTTCTGCTGATGTAACCCTTCTAAAAGCACATGGGTAAATATTCCATGTCCCAATTCCTTTATTTCCCACGATTGTTGGTGAGGATGGCACGAGTAAAAAGTTATCACTCCCTGGTGCCTCTGTTTTCCAATTCCCAATTCTCCTCGACTACGACTTTCTTCATTTCTACAGGCATCTAACAGTAACACCACATTATCTGCTCCACTGCGCCGTAATCGCTTGGTAACATAATCTACAGAGAGTGCTGTATGTTCTACATCCTGTGGGTCACTGTCTTCCAGCATTAAATAGTCTTCGTCGGCGTAAATTTTGCCATGGCCTGCAAAAAAGAACCATAAATTGTCCTGTGGTTTTAATAAAGTTCTTTGCTTATTCTCAAACTGTGCTTGTAGAAATCGCCGCAGCCTCCCAAAGGTTGGTGTTGTCGGAATCGGGGGATTGGCTTCTTCTATTGGAGGAGAGTTGTTTGTAAACACAAACACCTTATCAAACTTTGCTTCTTGCTTAAACCAAGCCGCCATCGCCTCCGCATCTTGTTGGGCATATTCTAGCGATTGCAGATTATCGTATTTATTAATGCCAACGACTATCGCCCAGTTCTTTGACATCTAACTCCTCATTCCTCTCGCCTCTGCTACTGGCTTTCCCGAACTTCTACACTCACCCTCTTAATTGACTCTTTTGAGAGCTTAGAGAGCTTTTCCTGTTCATGTAGCTCATGAAGCTAGTCTAACAATCTGATTTTATCGATGCCAAATCAGAGTCATTAGCAAAAGTTCCTTCTGGTAAGAGTTAGAGAGAATATTGGACGAAATGCTGGCTTTGCCTAACGCGTAGTTATGTGATAACGTATGTAGCGATCGCTATCAGTTCCATTGAAGAGATTAACCACCTTTTGGTTTTTTAATTTCCCATTTAAATTTAAGATACAGCACAGAGATGAGTGAGATTATTCCGAGATCTTTTTATAGCCGTCGTGTTATTGAAGTGGCTCCGGATTTAGTCGGTATGTGGTTAGTGCGACAAATCAATGAGTCGATACAGCGGGTTCAAATCGTTGAGACAGAAGCTTATGAGCAATCAGAGCCTGCCTGCCATGCCCATCGAGGGCAAACTAGCAGAAATATGGTCATGTTTGGCTGTGCAGGGTATGCTTATGTGTATTTTGTCTATGGAATGCATTATTGTTTCAACATCGTCACCGACAAGGAAAACACAGCTAGTGCGGTGCTGATTAGGGCTGTGGCTTTTCCAGATAATGCTCATCTTGGTGCAGGTCCAGCCAAACTGTGCAAAGCACTATCTATTGATAAAACTCTCAATGGAATCGATGTGACTAATCCTCAAGGAGGGCTTTGGCTGGAAGTTGGCGAGTCTCCCCCTTTGACTCAAACCACTCGTATTGGCATTACAAAAGGCGTTGATTTGCCGTGGCGTTGGTATTGGCAAAGTCATCAGAGCGTCTCAAAAACATCTCGGCAGTTAAACAACAAATAACTGCTGATCATGGATAATCAAGCTTAGAACTATCGGCTTTTCCCTACTCCCTACTCCCTGCTCCCTTCTCCCTCTCCTTACCAAAGACTTATTAAGCAAGCCCTAAATAATGTTGCTAAGCAATGTATTCTCCGCCAGTTACACTATTGCTCGAAACCGCTTTCGAGAAGCTGCACTTAATTTAAAGGCTAATTTGGAATCATTTGCCATTGACGAAAAAGGGTCTAACCATGAAGAATTGACCATTGATTTTGCTTTTATTGGTGTCAAACAACCAAAATGGATGGTTGTTGTTTCATCAGGATTACATGGTATTGAAGGTTTCTTTGGCTCAGCGGTTCAGCTGGCTTGGATGCAAGAGGCTGTAGGTAGAAATGAATTACAAATAGGTACTGATGGGGCAATATTACTTATACATGCAATCAACCCTTATGGTATGGCGTGGTTGAGAAGAACGAACGAGGATAATATTGATCTCAATCGTAATTTTCTGCTATCAAATAAAACCTATAAGGATGCACCATTTGAGTATTCGTTGCTCAATGACTTCCTTAATCCCAAATCGCCACCACCACTAATAGATCCTTTTGTGTTGATTGCAATTAGGACTATTTGGCGTTACGGTTATCCTGTTGTCAAACAAGCAATTGCTGGTGGTCAGTATGAATTTTCAGAGGGACTATTCTTTGGAGGCAGTAGCCCAGCAAAATCTACACAAATCATTCAAGCTGCCTTGCCTCAATGGGTAAGTTCAGCCCAACAGATTATTCATCTTGATTTTCATACTGGACTAGGAAAATGGGCAAACTATGAACTGTTTCCAAGTGTTTTACCTGACCCCTCTCGTTATACAAGGGTATTTAGACAATTTGGACTTGATAAAATTGCGGATCGCGTACCATACAAATGTCGGGGATTGATGGGGAATTGGTTGGCTAATAACTTGATTCACACAAACTACATCTATTTTAACGCCGAATTTGGAACTTATTCAGGTCTTAAAGTCTTAGCTAGTCTTCGCGCAGAGAATCGTTTTCATTTCTACGGAAAAGAGGATCACAAGGGTATTAAAGCGCAATTATATGAAGTATTTTGTCCCAAAGCTTCTGCATGGAGGCACAGTGCACTTACACAAGGGTTGGCGTTAGTTAACAAGGCTTTAGAAGTGTCTCCTTAGCATACAACAACTCTTAAGAAGACTTTAATCCTTGTGATAACATTCATCGAAGCGGAAATAATTAAACGAAAATTGAGACGACAGATGTAATCTGGAGGAAGCAGGCGTAGGCTTACTGAGTGAGGCAAGCTAGCTGTTAGTGAAGCTCAAATAATAATCAATGCTCAAGAAGACAGATTTAATTTTAGTTGCTGGTGCTACTGGTGGAGTGGGACAGTTAGTAATTGCCAAATTATTGTCAAAAAATCTCTGTGTGCGTGCTTTAAGCAGAAGTAGAAATAAAGCCAGACAGATGTTTGGTGAGGCAGTAGAAATAGCGGTGGGAGATCTTCGCTACCAAGAGACTTTAGCCACAGCTACAAAAAATGTGACCCATATTATCTGTTGCAGTGGTACTACAGCCTTTCCTTCTCAGCGATGGGATTTCCTCAACTGGTTTGTTGCCAAGAACACGCCCAGAGCAGTAGATGGCTCAGGAGTCAAAAACTTAGTAGCAGCTGCACCTGAAAACCTGAAAAGATTTGTGTTGATTTCTTCCTGTGGGGTGTTGCGAAAAGAGCGATTTCCATTTAAGGTTCTCAACGCTTTTGGAATACTCGATGCCAAACTAGAGGCAGAAGCAGCCATTAAGGCTTCGCAATTACCATACACGATTATCCGTCCGGGGCGGTTGATAGATGGACCATATACATCCTACGACCTAAATAGTTTACTAAGAGCCAAAACCGAGGGCAAAAAAGCAGTAGTGATCGGAACCGGAGATACTCTAAATGGAGAAAGCAGCCGCATTGATGTAGCGCAGGTTTGTGTGGAGTGTTTAAATTATCAAGTGACAGTAGGAAAAGCTTTTGAGCTCATCAATTATGGAAAAAGACCAGCGGTGACGGATTGGGAACAACTGTGGGCTCAAATTGGTTAAGGAAGGTAGGAAAAAATGAGAGTTTCCCAGGTAAGCGAATGAGAGCAAAGAACCCAAGCTTGGCACAGAGAATGTCTCTGATGAAAGGATGGAGTACACAGGTGTCGATTAATGCCCCACAGCAGCTGGTGTGGGAGGTTGTCACTGATTTTATAGAGCTATAGCCATTGGAATCCCTTTGTACTAAAGGCAGATGCAAAGTTTGAGGTTGGGGGGACAATAAATTTTGTAGAAGAACTTAAAGAGTTTGGTAAACACGGGCTCAAAGCCCAATTTCTGTCAATTGAGCCAGTTAAAAGTTTTGTCTGGCAAGGGCATTGGGGGGCATCGTTATTGAAGTGTCTTCAGTTGATAGGGGGCAAATTACCTACCAACTTATCCCAGCATTTCTTTTAATTTTCCCAGACCTATCAACAATGAACAATGAACCATAAACACTTCATTCAATTGTTAGCGTATTGTGTCTCCTTCATCAGTTGACTATACTTCTGTGGTTCTGTTTGCAGCTTTACAGAGAGGCTATCAATTCCTTCTTTTTCCAGTAGCTCCAAGACTGCTACATTGAATTGTTCTTCGACGGTATAATATAAGCTTAGATTGTCAACCAATACCGTAATCAAAATAACGCGGGCATTATCTTCAATTTTTTGAAACCTAACTGTAATCTGTTCAGGAACAATGCCATCAATAGATTGGCAAATTTCTCTAATAGAGGCACAAATTTTGGCAGTCTTTTGCCCCGAAATAGCGTCGATTTTTAGATTCCAAGTAAAACCCCACATCAGCCGATCTGCACCATCATATTGTGACCAATTTTCGACAGTTCCACTGATCATTTTGGAATTTGGAACTTTGACGATCGCACCCCATTGAGTTAACCGCAGAGTTGTACTTCTAAAGCCGATCTTGGCAACCTGAGCAAAACCACTTAATCCAGGTACCATCAGCCAGTCACCTTCTCGGAAAAGACCATCTGAGTAGATAATGACTGTACAAAACCAGTCATAGACAATATCTTTTAATAATAAACCTATGGTGATACCTGCGCCACCTAGTATACCGACTAGTGCAGTGGCAGATTTGCCCAAAAATATCTCACTGCCCTTGAGAAGTATAATAACAATGGCTATGGTTTGAAAGATCTTCGGTATAAAGGGTCTTAGTATATCATCGAGATCGCTGTCAGTCCGTAGTACAGAGTTAGCAAGTAGCTGTCCTAAGATTGAGGAAGCACGGTAAACAACAAAGGCAATAATGACAATGGTTACTAAATTGAGAAAACTGACTATTGCTGTGCTTAATTGCTCACCAAGTTCCTCTGCCATAATCACCTGCACTAGCCAGATTCCAGCCAGGAGCATTAGCAAGTTTAATGATGGTTTCAGAACCGCAATCAATTCATCATCTAGCCTTGTCTGTGTTTTACTAGTTAAGCGCTCGATGCTTTTGATTATAATTGCAGCAAAGGTTTTCCTCAGCCCTTGTGTGAGTATGATGACTATGGCAACTAGAAGGATTTTTGACAGTGGTATATCAAAAGTGAAGGGATTCTCTTTAATTGCCGGGAACCAATCTTGAATTGCAGTCCAAATATTTTCCATCTCTTATAGTCTTCCTAAAGGACTCCTCAAAATCAAAACAATGTTTAAGCTATATTCCTCAGAAGTACTTCCCTAAAGAAAGTATTCACCGCATACCCCCACTCCTGAACAAGGGAAGGTACCAAAACCAAGTTATTCCAGCCTTGTGAAAGTGAACGATTGGGACTCAAGGCAAGAGTAGAGAGTTTAAACTTCTACATTCACCTTCATAAATCACTTCTAAGGACATATAGATATTAATCTTTTGTGGGGTAGCATGATCTAACAAGAAAACAATTGAGCAAAAATAAAGATACCATGATACATTATAAAAATCAATTTGGGAGAATTGGCATGGAAATCTGAATCGAGCTTGATGCAGATTAGCTCTGATTGTGGTCATTATCTCTGAAATAGCTGGAAACTGGCAATGGCAGTTAAGCTTGAAGGATGCTATTACTCTAACTCAACAGAACTATTGTAAAAAATACTTTTGCAATAGTTTGCTCAAGGGTAAGCTGTCGCTCATTTAAAAGACTTTTATTAAATCAAGAAAGTAAACTTGGAACTCTTGTACCTTCTGTCTTGGAGTCTTTGATCTTAACCTTGCTCTTGTTTCCAACTCACTGTTATAGCCGTCGCCACTATGATTAGGACACTTCCTTGTTCCCTACTCCCTGCTAAGAGCTCCCTTTGAATCAAAATAGAATGTCCTAACTGATATGTCCGTTGCTATAAAAATCTAATCTTGGTAATTAACTAAGCCAGACAGCCTTGCTCCTACTGTTTTGTGTGCAACCTCCTTGCCTTCAGTTAATAAATACTCTAGAAAAGTTTGAGCAACCACAGATAGTTGCTTACCTTTGGGGTAAACTGCATACCAATAGCGCTCAATGGGAAACTTTTCTACGTCTAGAATCGCCAACTGAGAGTTAGGACTATTTAGAGCTAAGGTGTGTACAGATAATACAGAAATTCCTAAACCACCAGCAATTGCCTGTTTAATCGCTTCATTACTGCCCAAATCCAGTCGCACTTTCAGTGCAATCTTATGCTCATCAAAGAGATCCTGCACTGCTTTGCGTGTTCCTGATCCAGGTTCCCTCATAATAAAATACTCAGTAGCAAGACGTTCAAGTCGGATACGTTTTTCGGGTACCAGAGGATGATCAATTGGTGCCAATACTACTAAAGGGTTTTCTAGCACTGGCTGAGTGTCAACTTCCATATTCTCCGGTAGTTGACTCATAATATATATGTCGTCCACATTTTCATTTAAGCGAGAGAGTATGCCTTCATGATTAGTAACCTGTAGGGAAATATCAATTCCCGGATAACGCTTGCAAAAAGGACCTAATAAACGGGGAACAAAATATTTT
Organism: Symploca sp. SIO2E9; assembly: GCA_010692645.1. GTDB lineage: Bacteria > Cyanobacteriota > Cyanobacteriia > Cyanobacteriales > Coleofasciculaceae > SIO3C6. The sequence continues at coordinate 94,294 of JAAHGS010000001.1, forward strand.
GCTGTCGTAATCACTGCCAGACGTAATCGACCCTGTTTCAGACCTTTAATATCTGCTACAGTCATCTCAAATTGGTCTAAATGTTCAAAGACTTGACGGCAGGTTTTGACAAGTTCCTCACCAGCTTGCGTCAGATAGATGCGCTTGCCAACTTGGTCAAATAGGGGCATGCCCACGGCCTTAGTCAGTTGTTTTACCTGCATAGAGACAGTGGGTTGGGTAAGAAACAGCTCCTCTGCTGCTCGCGTAAAGCTATTGTGCCTAGCAACTGCTTCAAATACCCTTAGCTGGTGCAGAGTGGCTTGTTTCAAGTATATTTCTCCTTAGCATTTTATATAGATTATATCTATGACAATCATCGTTAAAAAGACATTTATCTATGAGGATTTCGAGTTATTATTGCCAATAACTGGAACAAAGGACAGTCTTCCTTCCCTTTAGCGTTGCACGAGAACTGGTTCAGTGTTGGGAAAATCATCTGTTAGTTTCCTTGTCAGAGGCACAGCAGTCCCAACGGCTAGTTTTTGAGCAGCGCTTTTTTTTGTAACCATTCCGCTGTAAAAATCTAGCAACTTACCAAGTCATAATTACAAACTTTTTATGAGTCTTTGGTACTCATCGGGAGCTTTCCTAAATCTGGCAATTCTACCAGCTCCTTGACTTCTTCTTTCACCTTAATTGGTAACACTAGCGGTTGAGGTTCTGCCTCAATCAGGCACTGTGCCACTGGCAGGGATTTCTCCAAGTCTTCTAGGGGGCGAGGTATAACTGTGACAGCAACGATTTCACCAATCTGTTGTGCTTGGGCAATGCCAACCTGTAAAGCCATAGCCACATTGGCTACAGCACCCCTGATAATCGCAGTACACAAACCATCTCCAATGGTTTCGTAGGCACTTAGTTGAACATCGGCAGCCTTGAGCATCGCATCTGCTGCTCCCACCATGGCTGGGAATCCCCGCGTCTCCAAAAGACCCAAGGCTTGATTACTAACCCGACCGTGATTGTACCCCGAGAGCTGCTCTAATAGTTTACAACCGATGGGAAACACTACTTCCAAGTTAGGAAATGGTCTAGGAAGTACCGTAGATGAGTGTAAACGACCTTCTTGCTGGGCGTGTTCAACACCAGCTTGAACAGCAATCCGAACTTCGGCAATAGTACCCCTTACAATCGCAGTACACTGACCACTGCCAGTTTTTTCGTAACCGACAAGAGTAACGCTAGCCGCTTTGAGCATAGCATCAGCCGTACTCACAATCACTGGAAAACTGAGGGTAGAGACTAAGCCCAAAGAATCTTGACTACGGCGCTCTTTCCCTCGCCAAGTCCTTTGGGAAACAATCCCATTTCTATATAAATCCATGATCAAACCTCCATTTAGTCTTTGGCTGTTAGTTATGGGCTTGTATTAAGTCTAGAAACTAACAACTACAAACTAGCAACTTAGAGGGTCCGGAATTGTTACAGCTAGGATAATGGGCAATCTGTGAGTACTTGCCGGAATTGCTCTGGCAGAAGTTGGTTTCCATGAGTTACTGGTTAAATTTAAGTCTGGCGAAGCCTTGGTCTAGGGGAAAAGGCGAGAAAAGAAAACAGTATATTCAGAACTGAAGAGCAAGCATTCCCCCTTATCTACAATTTAGATTATTAGATGCTCAAAAGCTTAATTATAGCAAATCTAAATAAAATGTAAAATCCCCCTATTCCCTCCTGGTACCAATATCTTCACAAATTCAATAGACTGGCTATATATACCTATAATCTTTGCTAAGCCGACTTTGAGTAGCAAAAAGGTTCAGTCTCCGCAATCAGCAAGCCTTTTATGAAAATTTTGTAAAAAAAGACAATTTTTATGATATAACGATTACCCATAGAGGTTTGTCTTGAGATTCATAGACATTTCTTATAAGGTGACATGGGGTGGGATCATGGTAAAGGTATAGTCAACAACAAGGCTTTCGAGGTTTACCGAAATCATTCGTGCGATACTCTGCTGGCTATTTTTAACCTATATATTAGCTTAGTTTCTAAACCTTTACACTAATAAAATCAGCGCTCAATCCAATCTTCTTGACTCAAGATTATTGATTAATTTTGAGTTTAGAGCGATAACAGTAATCAAAAAATATAGCAAGTTTTGTAAATTACTTAAATTTTGTAAATTACTTAAATTTAGAACAATTTCTCCGAAAGCGAATGGCGAGTCAATTTGTATCTTTATTAATCTCTCATGCAACTTGTTAACCGTCTACATTTCAGGAATTTGCGCGGCGATCTTTTTGGCGGACTAACTGCCGCCATTGTCGCCTTGCCTCTAGCGCTAGCCTTTGGTGTCTCTTCCGGTGCCGGAGCAATTACTGGTCTTTACGGTGCCATCTTTGTCGGTTTTTTTGCAGCTTTGTTTGGGGGAACTCCCTCACAGATTTCTGGTCCAACAGGTCCAATGACTGTGGTAATGACAAGTGTCTTTACCGCCCTGATTACTAAAAACCCAGAAACTGGCTTGGCAATGGGTTTTACCGTTGTCATGCTGGGTGGGTTATTTCAGATTCTCTTCGGTGTGCTGCGCTTAGGGAAATACATTACCCTGATGCCCTACACAGTGATATCTGGCTTCATGTCAGGTATTGGTGTGATCATTATCATTATCGAGATTGCTCCTTTGCTAGGACACCAAACTTATGGCAGTGTGGTGGAATCACTACGCGAGTTACCCGGCTTTGTGATGGATCCCAAGCCAGCAGCAACGGCTTTAGGGCTCCTGACACTAGCAATAGTTTTTGGTTCACCGCCCAAGCTCAATCGGATACTACCAGCACCACTGCTAGCTTTGGTCGTCTGTACTTTGATTTCTGTTTACCTGCTGCCGGGGAGCGAAATCATGCGGATTGGAGAAATACCGATTGGTTTGCCGAAAATCCATTTGCCAGTATTTAATTTTGCTCAAATCAAAGATATAGTTGGCTATGGTTTGATGCTAGCAACCTTGGGTGCCATTGACTCTCTACTAACTTCACTAGTTGCCGATAATATTACTAGAACACAGCACGATTCTGACCGTGAATTAATCGGTCAAGGTATCGGCAATCTAATTTCTGGTTTGTTTGGTGGCTTACCTGGTGCTGGTGCCACAATGAGAACAGTGATCAATGTTTATGCTGGTGGCAAAACGTCTCTGTCTGGAATTATTCATGCTCTAGTTCTACTGATCATCGTTTTATGGGCTGGAGGCTTAACTGAGAATATTCCCCATACAGTTCTGGCAGGTATCTTGATTAAAGTGGGGATTGACATTATCGACTGGAGTTTCCTCAAACGAGCTCACCGTATATCTTTCAAAGCAACGGGATTGATGTATGCAGTGCTACTGCTAACCGTATTTGTAGATTTGATTACTGCGGTGGCGGTTGGAGTATTTATAGCTAACTTACTGACAGTCAAGCGCCTGAGTGAAATCCAGAGCGACAAAATAAAGGTCATCACTACTCCCAGTGATGAAATGTCTTTGAGCCACGAGGAAAAATTGCTTCTAAAACAGGCTGGTGGTCAGATTATACTATTTAGGCTAGGCGGACCAATGAGTTTTGGTGCTGCTAAGACAATTTCCCAGCGGATGTCAATTGTAGAAAACTATGATGTCCTGATCCTAGATTTCAGCGACGTGCCGATGTTGGGAATTACCACTTCTTTGGCAATTGAGAATATGGTCAAAGATGCCTGTGAAAAACGCCGTCAAGTGTTTCTTGTCGGTGCCTCTGGTAAGGTTAAAGCTAGGCTGCGGCGCTTAAAGGTTCTGAATTTATTACCACCAAAGAATCGAGTTTCTACCCGTCTCTATGCACTTAAGAAGGCAATGGCACTGATTCAAGGGTATGGAGCACAGGAGAATGGCGCTACACTCAACGAGAATAGTTTAGAGACGGATAATTCTGCTACCAATGATACTGAGGCAGATACGAATGAAACGATACTTAGGGATAGGTAAAATCAAATATAAAAAAAGAAGACTACAAATAGTCTGACTTTAAGTAATAAGTAATAAGCAATAAGTAATAAGTGAGAAAAATAACATTGATTACTTATTGCTTTTTCCTTAAATTAGCAATTCATCCCCACGCTCCCTGAAAGGTCTTTCCGTGGGGCTTATTGTCGGACAAGCTAAGAACTCATCAATAAAAGATGGGAGGGATTAAGATGCAGCAACCAAGGCGATTGTCTGGCTTTAATGAGCTGCCATTGCCTTCTCATTAGTTGAGCTTTCAGATGCCAATCATTTGAGTCTGTTGGAGAACTATGGATTTTAAGATAGAGAGTAATCTGATCAGGTGTTTCAACAGCATGAGCTAGCCAAACTGGAAAAGTATTTTCCTGAGAATTATCACTCACAAAGACTAGGTCATGAGCCCTAATGCCAACATAGGCAAAATCTTGAGGAGGAGCTTCGATAACTTTTAAAGTGCAATCCCACTCAGTTGCTTCTACTTCTGTTGGTGAAATAATGTAAGCACGAGAAAGATTTTGACACTGAGTCATTTGAGCAACACCAACTGTGTTAGGACGAGAGAAAATCTGAGTTTTATGATCGTAGGCAATTACTCTCCCCTGCTCAAGAATGAGTAAATTCTCGCAGACACGATAGGCTTCGTCTAGATTATGGGAGACAAATAGAGTTACACCTTGATAAGTGGAGATACCTTTGACAAGTTGTTTTTCTACCTAACGCTATATATTCATTTGATATTAGTTAATGACTGAAACTATTGTTCCTTCTGTCTTGGAGCCTTCTGCCTTGCTGTTGTTCATTTGTAATGCACGACAGCTTAGTTTTCTCCAAGATGAATGAAACCGTATTTAGTGAAAACCTGACTAGCTTCTTTGGTAAAGAGAAATTCGATAAATTCTTGTGCGGCTTCCGGGTTCTCGCTAAACTTAATCACCGCAGTCGGGTAAAATATTTGAGAGTGATCAGATGACTCAGCAACAGCAGCAATTTTGATTTGCTCATTGTTAGGTTTGACATCTGTAGTAAAAGTAATCCCGGCATCAGCACTACCACTCCTGACGTATTCAAGTACCTGTCGGGAATGTTTTCCAAATACAAGTTTGGGTTTTATTTGTTCATTAATTGTCTGCGATTTAAACACTTCAACACTATAGCTTCCAATAGGGGAAGAGGTTGGCTCCCCGATAGAGATACGTTCAACTTTCTCATCAGTCAAATCTTGGAAGCTAGACACATCACTATCACTTGGAACGATTAATGCTACTTTATTCTGAAGTAGGTTTTTACGACTTCCTGAAAGCAACAGTTGTTTACTCTCTAGCCGATCCATCTTATCAGCAGCTGAAGAAATGAAGACATCAGCAGGAGCGCCTTGCTCAATCTGCTGCTGTAAGGCTCCGGAATTGGCTAAATTCAGAATAACGTCAACCTCAGGTTTCTGTTGTTCGTAGAGTTCCTCAATTTCCCGGATCGGGTCAACAATGCTATTAGCAGCTGATATGATCAAATCTACCGTTTTTTGTTGAGATTGAGCAGTAGGAGGGTTGTTATTTGGACTACAAGCTCCTAGCAGTAGTGAGACTATAAATACTGCTCCTAGTGGTCTTATTGATGAGATTTTTTTAGACAAATCTAAAGAACCTAAACTTTTTTCTTGAACGAAGTTTAGCATTAATCTCAAGGAAAGACTCTTGCCTATATTTGTACTTAGGTTAGTTCGCTCAACTTGTATGCGAAATTGCTGCAATTATAATAGTTTCCTGGAGAGAGTCAGCAATAACTAAATAACTAAATAACTATTGGCATCACGCTAAGTAGTCGGACATAAATAAATGTGACTGTGTAAACAATTATGAAATCGCCCGAGCGTTAAGTCCTCCGGGCATCCTTCGGCAGGGCTATAGCCCTGCCGAAGGATGCCCGGAGGGCTGTAGGGGCAGCTTCACATACCGCTTAGAACAATGGTTTTACTGCTCCCACTTTCCCCCTAAATTTAGATAACCCCCCACATCTCAACTAGCTAATCCTCTTCAGGTGGTAATGGCAGATTCAGGTATTGATTATTATAGGGAAACAGGGTTTTGAGAAGTCGGTTGAGGCTATTTTGACCGTGAACAGAGCTATCATTTTGCTCAGAAGGCGATTCTGTTGACTCCATAGGGGGTGGTTCGTCATCAGTATTTGTAAGTGCAGGTGCCACGGCTTGGTTTGACCTCACTTGACCGTTAAGAGTATCCTCACTAGCAGTACTATCACTAACATTACTATCAGTACTAGTAGAATCTAGGTTCACTTCTGGGAGATGGTCTACTGGAGTGCTGGTAGCTGGTTGAGAGATTGCCGCAATTTCACGACCCTTATCTCCGATTAAGGAGGCAGGTGGCACTACTTGCCAGGTCTCGATCGAAGAGTTCCAAATCGTTGTCAGTGCGCCAATGCAAGCATTTGAACCAATTTTACCTTTACCAACTACCAGAACACCAGACCCCACAGTCGCACCTGCTTCCACTTCCAAAGTACCTTGGTGAGCGTGAAAAATTGAACCCATACCAATACAGACACCAGCGGCAATAGTAATTCTACTGTCTGGATCTGCTCGTAAAACTACTCCTGCGGCAATGCAGGCACTAGGATCAATTCTGACATCACCTTGGAAATGTATAGGGGAATTACAGACTAATGGCAGTGTCGGCAAATGCATTCTTTTGGGCACATAGCTTTTAGTATCTGGTACAGTTCAAAAATTTACTAGCTGCCAGTTGTTAGAGGTTGAAGGCTCTAACAACTCAAGGCTCAAAGCTAACAACTTTTCTAGTTAGGCTTTTGAATGATCGTCTCGAGAACGCGCCGTTTAGCTTTGGTATCAATGCCAATCATCCGTATATATTCACCGCTATGCTCAGCAATACAGCCTTCTAGGGCCTCAAGCACTTCCGATTCCCGAGACGATTCAATCGGGGAACAGGTTTGCCAGGAACTGGTGCGGAAACGGCGCTTGTTGGCGTGTTCAGTACCAATTTTGTAGCCTTGAGACAAGAGCTGACGCACCTGCTCAATGGTTTCTTGGTTCAAGGATATGCTGTGGCTGTTGGAGTTGTGCGACTCCGAAGCTGCCGCCGTGCGCAAACTGTAGCTAGAGGGCTGGCTACCAGTACCATTCCCCCCAGAGTACTTGGCGCTGGCAACGGGCTTTTGACCAGGTTTTTGGATAATTTCTTCCAAAATTCGGCGCTTGGCCTGAGTATCAATGCCAATTAGCCGCACATACTCGCCAGCGTGTTCTAAGAGGCAATTTTCTAGTGCGCCTAATACTTCCGATTCCCGATCCGATTGAATCGAGGGGGCACTCTTCCAGGAAGAGGTGCGGAAACGACGTTCATCAGCATATTCAGCACCAATACGGTAACCTTGGGCTAACAGCTGACTAATCTTTTGTTGAATTTCTGGGCTTAATCCCGTACTTGATACCTCAACTGTGCTACTACTGCCAGATGTCCTAGTGCCATAGGTAGGAGTAGAAGCGACGGATTTGCCAGTAGAGTTGGCAACCTTGTCCCCCGGTTTTTGGATAATTTCTTCGACAACCCGCCGTTTAGCCTTGGTGTCAATGCCAATCAGTCGCACATACTCGCCAGCATGTTCCTCCAGACAGGCTGACAAGGCATCAATGACTTCTGATTCCCGATCCGATTGAATTGAAGGGGCGCTCTTCCAAGAACTAGTCCGGAAGCGGCGTTCATCAGCATACTCAGCACCAATGCGATAGCCTTGGGATAACAGCTGACGAACCTGTTGCTGGAGGTCTGGACCTAATCTTACACTCGTAGACATGGAATTATATGAATTACTAGAACTATAAGAGCGCTGGTTGCCATTAGAAGCAGGTTGCTGGTCTATCTCTTCGCGGACAGAGATCAGGCAGGAGTCATCCTCAGCACATTGATAGCCTGACCGCAAAGCCTCGTTAATTTCTACCACATGGTGAGCAAATTTCATGTCCTGATCCTGGACATCTGGAAGTCGGTCAGCTTGCTGCTGATTGGTAATAATTGCTCCTGAAGGAACGTACTTGCCCGGTGGAATTTCTACATCCTGAACCAGAGCGTGCATCATCACAATACAGCCCTTGCCAACCCGTGCGTTAAACACTGTGGAGCGAAAGCCAATAAAACTATCATCCCCGACATAAGCTGGGCCGTGAATCAGACTCATATGGGTGATAGAAGCATTATCGCCAATCCAGACAGAGTATTCCTGCTGGTCATCCCCAACCACCCGACCTTTTTCGAGACCGTGAATCACCACGCCGTCTTGGATATTGCTACCTGCCCCAATGTAAAAGGGTTTTCCTTCGTCGGCTCGAATTGACGTACTCGGGGCAATTAATACCTTCGGCCCGATAAATACATCTCCGATAATGTTAGAAAAAGAATGTACATAGGCAGTTTCGTGAATTGCTGGCTCTGCCAAATCTGTCGACCAAGGGGTCGGTGGAGCCGCGTAACTGCGGACTGCCATAGATGCCTTCCTCCTATCTGAACAAGCTATATACTGCGATTAGTTGCAGCCCTGGAACCTAGCAGGTGAGAACGATTCATCTCTCACTGGGAAAAAAACCTGCCTAGAGTCAATCTGTCGAAACTCTTGAGTAGAAAGTGAAGCCGAGAGCCTTCTTCAGGTGCCACGGTGCACCGCCTCCAACTGCTAGCGATACTGGTCTTTCTTGCTGTAGAGAATGTGATTACCGACACTAACTGTATCAATAATCCCTATTACCATGGCGTCAAGGGGACGCTGAGTATTCTCACCAACTTGACGGGCAGCACTGCCACGGCTTACAAGAACCCACTCATCAATGCCTGCACCGACACTATCGGCTGCTACCTCATATTTTGGTAGAAGCTCTCCTTCCTGATCTAAAAATTGCAGTAAAAGGAATTTAACACCTCTGAGACTCGGTTCTTTCAGGGTGCTAACAACTGTGCCGCGGACTTTAGCAATTTGCATCGACTATATTTTAGGGGCGGTTGATGGCGCGGATAGCAGTGGTACTCTCGCGGAATTGCTCAACATCTTCTGTGTAGCGAATTGGCAGAACGTACTCCAGGTTCTCATGGGGACGAGCAATAATGTGGGTTGATAACACCTGACCCCCTGTTACCCGATTCTTGACACCATCTACCCCAGCTGATACTGAAGCTTGTACTTCCGAGACATCTCCACGGACAATAACAGTTACGCGACCACTACCAATTTTTTCGTAACCCACAAGGGTAACGCGGGCGGCTTTAACCATTGCATCTGCTGCTTCAACAACAGCGGGGAATCCTAGGGTTTCCACCATTCCGACGGCGATTGACATGAGTCTTACTCCCAAAAATATCTATATTATGTTGTCCGTGTTGGTACTGACCAACCAATGAGGTCAATCGGATTCAGAATGATCTATTCCCTCTAATAGGAACGGAACTGTTCGACAGCCTCGCTATAAGAAATTGGCAACACGTACTCCAAGTTCTCGTGGGGACGAGCGATAATGTGGGTTGATAAGACCTCACCACCATTCACCCGTTTGGCAGATTCAACACCAGCGGCTACTGAAGCTTGCACTTCCGAGACATCGCCTCGGACAATGACGGTGACGCGACCGCTACCAATCTTCTCATAACCTACAAGGGTAACACGGGCAGCTTTGACCATTGAGTCTGCTGCTTCAACAACAGCAGGGAAGCCTAGAGTTTCTACCATTCCGACAGCGATTGACATTGCGCTTTTCTCCTAGTGGATTAGTCACCTAACAAGGGCATAAATAAGTTTCCAGCAAAAACCAGGGCGAGGAAGCCCATGGATGCTCCTTGATTTGGCTCTGGATTTAGCAGAGCCAAATCAAGCATAGAGAAGCTTGGCACACTTGACAATATAAATTATCATAATACTTCTTAATGAATAGCTTTAGAAAACTTAAACATTAGTGTTCATCAGCTAGATGATTTAATGAAAATTAACCGTTTTCGAGAATGGTTGCTTTTGTTTTATAATTTTTTTATAACTTTTCTATAAGTAAGATTACTCTTACTGGCAACTTGTCACAGCTGCACCTCCCCAGAAAGCCTCAAGGTACTTTGGGGAAACCTTGGCTGTAACCATCCCATCGAGAACAGTTACATACCTTAAGACCATAAGTTATGTTTATCAATTTCATAGGAATCGCTTTATGGATAGTACTTAAGCTAAGTAAAGAAGGAAACTTGGAGATGAATACACCAAGATTTTTATCTGCCAACAGATTAAGCAATGAAGTCAAAATTGCCTAAAAAAAGAGACGAAAAATATCAATCCAACAGCTTGATACAGATAGCAAGTACTATTTTTTAGTAAGGCACTTACGAGTTAAGATGACACAATTTTATGCAACGGTTGAGATGGTGAGGTCAATAAATTTATGACTGAATTTATCACTCACACCTGCTGGTGGCTACCCTTTTACGGTTTAATTGGGGCAATTTTTAGCCTCCCTTGGGCAACAGGAGTGATTCGTCGCACAGGTCAGAGACCAGCGGCTTATTTTAACCTGTTGATGACGTTTCTGGCATCTATTCATGGCTGGTTGATATTATCTGTGACCTGGCATCAACCACCTCAAGAATTAATGTTTAACTGGCTCCAAGTTGCCGATTTAGATATTTCTTTGGTACTGGAAATCTCTCCAACTACTACTGGTACAGTCGAGGCTATTACTAGCTTAAGTTTGTTGGCGCAACTTTATGCCTTGGGCTACATGGAAAAAGATTGGGCATTAGCTCGCTTCTTTGCCCTACTGGGATTTTTCGAGGGAGCAATGGTTGGTATTGCTTTGAGTAATTCCCTATTCCTAACCTATGCTCTGCTGGAGATGCTTACTCTATCTACATATTTACTTGTGGGTTTTTGGTATGCTCAACCTTTAGTAGTAACAGCAGCACGGGATGCTTTTTTAACTAAGCGTGTAGGAGATATCTTGCTGTTAATGGGTGTGGTAGCACTGGCGACGATGGCGGGAAGCTTAAATTTTAGCGATTTGTATGAATGGGCGGGTACTAATCCCCTACCGCCATGGCAAGCCAATTTATTAGGATTGGTGTTAATTGCTGGTCCCATCGGCAAATGTGCCCAGTTCCCACTGCATTTATGGTTAGATGAAGCCATGGAAGGTCCCAACCCAGCTTCAGTGTTGCGGAATTCTTTGGTGGTAGGTATTGGTACTTATGTGCTCATTAAACTGCTGCCAGTTTTGGCAATGTCACCATTAACCCTATCCACTTTAGTGGTGATTGGCACAGTAACTGCCATTGGTGCTTCTTTAGTTGCGATCGCTCAAACTGATATTAAGCGAGCTCTCTCCCATTCCACAAGCGCCTACCTCGGTCTAGTATTTATTTCCATTGGTACAGGAAGAGCCGATATTGCTGCCATTTTACTGCTTGCCCATGCAGTTGCCAAAGCGCTGCTGTTTATGAGCGTTGGCTCTGTAATTCAAGTCACTAGCAATCAAAATCTTACGGAAATGGGGGGTTTGTGGTCCCGGATGCCTGCTACAACAACTGCTTTTGTAGTGGGTGCCGTTGGCGTGTTAGGAATTTTGCCCCTAGGAGGCTTTTGGGCAATGGGTGAAGCAGTTAAAGCCTTTTGGGTTACCTATCCCTGGCAGGTAGTAACCTTTTTCCTAGTTAATGGCTTTACAGCCTTCGGTTTAACCCGCGTGTTTCGCCTAGTTTTCTTAGGAAAACCCCAACCAAAGACACGTCGTACACCGGAGGTAATTTGGTCAATGGCATTACCGATGGTAGCGTTAACTGTGATGGTGCTGCTGATGCCAGTGTTGATGAAGCAACTCAATCTACTCTCCCCAATTATGTATGAATACCTCAACAATCTATTAGCTGAAGTACTGTTAGTAATATCTGGTAGCGTCGGTTGCATTGTTGGGGCGTTAATTTACTTGCCAAGAACAGGATCAAGATCCATTAGCCTGCCAGTGAGATTCGTACAGGACTTATTAGCCTATGATTTTTACGTAGACAGGCTGTACCGTGTAACTGTGGTGTTTACTGTCAGTTTACTTGCTAATATTACTGCTTGGATTGACCGTTATATTGTTGATGGGGCAGTTAATTTAGTTGGTTTAGTCGCAGTTATTAGTGGTCAGAGTTTGAAATATAACGTTTCAGGAAAGTCGCAGTTTTATGTACTGACAATTCTACTTGGTATCGCTGTTCTAGCAACAGTGATCAGTTATGAACTAGTAATTGGTCATTGGTCCTTGTTTATTGGTCAGTGAGAATACATAGAGGAGTTTAGGAATGACTTCTAAGCTGTTTCATATTTAACTTGGATATTTAGGCAGGCAGGGATATCCATTCCACAAAAGAGACAGTAATTTAGACCGTGCAGATTAGATGTGATTTAGCTTATTCCAAGAGTTTCTTTTTAATGATGAACAACAAAAAAAAATTAATTCAGGAGACGCTTTAATATATGCTGAGTGTTTTGATTTGGATGCCAATATTGAGCGCTGCGTTTGTGGGGGTGTTGCCAGTAAATTTGAGTGTAAAGGCTGCTCGTCGGGTGGCATTGGCAGTTACATTCGGGTTGTTAATCTGGTCAATTATATTACTGTTCCAGTTTAATCCTAGTAATCTTAGCCAACAATTTCAGGAGTATTTGCCCTGGATTGAGTCTATTGGTTTAACCTACACTCTGGGGGTAGATGGGCTGTCGATGCCGTTGTTATTGTTAAATAGTTTACTGACGGTAATTGCCCTGTACAGCACTGATGAAAAAATATCCCGGCATCGCCTCTATTACTCGTTAATTTTGTTACTGAATGGTGCGGTTGCTGGTGCTTTTCTAGCTCAAGATTTACTACTGTTTTTCATCTTCTATGAACTAGAATTAATTCCCTTGTATTTGCTGATTGCGATTTGGGGAGGACAAAGACGGGGTTATGCCGCAACCAAATTTCTGCTGTACACAGCAGTTTCAGGAGTACTAATTCTAGCAGCATTTCTAGGTTTGGCATTTTTGGACGGCGTTTCCAACTTTGCCTACGCAAATACTGTTCAATTGGCATCTCTACTGCCTGTAGGTAAGCAATTGCTGCTACTAGGAGCAATTTTAATTGGCTTTGGCATTAAGATTCCCTTAGTACCTTTCCATACCTGGTTACCGGATGCTCACGTTGAAGCCTCAACTCCAATTTCTATACTATTAGCGGGGGTACTGCTGAAATTAGGTACCTATGGTTTGTTGCGGTTTGGTTTGGGCTTATTTCCTGAAGCTTGGGCAATTGTTGCTCCTTGGTTAGCAATTTGGGCAGCCGTGAGCTCCCTTTACGGTGCCTTCACAGCCATCACCCAAAAAGACATGAAAAAAATGGTGGCTTTTAGTTCTGTAGCGCATATGGGCTATATTTTGCTTGCCTTTGCTGCTGCCACGGAACTATCCCTTGTCGCATCAGTACTTCAGATGGTGAGTCACGGTTTAATTTCAGCCTTACTGTTTTTGCTGGTGGGCATTGTTTACAAGAAAACTGGCTCCCGAAATTTAGATATGCTCCGTGGTTTATTAAACCCAGAAAGAGGTTTGCCTGTGACTGGCTCTCTGATGGTATTGGGTGTAATGGCTAGTGCAGGTATTCCCGGTATGGTAGGTTTCATCTCAGAATTTCTGGTGTTTCGGGGCAGCTTCGGAGTATTTCCGACACAAACTATACTTTGCATGATTGGCACTGGCTTAACCGCTGTTTACTATCTACTTTTAGTCAACCGTGCCTTTTTTGGTCGTTTGTCTACAGTTGTGATAAATTTACCTCAAGTAAAGTGGGGTGAACGCTTACCGGCAATTGTTTTAGCAATTTTAATTGTTGTCTTAGGAATACAGCCTGGATGGATGACTGTATTGAGTGAGAAGACTACATCAGCAATGGTTAAAACGTTACCAGCCGTAGCGCTTCAATTTTCTGATAACTCTGCTTTAAAAGCTAATTAAAGGGTAGCCTGTTGTTGATAGTTCATGGTTGGTAGTTCATGGTTGATAGTTCATGGTTAATAGATTGATTATAAGCAAACCTTCTACAATTGTGATATATAACAAAGGAGTTACAGGAATTATATTGAGTGACTCCTTTTCTGGAAGCTAAGCTAACGGAAGTTTAGAATCAAAAAAATAGGAGTACTTCCCTTGAACTTCTCTTAATCCAATGAACAATGAACAATGAACAATGAACAATGAACTTCAAAGAGTCTTGATAAAACTATTTGGTAGAGATCAGTTTAATGTTAGTTAGTAAAAAAAAGTCTCCTAATCATCCTCTACAGCCATATATTGAGCGTCTGAAAGCTGGTGATGCTCTACTGCCGGATTCATCAGATAATGTGCTAGAAGTTGTCGGGATTCTGCATAGCTACGGTGTTGTTCTTGATGCTTATTCCCGCAATCTCATTTACATTGCCGACAATCAGTTTTTGGTAATTTTCCCCTTCTTTAAGTATTTTAATGGGGAAATCTCACGGGAGAAGTTGTTGCGTCACTGGTGGCATGATCGTATTAACTTTGAATACGCAGAATACTGCATGAAAGGCATGCTTTGGCATGGTGGTGGCGGTTTAGATGCTTACTTAGACACACCAGAATTTAAGGAGCTATGTGCTAAGGCAATTCAGGCAAAGTTTCGGGGTAACCCCCTGATGCAGGGGCTTAATCGAGTATTTCCTGATTTTATGCCGGAACAAATACGCCAGTTGTCATATTACAGTGGATTGGGGCAATTCTGGCGGGTGATGAGCGATATCTTTATGGATCTCTCTGAGCGCTATAACCAGGGGGAGATTAAATCTATTCCTCAAGTGGTAGAGCATATACTAGCAGGTTTAGTGGCTGCAGCTAGTAAGCCGATTACTTATGCGCCAAATATTAGGGGGCAAAGGTATGAAATTATTCCTAAGTCTGTAGGCTTGACTTTTTTGTCAGATACTGGTATACCTTATGCCGAAGCAGTTTTTTTTCGAGGTACTCCTTTTTTAGGTACAGTTTCTTACAATGCTCAGGCAAACCAAATTTCGCCAGATCAAAGCCGATTTACTTATGGGGCGCTTTATGCAGATCCCTTGCCAGTTGGTGGTGCTGGGATTCCACCAACTCTATTGATGCAGGATATGCGCCATTTTCTGCCTGAGTATCTCCATGATGTGTATAAAAAAGCGCCTCGGCGTGAAGATGATTTGCTGGTGCAAATTTGCGAAACTTTCCAGAAGTCAATGTTTTGTGTTACCACAGCAGTGATTTTGGGTTTGGCCCCTCATCCTCTTGATACTGAAGATACTGAACAACAAGAGGCAAATCAAGCCTATCTCGAAGGCTGGATGGATCGGTTTTTGACATCGCGCTTGATTGCTGTTAATAGTTGTGATGTTAATAGTTAGATGAGTAATAAGTAATAAGTAATAAGTAATAAGTAATAAGTAATAAGTGACAACAAGGACATTTTTGCTTTTTACTTAAAGCTTATTACTTATTTGTAGCAAATAGTGGGTTTCCTGATTCAAGCTGCCCAGTCTTTACAGAGCAATTGGGCTTGTTGGAGTACTGTGAAGGTTGCCCTCTCCTGCTTATCTGGTGGATAGCCATATTTACGCAGTAGCCGCTTGATAATAGTTCGCAGTTTTGCTCGGGCGCTTTCTTTTACTGTCCAGTCAATCGTAACATTGCAGCGGACGGCTTGTACTAACTCACGAGCAATGGTTCGCAGTGTCTCATCTCCTAATACTTTCACGGCACTATCATTGACTTCTAGCGCGTCATAAAATGCTACTTCGTCTTCTGTTAATCCCAAATTTTCTCCCCGGCTTTGGGCTTGGCGGATTTCTTGGGCAAGTTCAATTAGTTCTGTAATCACCTGAGCAGTTTCAAGCGAACGGTTATGGTATCGTTTAATAGTATTCTCCAACATCTGTGCGAAGGAGCGCGACTGGACTAAGTTTTTAGGCGATCGCATTTTGATTTGGTCATTAATTAGTTTCTGTAGTACTTCGAGGGCTAAGTTTTTGTAGGGTAAGCCTCGCACATCTTCTAGGAATTCCTCGGAGAGGATAGAGATATCGCGATTTTTCAATCCCACAGCGGTAAATAAATCTATTACTTGTTTTGAGGCTACGGCTTTGGAGACAATCTGGCGCACGGCAGTATTTAAGTGGTCTGGGCTTTTGCCCCCAATCGTGGTATGTTTGATAATAGACTCTTTGATTGCCTGGAAAAATCCGACTTCATCCCGAATTGCGATCGCATTATCTAAACTGCTGGTAAGGGCAAAGGCTTTGGAAAGTTCGGTAACGGCTTTGAGATAGCGCTGTTTACCGTTTTCTAACTCCAGAATATGGTTGATTGCGGCTGGGATAATTGAGAGACGTTCACTGGGAGTGCCATCAAAGAATTTAGCATAGTCGAAGTTGCCATACATGGCTTTGACGATTTCGTATTTCTCCTGCAAAATACCCAGGGCAATATCTGTGGGGATGCCTGTATTACCTCTATCCCCTTCGCTATAGTATTGTAGGGCAAGTTTTAGTTGGTCGGCAAGCCCTAAGTAATCAACAACTAAACCACCCGGTTTGTCTTTAAAAACGCGATTGACTCTAGCGATCGCTTGCATTAAGCTATGACCATGCATTGGTTTGTCGATATACATGCTATGCAAGCTGGGGGCATCAAATCCGGTTAGCCACATATCCCGGACTATTACTAGTTTGAGTTGAGCATCAGGTTTTTTAAAACGTTTGGCAAGTTCCTGGCGTCGCTTTTTACTGCGGATGTGGGGTTGCAGTATCGCTTCATCCGCTGCCGAACCTGTAATCACAACTTTGATTATACCTTTGTCGTCCTCTTCGTGATGCCAGTTGGGGCGGAGTTTGATGATAGCGTTGTAGAGTTCGGCACAGATATCACGACTCATGCCCACAATCATCCCTTTACCCTGGATACTGGCTTGGCGATTCTCAAAGTGAGAGACAATATCGTTAGCTACTTGATTGATACGTTTTTCAGAACCAACTAGGGCTTTTAATCTTGCCCATTTACTCTTTAATTGTTCTTTGGTAATCTGTTCTTCGTCTTCGGTAATTTCCTCAAATTCGGGATCGATTTTAGGACGTTCTGATTCGTCTAAATCTAGTTTGGTAATTCGTGCTTCGTAATAGATACGGACAGTCGCTTCATCTTCTACTGCACGTTGGATATCATAAATATCGATATAATCGCCAAAAACTGCCTTAGTACTTTTATCGCCTAATTCAATTGGTGTTCCCGTAAAACCAATGAAGGAAGCATTAGGCAGGGCATCTCTTAAGTGTTTAGCAAAGCCATAGGAAATATAGGCTTGTTCAGTATTTGTATCTTTCTTAATTCGCGCTTCGAGTCCGTATTGAGAACGGTGGGCTTCATCAGCAATCAATACAATATTACGACGGTTAGAAAGTTGTGGGTATTGTATCCCTTGTTCAGAGGCAAATTTTTGAATTGTGGTAAAAATAACGCCACCTGATGCGACTTTTAGTAATTCTTGGAGGTTAGCTCGATTTGCAGCTTGTGTTGGAGTTTGGCGCAGTAAGTCGGAGCAGGCAGAGAAGGTGTTAAACAGTTGTTCGTCTAAGTCGTTTCTATCAGTAAGAATTACTAACGTAGGATTTTCCATATCCGGATGTTGAATAATTTTTCCGGCATAGAATGCCATGGTTAAACTCTTACCGCTACCTTGGGTGTGCCAGATAACGCCAATTCGTCTATCGCCATCGGGGTTAGTGGCAGTGACGGTATTGTTAATCGCTTTATTGACGGCATGGAATTGGTGATAGCCTGCCATCTTCTTAGTAATTTTGTCGCCGTCTATTTCCAAAACAATAAAGTTTTTGACTAAATCCAGAAAGCGGTGCTTGTCAAAGATACCTTTAATCAGAAATTCTAATTCGGCGCTGCCTTTGGGAGCGATAGCTTTTCCATCAATAGTGCGCCAAGGCATAAACCATTCAAAAGAAGAGGTGAGGGTGCCGACTCTGGCTTCTGTGTTATCGGAAATAACTAAAATTTCGTTATAGGTAAATAGGCTAGGGATTTCGTTTTTATAGGTTTGCAGTTGGTTAAATGCGCTTTTGAGGGTAGCCTTTTCAGCAAGCGGATTTTTAAGTTCGATTACTGCTAGGGGTAAGCCGTTGATAAAGATAACGATATCGGGACGACGGTTATTTCTATTTTCGATAACTGTAAATTGATTGACTGCTAACCAGTCGTTATTGTCAGGATTAGTAAAGTCAATTAGCCAAACCTTATCGTAGATAGTGCGATTTTCGGCTTGATATTCGACATCGACGCCATCGGTGAGGAGTTTATGGAAGCGGCGGTTATTTTCAAAAAGATTAGGGGTATCGGTGCGGATGACTTTTTTAATAGCATCTGCGATCGCATCGAGTGGGATATGGGGATTGATGGTTGTTAAGGCAGAGCGGAGGCGGTTAATTAGTACTATATCGGCGAATGTTTGCCGTTCTGAGTTGGAGGAATCGGGGGCAATTTCGGAGCTGTTGATGGTGGTGTAATTGAGTTGTGTTAACCATTCAAGGGTAATTTGTTCGACAGTATCTTCGTTTAATTTTGCCATGTTTCATTTATGGTGTAATCAAGAATTAATGATTTTTTATGGGAAATCAACGACAAGGATTAATACTGTAATTCCTTAGCAAAATTTTATTAACTCGCTTCAGCTAGAGAACGAACACTTAAAATTTGATCATCTTTCAAGAATTGAACGGCAGACATCGGCACAGCAATTACATTAATTGATTCACCCACAGCATTAAAAACTTCCAAAATATAGCCGTCTTCGCCGCCGCTCGGATGAGGCACATAATCAATGAGGGTGAGAACATCGCCTTTTTTTAGATTATGTTCTGGAAAGTTGCGAGATAGGATGATGCGTTGGTAAAGTTCGAGCATGAAAATGTCACTTCTTATTGGGAATTAGAGTAATAAATTAGAATTGGTTATCAATTTTACGTTCTAGCTGGATTAGCGAGTTAATTTAATATCGGAAATGGTGGTATTATGAGGAATTTTCATGTCACAGTCTCTACCAAATTTTCGGCTTCTTTGACTCGGATTTCGCCTGATAGAAGTTTGGGGAGTAGGGTATCGCGGATAGATATAAGGGTTTTTGATTCAGAATCATTAAACCTAATCTTTTTATCTAGTTTATCAACAGTTTTTTTATATAAAAGTTGAATTGATTTTGGTGGCACTACAAATGATAAATGACTAATAGATTTAAAGGTAACTTGAGGAAATGTACCTGAGCGGGTTTCAGCAATTACTTGTAAGTTAGATAAGACTTCTAGACTAGTGAGCATTCGATAAAGTACTATAGGTTCAATAGCACTATAAGCACGAATTACCATAAATTTTGTCGAGACAACATAATCGTCTGGTGTAAAGTTGACAAATGCATATCGTCCATTAGCTGGGCGAATTTCACTCATAAGAATGTCATCTTTTTTTATGGCTTTTTTAGCTTGACCAGGAAGCACATCTTTTTGTGAATAATTTGCGTGTAAAAATTTTCCTAAGGCTAAGTCTCCAGTATTTAGAAATATCACTTCTGAGTGTGATAAAAAATCAAATGTTTCGGATTCATTATTAGCAATCTCTTTTAACTGCATAACCTTCCACCCCTTCGGAATTTTCCCCAATGGCGAATCTTCAAACTCATCAGGAAAAAGAGCAGCCGTTGCTGCGTCCATACCTACTGGCTGTCTGCCCTCCATCTTGGCATAAACTGGGTCAAAATTCACAAACCAGGACTTGAAAATTGCCTGTGCGATCGCTTCTAGTGTTCGATTCATCTGCTGGTTGAGTTCTATTTTGTCATCTAGAGTACCGAGGATATTTGCGATCGTTTTTTGTTCTGGAAGTGGTGGGATAGCAATTTTAAACTCACGCTGATTTGTGAGGCTAATATAGGGAGCCATATCTGTTTCCCCAGAACGTGAAGTTACTTGATTCCAAAAATCAGAAGATTGAATATAGTAGCAAAGAAAACGATAGTCTAGAAAATTATGATCGAGCGAACGCCAAAATGTGACTTGTGGAGAACAAACAAATGGCTCACAATCTAGAGGTGCTAACGCAACTTTACCAACGGTTCCTTTAGATGAAAAAAGTGTATCACCTGGATTTCCGATACCTTTTCTTATTCGAGACAAAGCTGTTTGATTAATTCTTGAAGCAGATTCAAATAAAATGATTCCTTTATCCATATCTGCTGCACGTATAAAGGGAGTTCCACTTTCTATGAATTCATCTCGACGAGGGCGATACTCTCCATGATTTCCATCTTCAACTCGTAATAGTCCTGCTTTTTCAAGCTCTGAAACAATATAGGTACGCCAGTTAGTTATCATATTTTAATCTATGCAGATTTAACCAAATCTCTTTCTCCAACCGCACCAACTCCCTAAACCTCGGCATCCTTCCTCACGCACTCCTCTTAAGCAAATCCTCCACCGACACCAGACAATCAGGAAACGCCAAAGGAGCAATTAAATCCGACTCAGCCAACACAACCTGATAAGCAGAAAAAAACTTTCTATACCGCATAGCGAATAATTTCTACCTCTGCCCCATTATTGAGAGCCACCTCAGCCCGTTGTAATACCTGTTCTGTAATCAAATCACTTAGATAGTATTCCCCACAATTATTACAAACCTCTGCTGGCACCAGCTTGATAATCACAATACTTTCGTCTCGCTCTAAAGTCACAGTCACTAAACCAGCTTGCGTTTCGCCATGCTTACAAATTATCCTCAGCAATATACATTGCCAAATCACTTAAATCCCTGATAACCTGAGGTCATTTGTTAGCCTTGCCCATTTCCTTGACTGTGCTTACCTAGCCGAGAACGCACGACTTGCCGGATATCCTCCCAGTCTGTATCAGTCATCTGTGTTGCATCTCCAGACTCTAAGCCCTCCAATAACAAGATTTCCAGACTTTCCTGTGCCTTGCGCTTTTGATCAAGACGAATTAACTCGCGAAAATACTCGCTTACCGTACTGTAACTGCCTTGGGCAACTTGTTCCTCAACATAGGAGCGCATCTCATCTGGCAGAGAAATATTAATACTTTTCACCCGTATTCTCCCATCGCTACTGCTTCCAAAATGGCAGTTTATGCCAATTGCTGCCATACCCCAACCCCCTCAATTCAATCAAATCTCCTTCTCCACCGCACCGACTCCCTAAACTGCTGCATCATCTCCTCACGCCTCCGGCAACTCCTGCAATATCCCTTCCACCGTTACCTTCAACGGAGGTAAATTGTTCTGCACGATCGCCCAAACTAAATTCAACGATACCCGGAAATACTCATGCACCAAAATATTTCTGAACGCCACAATCTGTGTCCACGGCACCTCAGAATATCGATTCGTAAAATCATCAGATAATGAATTAGCCGCTTCTCCAATTATCTAGAAATGATGAATAATCCAAACCTGAATTAGTTCTTGTTCATCAAACACCTGTCTGCCCTGACTGGCATATCGCTCAATCGCCGCAATTGCATCTAAAATATCTTGCAATCGTTCAGCCTCTCGCCTCATAGCACCACAGCCTCATGCAAAACGCGATCGCGTGTAGGTTCCTTCAACATATCCACTGTTGCAATATCCACCTTGCGATTGAGTAACCTTTCTAAATCAATTAATAATCCTGCTGGAAACCAGGGTGTGATTTTCCCCAAATCATAATCAACCAAAAAATCAATATCGCTCTCTTCGGTTGCTTCTCCCCGCGCTACCGAACCAAACACCCGCACGTTATAGGCTCCATGCTTTTGGGCAATCGCGAGAATTTGCGTTCTCTGCTCTTGCAACAACTCTTTAATCCCTAACCCTATTTTACTAGTCATGCCCTTACATCCTAAATCCCTTAAGGTTTTCCCTAATCTCTGCTTCTAACTTGGCACTGAGGGCAAACTGTTCCTCTAACTGTATAGCTAATCGTTCCATCTTCTCCTCAAACGGCTCATCATCATCTTCAATTTCCTCTGCCCCCACATACCGCCCTGGCGTGAGCACATAGCCATGAGCCTTAATCTCTTCCCACTTAGCACTCTTACAAAACCCAGGCACATCCTCATATTCACCAGCTCCCTTTTCACCCCGCCAAGCATGGTAAATTTGAGCAATTCGGGCTATCTCTTCTTCGGTTAACTCCCGATGTACTCTGTCAATTAATACTCCCAACTTCCGCGCATCAATAAATAATGTTTCCCCAATGCGGTTGCGTAAGGGCTTATGACGATATGCTCCTACACCATGGCGCTTATTCCTTGCCAAAAACCACAAACAAGCCGGAATCGGGGTATTGTAGAATAACTGCCCTGGTAGCGCCACCATACAATCAACCAAATCTGCATCAACAATCGCCTTGCGAATATCCCCCTCTCCCGACTGATTAGAACTCATCGAGCCATTCGCTAAGACAAATCCAGCTATTCCATTTTCGGATAAATGGTGAATAATCTGCTGTACCCAGGCATAGTTAGCATTGCCCACAGGGGGCGTGCCGTAATTCCAACGTCCATCTTCCCGCAGACTATTACCTCCCCAATCGCTCATATTGAAAGGAGGATTAGCCAGGATAAAATCAGCTTTAATATCTTTGTGTAAATCATTGTGGAAACTATCGGCATTGCTAGAACCCAAATTGCCATCAATGCCCCGAATCGCCAGATTCATCTTGCACAGTTTCCAAGTTGTCGGGTTAGACTCCTGCCCATAAATCGATAAGTCGCCAATCCTTCCCCCGTGGACCTTAACAAACTTTTCCGACTGTACAAACATTCCCCCAGAGCCACAACAGGGATCATAAATTCGCCCTTGGTAAGGCTCAATCATTTCTACCAACAACTGCACCACACAGCGCGGCGTGTAAAACTGTCCCCCCTTCTTCCCCTCCGCACTAGCAAACTGACCGAGGAAATATTCGTAAACTCGCCCTAAAATATCCTTAGAACGATTCTCTGCATCTCCCAAACCAATCGTCCCCACTAGGTCAATAAGTTCTCCCAACAACTGCTTATCCAAGGCAGGTTTAGCGTATTCTTTAGGTAGAACTCCTTTTAGAGATGGATTCTCTTTCTCGATCGCATCCATCGCCTCATCGAGTAACTTACCAATCGTGGGCTGTTTAGCGTTACTCTGCAAATATAACCATCGTGCCTGCTTAGGAACCCAAAAAATATTCTCGGCGATGTACTCATCCCTATCTTCAGATTCTGTGTATTCTTCCTGCTCTAGTTTCTGGTAAAGTTCCTCAAAAGCATCAGAAATATACTTAAGAAAAATCAGCCCTAAGACAACATGCTTATATTCGGCAGCATCCATATGGCCTCGCTGCTTATCTGCCGCCGCCCACAGAGTTTGTTCAAAGCCTAACTTGGCACCGTTACTATTTTTCTTACTAGTAGTTTTTTTTCCGCGTGGCACTCTTGTTAATCCTTAAGATCTGTTATACTCAAACTAATATGACCCAAGTTGTGATCGCATTTTACAAATTCGTCAGCCTACCAGACTTTGCCGAAAAACAACGCCCCCTCCTAGCACGTTGCCAACAGCAAGGAGTTAACGGGACAATTATTCTGGCTGCCGAGGGTATTAATGGCACTATCGCAGGTTCACGCCAGGGGATTGATTCAGTCCTAGCTTTTTTACAGGCAGACCCTAACCTAGCAGACCTCGAATATAAACTATCCTACGCTGACTCACCTCCTTTTAAGCGTCTCAAAGTCCGCTTGAAGAAAGAAATAGTTACCTTAGCACTACCAGAAGTTGACCCCAATGAGAGGGTAGGAACTTATGTTAACCCAAAGGATTGGAATACTCTAATTTCAGATCCCGAGGTGACTATCATCGATACCCGCAATATCTACGAAGTAGATATTGGTTCCTTCAAAGACGCGCAAAATCCGCAAACTGAATCATTTCGACAATTCCCCGACTATGTACACCGCCATCTCGATCCCAACAAGCACAAAAAAATAGCTATGTTTTGCACTGGCGGCATTCGCTGCGAAAAGGCCTCATCTTTTATGCTCTCCCAGGGCTTTGAGGAAGTTTATCAGCTTCAAGGTGGTATCCTTAAGTACTTAGAAGAAATTCCAGTAGCGGAGAGTTTGTGGCAGGGGGAATGCTTTGTTTTTGATGAGCGCATTGCCGTTAGCCATGGCTTGGCAGCAGGAAGTTATGATCTCTGCCGCAGCTGCGGACATCCGATTTCTGAAGCCGATAAAACCAAACCCCAGTACCAAGAGGGTATTTCTTGCCCCCACTGTTTTGATCAGCTAACAGTCGAAAAAATCAAACGCCAGCAGGCAAGACAGCAGCAATTAAAGTGGGCTAAACAGAAACGTCGGAACGCTTGAGTGCCAGTGTCAGCCCATCGGCAATTGGTACGAGACTAAGATTAACCCGTTGGTCTTGAGAAAGCTTTTTATTTAAAGCTCTAATGGTCTTAGTTTTATTATCCTGTGCCTGAGAATCTGCTACTCTCCCAGACCATAGTACATTATCGATCGCAATTAAACCACCAGGACGCACTAGTTCCAGTGAGCGCTCATAGTAAGTATCGTAGTTATTTTTATCAGCATCAATAAAGGCAAAATCAAAGCTACCAGCTTGCCCCTGCAAGAGCAACTTATCCAAAGTTTCCACTGCCGGGGCAAGATGAAGTTCAATCTTGTCAGCAACCCCCGCATTCTGCCAATAGCGACGAGCGATCGCTGTATACTCTTGACTAAGATCACAGGCAACTAGTTTGCCTTCAGGGGGCAGCGCTAGTGCCACCGCGAGGGAACTATAGCCAGTAAATACCCCTACCTCTAGAGTTTTCTTCGCCCCCATTAACTGCACCAACAATGCCATAAACTGTCCCTGTTCTGGAGCAGTTTGCATCCTGCTCATTGTATGCTGCGCAGTTTCTTGGCGCAACTGAGTCAAAATTTCTGACTCCCGCAGAGAAATAGATAGCAAGTAATTGTAGAGCTCACTATCGAGTCCAATTGTTTGATTTGCCATAATTGTTATGCCAATGCTCCTCTATGGTAGAAGTGCTAGTCTAGCTCAGCCAAAGCATTTCCTTTCTAACATTTGGAAAAGCTCTTAGCAATTTACAGCAATTTTCAATCCTTCCAAATTGGTGAGCCTGAATCTTGATCATCGAGATATGAGCTTAAATCATGTTCACATTGATCCTCTAGTAGCTTCTGCTGCATAGCTACAGCCTCCCAATGAGCTCGTTCTCCGTCGAAACCAGCACGACGGGAATCTAGCTCTTTCAAGGCTGGCAAGCGACCATAGATAATTAGTATATCGTGGGGACGAATGCAAGTTGAGCCTCTAGGAGCACCAAGATAGGTTTGATCTGCCCGTTGAATACCGAGTACTAGTGCACCTTCTGAACGCAAATGAGTGTCAACTAGTCGCTTGTTAGCTAACCAATCTTCCGGCTGTACTTTTAGTTCCATCACACCGTATTCACCGGAGAGGCGTAATAGGTTAGTATAATCGCGCAAGTCTAGATCAGTCCAGTGTTGCAAAGCCCAACTTACGAGGCGAGAGAGGATACGATTAACCCACCGATTGTTTGCTAATACCCAGAGCAATGCAAGCCCCAATATCAGCAGCAGCAAACGGGATAGCCAGTCAGCTGGACCAGCAGCACTAATAAAAGCGAGAACTAGAGAAGAAGCTACGGTTACAATACCAGCATTACCCAGCATCATCAACAACATCAGAATACGACGCCGCACTGGATGAGAAACTACTTGTTCTGACTCGCTGGTAGTAAAGCCTGCACCGGTGAAGGCTGAACGAGATTGAAATTGAGCTGATTCACGAGATAAACCAGTCAGAGTTAAGGCTTCAGTGCCAATCCTGGTAATTAGCAGTGAGAAGGTAATGACGATTAGTAGTGAAGTTACTGCCCCCAAGTTTTGCTTCTCCCAAGCTAGACATCCTTAAACCGCTATTTAATTTAGTAGTGGTTTGTACTTAATATGCTAGCGAGATTCAGAGGAGAAGTTTGCTCTAGCTTGAGATATTGATGGATTAATAATTAATAATTGAGAGTTATAGCAGGAGGCAGGAGGCAGGAGGAAAAGCCAAATTCTATCTGAGTTTGAGACTTTTTTAATGTTTTAACCGCCTTAGCGATTGCTATACCTAAGCTACAGTCTTGGGATTCGCCAATAGCTACTCAACCGCTTTGACTCTATGTTGATCACGCTAAATACCTTTAAACTGAGCTTGAGCCTGGTGATTAATTCTAAAAATATGCCGGCACTGGCAGCATTTTGTCGAGGAGTCACAAGATTTTTTAGTTCTTATACAGGATTATTGTTGTCGATTTTACTATGACTTTAGTCTTAATAACTTCCTGAAATTCGGCTTCAACGACATTCGCCTGCGAGACCAACATCTTCCTGGTATCATCACAACTTTGGTGTGGTATCAGTGGAGTCTTGGCATCCTCTACATTGCCTTACTCTTATGGACTCTTTCGCGTACGATTCCAGGATTGAACTTACTAATCTATCTTAAGTAGCCAATCTTTTTTATACTTTTGCTTCCATAGACTTAAGATATTCAGTATTGACACCAGACTCCCGCGTTAGAGCTATCTTACCAGTTCGAGCTATTTCGTTGATGCCAAATTTACTCAGTACCTGGATAATCGCTACTAATTTACCTGGATCTCCCACTATTTCTAGAGTTAGGGATTCTTCGGCAATGTCTACCACCCGCGCACGAAACACTTGAGCCAATTCAATAATTTCAGAGCGCATTGAACTAGTAGCATTGACCTTAATCAGCATTAATTCTCGCTCTACACAAGGTGTTGTGGTAATGTCTTGCACTTTCAGGACATTGACTAACTTGTATAGCTGTTTGGTCAGCTGCTCAATGGAACGCTCATCTCCAGGCACTACCATAGTAATGCGGGAGATGCCAAATTGTTCAGCAGAACCAACTGCGAGACTTTCGATATTGAAGCCTCGACGAGCAAATAAACCGGCAATTCTAGTCAGCACACCGGCTTCATCTTCAACCAGAACCGAAAGAGTATGTTTCATCAGTTATATGGGGACAGGAACAGCACGCCGCATAGGCAAGATCCCAACAGTATTTTTATTTTTGATTAAGCTCTGATTGTATCAAAAATTTCGCTGTCGTGTCGGCATTTTGGCAAGTACTGAGCAATTTAAGAGGGAGCAGGGAACTTCAGTTCCTTTCGTTGAGTAAATGAGCTATATTTAGGGCATGTCCAAATCAAGTTTCAAACAATCTACACCTGCTAGCTGAAATCGCTGCACTGGTAGATTGAAACAACAGGAACAGTTTGGCAATCAAGACAAGAAATTCAATTGATGTTAATTTGACCCAGATTACTGACCTACTGTATTACTGGCTTTCAAGACATCTTACCTGTGAAGGTCTCACCTGGCTCGATGAGAAGTGCTCTCTGATTGCTGGAGGTGTCACCACACGAGCGCTCTTCGCTGCTTTCAGTGCTGTGCCTCGCTATACGGGAAAAAAACACCTTGAGCTAACTTCAGAAGACTTGCAAGCTGCTGAGGTCGTTACTGGTTGGTCTCCTGGTCATTGGAGTGCTGATCAGGCTGCTCGCACACTACTAATACTTGCTCTGCCGCAGGATGATGCTGAGCAATATCTGCAAGCGATCGAACAACTCTTTACCACTGCTGACGTTGGCGAGTTAGTTGCTCTTTATCAGAGTCTACCACTATTACCCTATCGAGAGCAGCACCTTGCTCGTGCTGCCGAAGGAATTCGTAGTAATATGAGTGTACTCTTCAACGCTGTGGCACTGCGCAATCCTTATCCTGCTGATTATTTCGACGAACCAGCCTGGAACCAGATGGTACTTAAGGCAGTTTTTATCGGCTCTCCCCTACATTTGATTTGGGGTCTCGATTATCGGGCTAATTCAGAACTAGCTCGCATGTTGATAGACTATGCCCACGAACGTTGGGCAGCTAAACGTACTCTCACTCCTGAACTTTGGCGGCTTGTCGGACCATTTGCTGCTCCTAGTATGATCGCCGATTTAGAAAAAGTCCTCAATGAACCCGATACAGCCCAACAAGAAGCAGCTGCTTTAGCCTGTTCTCAATCTCCCTCGCCAGAAGTTCAAGCTCTACTTGAGTGCCGCCCAGACTTGCAAGCCTTAATTCAAGAGGGTACTCTGACTTGGAACAGCTTCAGCCGTCTGATTAAATAGCAAAATATAGTATTATTTGGTCACAAGATTTAGAACAAATCAGACTTTCTCACTGAGTTCTGGTAATTGCTCAACCAGAAGTAGGATTTGACACTCCCCGACCTGAAGGTACGGGGATTCTTGGGCTGATCTTGCCAAACTACTAGCTTCAAAGAACTAGCTTTTGGTCTTACAGAGCATACTTGAGCCTTTCAACTCACTCTGATAGCTTAAATTCCTGTGTGTCCCACAGTATTGATGTATCGAGA
Source organism: Symploca sp. SIO2E9 (assembly GCA_010692645.1). Classification (GTDB taxonomy): domain Bacteria; phylum Cyanobacteriota; class Cyanobacteriia; order Cyanobacteriales; family Coleofasciculaceae; genus SIO3C6. Next base: position 122,930 of record JAAHGS010000001.1, read on the forward strand.
TTTATCGAGGGGAGACGGGGAGACGGGGAGACGGGGAGACGGGGAGACGCGGAGACGCGGAGATGGGGAGACGCGGAGACGGGGAGACGGGGAGACGGGGAGATGGGGAGACGCGGAGACGGGGAGACGGGGAGACGCGGAGATGGGGAGATGGGGAGACGCGGAGATGGGGAGACGCGGAGAAATTATTCTTAGCTTATCCTTCTTTTGTCACTCTCCGGTTTTTCCTATTATTAATACTTTATAGCGGGATTTTGAGGAGTTTAATTAAGTTAAAATCTCAATTACTCATGATTTTATGTGAGTAGATATCTACCCTGCTTATTTTCCTTTCAAGTGACAGGGATTGACGTTAATTATAATCTAATAAGTACCTGGACAACAATAAAGTTTGCTGGTTGAGGCAGGGTGTGGGGTGTGGGGTGTAGGGTGTAAGGGAACTCCGGGCGATTTCATAATTGTTTACACAGTTGCTTTTATTTATGTCCGACTACTTAAAATCATAATTTGTGGTTAAAAATTTTACTCATTTTCCACTCTGTGTTTTTCAAAATAGATAAACTAAATTGTAATCAAAAGCCAGCTTATATAGCAGTTTTTCTAGTTCCCAAAAATCCTTTGTCGCCAATTTTTATATTCTCACTTGTATAGTCACTATAACCATGAATTAGAAATACAATGACTATGCAGCCATTAACTTGTATATCTAGTTTCTTAGTCTATCCATAAACATAGCTTACTTTAGTTTTAACAAGTGGGCTGTAACTTGAGGTGAAGCAGTTGTGTCGCACTTGCTTATTTATGCTAGATATTCTATGGAGCCATTGACCCATGTTACGACGTAATTTTTTGTATGCCTCACTGCTTGCTTTATCTTTTACAGTTGTTTCATGTACTCAAGGTACTTCTGATAATCAAACAGCTGGTTCATCTAATCCTGATAAACTTGCTTCAGACTCTGGTTCGGAATTGATTATGGGGCTGATTCCGGCTGAGAATAACGAGGAAATGGTGGAAAAGTTTGAACCTATGCGGGCTTACATGGAAGACAAACTGAATCGTCCCATCAAGGTTTTTACTGCTACTGACTATGCAGGTGTAATCGAAGCAATGCGGCAAGATAAAGTTGATATTGCTTGGTTTGGTCCTTTATCCTATATATTGGCAGAACAGGAAGCTGGAGCAGAAGCATTTGCTACTGGAGTTCGTGAAAAAACTGGTAAATCTACATACAAAAGTATATTAGTTGTTCCAGGAGATTCTTCTGTTAAATCGATTCAAGATTTAAAAGGAAAAAATGTAGCATTTGTCGATCCTGCGTCTACTTCAGGTGGATTGGTTCCTTCTTACTTGGTGTTAAAAGCAACGGGTAAAAAGCCAAAAGATTTCTTTGCCAAGCTTACCTATGCAGGTTCCCATGATGCAGCGGGAATGGCTGTAAAAAATAAAACTGTAGATGCAGCGGGTACTAATGATATTACTTATAATAAAATGCTGAACAAGGGATTAATTTCCCAACAGAGTAGTCGTATTTTATTGGAATCAGATCCAATACCAGGTTCACCTTTGGCTTATCGCCAGGAATTAGATGAACAAACAAAGAATAAAATTCGTGAGATAGTGCTGAATGCTCATGAAGATATTGAGGTGACTGGTTATGGAGAGCTTTTGAATTATGAATCTGCTACTCCCAAAGACTACGAGGTTGTCCGCGACATGATTAATACTCTGGAAATCGCTCGTGAAGAAATCCTCAAGTAATGGAGGAATAATTAATTACTCTACTCTAGTACAGCACGACGTAAATAAAGCAACCATTATAAATCTGTAAAAAGCTTTAATAATAGGCTGCTGCGCCTTCTGCCTTGGAGCCTCCTTACTTCTGGCTTAACGTACTAGGTACTTAATTATATGTATGTAATTCAAATTAATCGAGCCGCTAAGACCTATGACAATGGAACAATAGCAATTCACCCCACCAGTCTCAACTTTGAGCCAGGAACATTTAATGCTATTCTCGGACCTAGTGGTGCAGGCAAGTCAACTTTGTTACGAATGATAAATGGCTTGGAGACACCAACTACAGGTGAGATCCTTATTCAAGGACAAACTTTAACAGCTAAAAATCTGCGTCAAATTCGATCGCGCACGGCAATGGTATTCCAACAGTTTAATCTGGTGGGTCGTTTGAATGTAATGAGTAATGTCTTAACTGGGCGTTTGTATTACAGTCCTTGGTGGAGCAGTATCTTATATCTGTTTGGTCAAAGAGATTGGAAAATTGCTCAGTGGGCGCTTAATAGAGTCGGTTTAACAGAAAAAGCTTGGGAACGGGTAGACCGACTTTCAGGAGGGCAACAACAACGGGTGGGTGTAGCCAGGGCTTTGGCACAGCGTCCAGAAGTAATTTTGGCTGATGAACCGGTTGCTAGTCTCGATCCGGTGGCAAGTGAAGGGATTATGGAATTACTCAGGGAAATTTGCCGCCAAGATGGGATTACCATTGTGGCAAATCTCCACCAAGTATCCTTGGCTATGCGCTACGCAGACCGCGTTATTGGGTTGAATCAAGGACATGTGGTATTTGATGATTCCCCACAAGCCTTGGTTAACGACACTTTAGGCACAATTTATCAGAGGGAGGATGGCAGTGTAGATGACAGCTTGGAAATGGCGGTTACCGACTAAACATGGATTTGTACCCTTATGGTGGGGATTGGGATTTATCTTGCTGCTAGGGGCATTAGCATCGACAGCTGTACTGGTAGAACTCGATGTATTGCGATTGCTAAAGTCAAGCGGTAATTTATGGCAATTTTTAGGTCAATTGCTGACTGTCCCAGATTGGGCTTATATACCTAAATTATTGCTGAAGATGCTAGAAACCATCGAAATGGGGATTGTCTCTACAGCGATCGCTCTTTTGTTGAGTTTGCCTTTGGGAGTACTTGCAGCCCGAAATACCTCACCACACCCAGTTTTATATCACTGCATTCGCAATCTTCTCAATTTGATGCGTGCCTTACCGGAGTTAGTTTGGGCATTGGTATTTGTTTCGGCTGTGGGCTTGGGACCTCTGCCAGGAGTAATGGCACTTATTTTTGTGACTACGGGCTTTTTGGGAAAATTTTTGGCAGAAAGTATAGAAGTGGTGGATGCTAATGGGGTTATGGGAGTTAAATCTACGGGTGCTGGATGGTTGCAAACCTTAATGTTTGCAGTGTTTCCTCTCGCTTTACCAGATTTCATTGGCACTGTTCTGTACATCCTAGACCACAACGTGCGAGCGGCAACAATTTTAGGGTTAGTAGGAGCTGGGGGTATTGGGTATGAGTTGGTGATGAGTATGCGGTTATTTAATTACGGTCGTTTGATATTAATTGCCGCAGCTATTTACATAGTAGTAACCATATTAGATCGCTTTTCTGATCTTCTTCGGAGTCGAGTTATCTAGTTAATTACTTATTACTTATATTTACCCCAAGGTGTATTGATGTTTAACTCGTCATTGAAATTATTAGACTTACCACCTGCTCCTAGAAATTGGATTCCCTTGTGGATTAGTCTTGCTGTTTTTCTCATTGGAGCCATGATTTGGCATCTTGGACTGTCCTTTGGCAGTGTGATCATGGGCATTGGTAATATTTTTGAATATCTCAGCCGTTACCTCAATCCTGACTTTACGGATTGGCAAAGATATTTGATACTCATGGTGCAAACATTAGCGATCGCTCTTTGGGGTACAGTATTAGCATTTATTACCAGTTTTTTACTCGCACCTTTGGGAGCAAATAATCTCTCGCCACACCCCGTAATTTATCAACTGATCCGGGAGTTGTTCAACTTTATGCGGGCAATGCCAGATTTGATGTTGGCGTTGATTTTCGTTACTGCCCTGGGGCTTGGACCAACACCTGGTATTTTGGCATTGGCAGTGCATACTTCGGGATTTTTAGGTAAGTTTTTTGCTGAGAGTATGGAGCGGGTAACTGTAGGTATTTATGAGGGTGTACGCTCTACTGGAGCAAATCTACCTCAAGTTGTGATCTTGGCCGCAGTCCCTTCAATCTTGCCGGAGATGGCAGGATACACCCTTTACATCTTTGATCGCAATGTGCGGATGGCTTCGGTTTTAGGTTTGGTAGGAGCAGGTGGTATTGGTTTGGAGCTTCACGATAATCTGCGCCTATTTCGCTACAACGAATCCGCTGCCTTGATTTTAGTCATCCTCGGTAGCATTGTGGCGATCGATTATCTTTCCAGTTGGATACGTCGGAGGATTAGCTAATGGAACAAGTTGATAATCAATGGTTGCGGGCACTTACAGCCCATGCTCCAGAAATAGTGATTCAACTAGCAGCTCGACTCACCCAAGGTTGGCAGATTAGCTATGAAACTATTCCCCAAACGGGATTGTCACTATTACAACTACAAGATAGCGTGTTTCACGAACCCTACTACTTGGGAGAAATTCCCCTATCAACGGCTTGGGTAAAGTTAAACATAGGCAATGGGCAGAATTATGAAGGAGCAGCCCAAGTGATCAGCGATGTGCCAAATTTAGCCACATCATTAGCAATTTGCGATGCCATTTTAATGAATCAACTGGAGGGATGGCAAGAGGTTGCTGATTTGATGGCAAGGGGACTAGCGATTCGACAAGAAGAAGACAACTTGCGGGGGGCTATGCTGGCAAAAACCAAAGTAGATTTTTCCTTACTAAATCAGGAGGAAAGTGATGCTGCAAGTTGATTTGGCTGGGATTTGGCAAGATGAGGTACAGCAGCAGATTTTCCGTCAGTTGCTCAGTTGTATGAGTAACCCGGGGACAATAGCTGATTTGAGCCTATATCTGGGAGAAAGCACTGCTTTAGTAGGGGTTTTGGCTACCTTATTAGACAATACAGTGACTCTATACGATATGCATGAATTGGTTTCCCAAGGCGATCGCCGTTTTTTAAATAGCCCCACCGCAACCCTACCAGAGGCACGTTTTATCGCTGCACATGGTGCGATCGCTCCTGATGCCAATTTCAGCCCTCATTTGGGAACCCTTGCTAGTCCAGAGTTGGGAGCAACAATTGTACTTCAAGGTCAGTACTTGGGAAGTGGTGAATTAACCTTAAATTTAACTGGACCGGGAATTTCATCTGCCAAGGAAAACAAGGTTGCATTGAATGGGTTCCATGGTGCTTGGTTTTCTCGCCGTCAAGAATGGGTAAGTGCTTTTCCTTTGGGAATCGATCTGATTTTGGTAGATGCTACACAGGTAATGATTATCCCCAGAACAACCCAGATAGCAGACGCGGGGACGCGGTGAGGGGGAGACGCGGTGAGGGGGAGACGCGGGGACACGGAGACAGTAAATAAAATTCGGCTCAAATCAAGAGGATAAACAAGTGGGATATGTTGCAATCAAGGGTGGAGAAAGTGCCATTTCTGAAGCAGTCGCTTTATTAGATTTCTTGCGGGCTAAGGATAGCAATGAACCCCCTTTATCAATTGGAGGCATTCAACACCAGCTGCACGCGCTCCATAGCCGAGTATTATCGGAAGGGGGAATATACCATCCCGAATTAGCAGCCCTAGCAATTAAACAAAGTGCCGGAGATACTTTAGAAGCTGCTTTTTATCTGCGAGCTTATCGTTCCACCTGTCCCCGGATTGGTATTACCCCCGTGCAGAAAACCGAGCAGATGCGCTTAATTCGTCGTATTTCCGCCGCTTTCAAAGAAATCCCCGGCGGACAAATGCTAGGTCCCACCCCTGATTATTTACAACGCTTATTTAGGTTTGAACTCCTGGATGAATCTCCCCATCGCTTCCGGCAAATTGCCAAAACATGGTTGCAGAATATACCAGATGATTCCCTGCCCACTAGTTTTCCCAAAGTCCTAGATAGCTTGCGGGCAGAGGGTTTACTACCACCCGTACAAACTCAATCCCATCAACCCTTTGATATTACCCGCCAACCCCTAGTATTTCCAGTTCCACGTTCGGCAGCCTTAGCCACCATGTCCCGTGCTGAAACTGGTTCCCTATTAGCGATCGCCTATTCCAATATGCGTGGTTATGGTGATATTCACCCCACCGTAGCAGAATTACGTGTGGGTTACTTACCTGTAATGTTACCCCATCCCATTTCTGGAGAATTGATGGAAGCGGGTGATGTGTTGATGACAGAGTGCGAAATTGTCGCCATGTACGAAGCACCAAGCAAGGATAGCAAACCCACCTTTGGCTTGGGCTATGGTGCTTGTTTGGGGCACAACGAAGTCAAGGCAATTTCCATAGCAATTCTCGACCGCGCTTTGCAAAAAGGGCAGCAACAGGGAGTGGAAAATCCTTCAGAAGACCCGGAATTTGTCCTCCTGCATATTGACGGAATTGAATCAATGGGATTTGCTTCCCATTACAAAATGCCCCACTACGTCACTTTTCAATCCGATTTAGACCGGTTGAGAACGACGCAACAGCAAGGAGAAAGCCTATGAGAATCTCACTTGTTCAGGGTATTTATTGGCTTAGACAGGGTGTAGGGTTTAGGGTGTGGGGTGTAGGGATGGAAACCGCAGTGCTTATGGGAGAATCAATCAAGTCTTATCGGGATTTAAGGGTTTGGCAAGAAGCTATGAATTTAGCTGAAGCTTGTTATCGAATCACTAAAAACTTTTGAGAATAAATAGAAATCCTATACACTACACCCGACACCCCACACCCGACACCCCACACCCGACACCCCACACCCAGCCTCCACTAAAAGATGCCATGAAAAGTAAGATGAATCCCATTGTGCAAGCATCCCTCCCTAACATACAGCCTAATTTATCAGCAGTTAATTCCCCAGAAAAGAACCCCACATATCAATTTGGCTTCCTCGATAGTTTTGCCAAAAAGGAAATTCGCCGTAGCTTACTCAAAGCCGTAGCCATTCCCGGTTATCAAGTCCCCTATTCCTCGCGGGAAATGCCCATTGCCCGTGGTTTCGGCACTGGTGGCTTGCAAATTACCTTATCTATCTTGGGTAAAAATGATGTGTTAAAAGTTATTGATCAGGGCAGCGATGAATCAGTAAATGCCGTAAACATCCGCAATTTTATCGCCAAAACTTGTCCGGGGGTATCCCTAACAAAACATACTCCTGAAGCAACTATCATTCAAACTCGTCATCGCATCCCTGAGTTTCCCCTCAAGTTAGGGCAAGTGTTGGTATTGCAAGTACCTTATCCCGATCCTTTGGTGATTGTGGAAGCCAGCGAAGCCAAGCGCAAACAAATGCATGGAGAAGGGGATTATGCTCGATTGTGGGTCAAACTCTACGAAGATATGGTCAAATTCTCGGAAATTACCATTTCTCACCGCTATCCCACCCGCATTAATGGACATTATGTCATCGATCCCTCTCCCATACCCCGCTTTGATGTGCCCAAACTCCACCAATCCCCCGGACTACATCTATTTGGAGCGGGACGAGAAAAGAAAATCTATGCCGTACCACCATTTACCGATGCTCAACCCCTATGCTTTGAGGATATTCCCTTCCGGGTGGAAGATTTTAACGATGCTGATGGTAAGCGTCGTCCTTGCCATCGTTGCGGTTCCACTACCAGCTTTTTAGATGAGTTTCTGGATGAGCAGGGTAATTGTCTTTATCAGTGTTCTGATAGTGACTACTGCAACACAATGCTGATGGAAGCAAAGGAAGATAATCATGCAGCCAATTCTTGAAGTAAGGGAACTGAGCCAAATTTACGGTGCAGGTTGTCCGGCTTGCTTTACCAAAACTGGTGCTCAAGCTAACACCAATATTTGTCCCCATTGCGGCACTGTGGTAGCCATGCAGCAAGTCTCCTTTGAGTTGTATCCAGGGGAAATTTTAGGGATTATGGGAGAATCTGGTAGCGGTAAATCTACTTTAGTAAAATGTCTTTATTTTGACCAAACACCCACAAGCGGTCAGGCTGTATTTTGGGACAAAGGCAAGCCCCAGGATTTATTTCAACTCAACCCTGCTCAACAGCGATGGCTGAGAAATCACCGCTTTGGCATGGTATATCAAAACCCCCATTCTGGGTTGAATTTTCGAGTTTCGGCGGGGGGTAATATTGCCGAAAGGTTGTTGATGTCAGAAATACTCAACTATGGTACCATTCGCGATCGCGCCCGTACTCTCCTCAGCCGCACCGAAGTATTACCAGAACGCATGGACGAACTACCATCAAACTTTTCTGGAGGAATGCAGCAGCGAGTGCAAATTGCTCGTGCTTTAGCAACTGAGCCCCCCCTCTTGTTGTTAGATGAGGTGACAACAGGCTTGGATTTATCAGTACAAGCAAAAATTCTAGATTTAATTCTAGAAATTCAACAACAGCTTAGGGTTGCCATGATCGTTGTTACCCACGATTTGGGGGTAATTCGGCTCTTAACATCGCGGACTTTGGTGATGAAGTACGGACAAGTAGTGGAAATAGGATTAACCGATCAGGTTTTAGAAGATCCCCAACATGCCTACACCCAGCAGCTAGTCTCATCAGCTCTGTAAATAACTATGCTCAATTCAAAAGCCCAACAAGAAAGGATTTCATCAACCAAAAACCATTCTCACTCAGACCTAATTCTACAAGTGAAGGGACTGACAAAAAACTTTAACTTGCATGAACAAGGTAAAATTTTACCTAGTATCCAAACAATTTCCTTGACTGTGAAGTCCGGACAGTTAACTGCCTTAACAGGAGTTTCGGGAGCCGGAAAATCCAGCTTATTGAAATGTATTTACCGCACCTATTTACCCCAGAGTGGGGAAATTAATTACCATACAGTAGAAGGAAACTGGATTGATATCGCCATCGCGAAAGAACATGAAATCCTCAATTTGCGGCGCAAAGAAATCAGTTTTGTTACCCAATTTCTCCATTGTTTACCCCGTCAAATAACTCTGGATGTGGTAGCTAAACCCCTATTTGATTTGGGATGCAAACGTTCGGAAGCCAGGGATAAAGCAGCAATCTTATTAAAAAAAATGCAGTTATCAGAAAGGTTGTGGACAATTTCTCCAGCTACTTTTTCGGGAGGTGAAAAACAGCGAGTCAATTTAGCCAGGGGAATAGTATCATCTCCACGTTTGCTGTTACTTGATGAGCCAACAGCTAGTTTGGATGCAAATACCAGTCAGTTAGTTATTGAATTAATTCAAAGTGTTAAACAAATGGGTACTGGGATACTGGCGGTGTTTCATTCTCCAGAGTTAATTACCACCCTAGCTGATGATGTAGTAATGATTCAACCAAGTTAATTGAAGAAAGCATTTCCAATGAAAAAATTTTTGTCAGGGTTATTTACCCCACACCCCACACCCCACACCCTACACCCTACACCCCACACCCTACACCCTACACCCCACACCCTAAACCCTACACCCTACACCCCACACCCTACACCCTACACCCTACACCCTACACCCTAAACCCTAAACCGTCGTGCAGGAACGAGTT
>JAAHGS010000010.1:0-130000 GCA_010692645.1 Symploca sp. SIO2E9
TGATGTTCAAATTCTACGGCTATTGCTTGGGGAGTTAGTTTTACTTGTTTTTCAAATATTTGATGTAGGCATTCTGAGGCTTGGTATTCTGCCTCGGTATCGTTCCATTCTTCTAGTATTTGTTTTTGTTCTTCTACAGAAAGAAGAGAGTTCAACTCGTAGCGTTCTTCTGGCTGGTTCACCATTGCCACCAGAGCATTTATGTAGTATTCAACAATTCTGTTGACTTGCTGGGGGCATAACTGTAAAGCATTATAATCAATTTTTAGAATTATCTCAGACGTGCGTGGATTTACAACGAACTGAGCAGTAAAAGTAAATTCAGTTTCTTCAAAAGACTTTGCACCCAGTAGCTGCAAATTATCCAGTTCCAACACCTGTTGGTAAACATGAAAATGCACGAAATTAAACGCCGCTTCAAACAAAGGCTCACCGCCCAAACTCCTCTGCATTTCAGCTAGTGGATAACGACGGTGCGGTAAAAGTTCTCGTTCTGCCGCAAACACCAGCCGCACTAAATCTATCCAAGTACCACCATTCAATTGCAAACGAAATGGTAAAGTATTGAGGAATAGTCCCAGAACTCGATCGCCATCGCTTTCTTCGAGTCGTCCGTTCGCGACTAAACCCGTTAGTACATCTGACTGACCACTGACAATACTCAACACTCGCAGATGAGCCGCCAACAACACACTCTTGAGGGGAACTTCTGTAGATTTAGCCAGTTTTTGTAAGCCTTCACAAATCTCAGATGTAAAGGTTACATTTTGCTCGTTAACTTTGTGTTCATCGGTCTTTCTGAGAGCAGAAGACAAACGGGGCAACTGGTTAATCGTACTATCATTTAACTTTTCACGCCAGTAGTTCTGAGTTTCTGGTGAGGTAATTGCCTGTTGCTCCAAGGCTATAAAATCTCGGAAAGTAAGACTTAAGGGGGGCGATACAAAATCAACTCCTTCGCCTACAAGTGATAGATAACGAGTGAGCAACTCACTGATCATTGAGGCAACACTCCAACCATCAAGAATGGCGTGGTGGCAACTAAAACTCAGATTAAATGTTTCCTCTGTACGACGATGAACAAAGAAGCGGATCAGAGGAGGATGAGTCCAATCAAAGTGATGTTTCTTTTCAGCTTCAAACCAGGCATCTAAAGCCTCTTCTTGCTCAGAATGACTCATCAAAAACCAATCTTCTACTTGCAGAGGAATCTCAACCTGCTGATGAACTAGTTGCAAGGGAATACTAAACTTACTTAACTCAAACGAAGTGCGCAGTATGGCGTGATGCTTAACCAAATCTTGTAGAGCAACCTGCAAAAGTTCAACATTAAAAGAGGCTTTAAAATGATAACTAGTAATTTCGTGGTAGATTGCACTATCTTGGTTGTACTCACTGTGGTAAAACATTCCCATCTGCAACATTGCCAGGGGATAGGCATCCTCAATTCCATCCGGTAACTGTTGTTTGTCTGCCTCATCAATCAGACTAAATGGTTGAGTTAATTCTAATTTTTTGGTGTCTTCCTCTTGGGCTTTGAGTTTTTGGACTAGCTCGTGAATCGTTTGATACTGGAATAGCTGTTGTACTGAGAAAATCAAGCCTTGTTCCTTAGCTTGAGACAACACTTGAATACTACGAATAGAATCTCCACCTAATGCAAAGAAGTTATCATGAATACCGACTTGCTCAATACCAAGAATATTAGTCCAGATAGCAGCTAATATTTTTTCTTCGGTCCTGCTGGGAGCGACAAAAACATTTTCTAGTTCTCGTCTGTCGCTGTCAGGTACAGGTAATGCACGGCGGTTGACTTTGCCATTAGAAGTTAACGGTAAACTTTCGAGGATAACGAAAGCATTCGGTACCATGTAGGCTGGCAATTTCGCTGCCAGGAATTGCCGCAATTGTGCTGCTGTAGGAGATGATTCTGACTGCTGCACAGCATAAGCCACTAAAAGCTTGTCTCCAGGCTCATCCTCTCGTACTAACACCACGCTTTCCCAAACCTCTGGATGCTGTGTTAGTAGTGCCTCAATTTCTCCCAATTCAATTCGGAAGCCCCGAATCTTGACTTGATTATCGATACGTCCTAAATACTCTAACTCGCCATTGGCTAAATAACGAGCTAAATCCCCAGTTTTGTAGAGTCGTGCTTGAGGATTATCAACAAAGGGGTTAGAAATAAACCTTTGTGCCGTCAGTTCACTACGATTTAAATAGCCACGGGTTACCCCTGCCCCACCTACATACATTTCCCCTGGAATTCCAATGGGCACTGGCTGTAAATGTTGATCGAGTACATACATTTGTAAATCAGGAATGGGACGACCAATCACACTGGCTGCCCCCTCCAAATCAGCTAAACTCAAGGGACGATAAGTAACGTGTACGGTGGTTTCAGTTATTCCGTACATATTCACCAGCTGAGGCTTTTGATCGCCGTGTCTTTCAAACCAAGGTCGCAAACTGTTTAGTTCTAGGGCTTCTCCTCCAAAAATCACTAAGCGTAGCTTTAACTGCTCAACTGTAGTTGTCGATTGTTCGACTTGAATTAACTGGCGGAAGGCGGAAGGGGTTTGATTGAGAACAGTAACATTCTCTTGAGACAATAACTGATAAAACGATTCTGGTGAACGAGTTACTAAATAAGGGACAACCACTAATCGTCCACCATAAAGCAGTGCACCCCAAACTTCCCACACGGAAAAGTCAAAAGCGTAGGAGTGGAATAGTGTCCAGACGTCTTGAGGGTTGAAGTGATACCAAGAATCTGTGGCGGCAAACAGACGAAGGACGTTGGAGTGGTTGACTAAAACCCCTTTGGGTTTACCTGTCGAACCAGAAGTGTAGATGACGTAGGCAAGGTTATTGGCGGTGGCGGTGTTTTTCGGATTGGACTGGCTGTGTTGAGCAATGGTTTCTTTGTCACTGTCTAAGCAAAGTACACGGGCTTGATGTTGCCGAAGAGATTCAACCAATTGCTGTTGAGTGAGTATCACTGACAGTTGAGCATCTTCCAACATAAAGCTCAAACGCTCAGTGGGATAATCTGGGTCAAGAGGAACATAAGCCCCACCTGCCTTAAGAATTCCCAATAGTCCCACCACCATCTCTAAGGAACGTTCTACACATAAACCCACTAGCGTATCGGAGGTTACACCTAATGAGCGCAAGTGATGGGCTAATTGGTTAGCACGACTATTTAACTCACAATAGGTAAGTGTTTGATTTTCAAAGACGACTGCGACGGCATTGGGTGTTCTTTCTACTTGCTCTTCAAACAACTGGTGAATAGATTGATTTTGAGGATAGTCTACCTGTGTATCATTCCAATCAATTAATAACTGTTGTTGCTCAACTTTTGTCAGCAAAGGTAATTGGGAAATTCGCTGCTGTGGATTAGAAACAATTCCTTCCAGTAAGGTTACCCAATGACCTGTCATCCGCTCGATGGTGCTGGCATCAAATAAGTCAGTGCTATATTCCCACCAGCCAACTAATCCATCAGCCCTGTTCTCCATTGCCAAAGTCAAATCAAATTTGGCAGTTTGGCTTGCTAGCTGGAGTGGACTAACTCTTAACCCTGTTAGTTCAACTTGAGAGAGAGTCTCATCCTGGAGGGCAAACATCACCTGGAATAGAGGTGTATAACTTAGGTCCCTTTCTGGCTGTAATGCTTCTACCAGCATTTCCAAAGGCAAGTTCTGATGAGCATAGGCATCCATTGCCATTTCCCTCACCCGACTTAGGAGTTCGTTAAAGCTAGGATTGCTCGATAAGTCTGCTCGTAAAACTAAGGTATTGACAAAAAAGCCGATTAACTCTTCTAGTTCGTCCTGACTACGATTGGCAATGGGTGAACCCACCACAATATCTTCCTGTCCAGTGTAGCGATATAGCAGGGTATCAAAGGCTGCTAACAAAGTCATAAATAACGTCACCCCTTGCTTCTGACTCAGTTGAGTCAACTGTGAACTCAGTTCAGCAGAAAGGGCAAATTGTTGATATGCCCCAGCAAAGGTCTGCACCGCTGGTCGAGGTCTGTCTGTGGGGAGCGATAATAAATCGGGTGCCTCTGCTAGTTGCCTTTGCCAATAACTCAATTGCTGCTGCAGTACCTCTCCTTGCAACCACTCTCTTTGCCAGAGGGCAAAATCGGCATACTGAATCGGCAGTGGAGTTAAGGGAGAAGGTTCTCCTCGAATATAAGCGTTGTATAGGGTTGTCAGTTCTTGAATAAACACACCTGTTGACCAGCCATCACTGACAATGTGGTGCATACACACCACTAACCACTGTTGAGTCTCAGATAAGACAATTAAGGTGGCTCTGATTAATGACTCTTTTTCGAGATCAAAAGCTTGATTTGCCTGTTGTTGGGCAAGTTGTTGTGCGGTTATTTCTTGTTCGTTGGTTGATAAATGGGTTAAGTCAGTAACCGATATAGTCCAGTTGGTTTCTTCATGAATGACTTGAATTGCTTGCCCATCAACAGTAATAAAATTAGTGCGTAAGGCTTCATGACGCTGAATAATTTCTTGTAAGCTTTGTTCTAAAGCGGTTTGATTAAGTGTTCCTTCTAGACGCAAAGTGATGGGAATATTGTAGAGGGCGCTGTTTGGTTCTAGTTGGTCTAAGAACCATAAACGTTGTTGAGCATAAGAGAGGGGTAATTCTTCAGTGGAGATGAGTAATTCTTCAGTATTCATTTTTTAATTCTGGGTAAATGGGTGGAACAGTTAGACTTAAGCTTGGTTGTTGCAGATGTCTGAATCAATTACACAAATTCATCTGGTTTGACGACGTTTTCTGATTTTGGGTAAGACAGGTGAGGCAGTTGAACTTGAGTTTTGTCGCTTCAACTGCTCAATACACTCAGACAATTGGATCAGTGTTGATGCGCTAAATAACTCACGCAAGGATAGTTCAACTTGGAAAGCATTACGAATTTTTGAAATTAGTTTGGTTGCCAATAAGGAGTGTCCCCCCAGCTCAAAGAAATTATCGTGAATGCTGACAAGTTCGACTTTGAGTACTTGCCCCCAAATTTTAGCTAGCATTTCCTCAGTGGGAGTTCGGGGAGCAACATATTTTTGTGTGAGATCTCTATCTAAATCCGGTGCAGGTAATGCAGGGCGGTTAATTTTCCCATTAGCAGTTAACGGTAGGCTTTCAAGAATGACGAAAGCATTGGGTACCATGTAGGCTGGTAGTTTCGCTTCCAGGAATTGCCGCAGTTGCGCGGCGGTGGGCGATGAGTTTGACTGAGGTACGGCGTAAGCCACTAGACGCTTATCCCCTGCTTCATCTTCTCGCATCATCACCACGCTTTCCCAAACATTTGGGTGCTGTGTTAGTAATGCCTCTATTTCTCCCAATTCAATCCGGAAACCCCGAATCTTGACTTGATTATCAATCCTCCCTAAATACTCTAATTCGCCGTTTGCTAAATAACGGGCTAAATCCCCAGTTTTGTAGAGTTGTCCTTGGGGATTATCACTAAAGGGATTAGAAATAAACCGTTGTGCCGTCAGTTCACTACGGTTAAGATAACCACGGGTTACTCCTGAACCCCCGACATACATTTCTCCTGGAACCCCGATAGGTACTGGCTGTAAATACTGGTCTAATAGATACACCTGTAAGTCGGGAATTGGACGACCAATCACACTGGCTGCCCCCTCCAAATCGGCTAAACTCAAAGGACGATAGGTGACGTGTACGGTGGTTTCTGTAATTCCGTACATATTCACTAACTGAGGTTTTTGGTCTCCGTGTCGTTGAAACCAAGGCCGCAAACTGTTGAGTTCTAGGGCTTCTCCCCCAAAAATCACCAGGCGCAAGTTCAAATTGTTGGTAGTTGTTATTGACTCTTCGGTTTGAATTAACTGGCGGAATGCCGAAGGGGTTTGATTGAGAATTGTGACTTTTTCTTGAGACAATAACTGATGAAAAGATTCTGGGGAACGAGTGACTAAATAAGGTACTACTACCAGTTTTCCTCCATAAAGTAATGCGCCCCACATTTCCCATACTGAAAAGTCAAAGGCGTAGGAGTGGAATAGTGTCCATACATCTTGAGAGTTGAAGTGATACCAGGAATCTGTAGCAGCAAATAAACGAACTACGTTGGAATGGTTTACTAAAACCCCTTTCGGTTTGCCTGTGGAACCGGATGTGTAGATAACGTAGGCGAGATTACTGCCTGTGGCTGTGTGTGTCAGGTTGGACTCACTATTTTTAGCAATAGTTTCCCAGTTAGTGTCTAAGCAAATAACGCGGGCTTGATCTTGCCGAAGAGATTCTAGCAATTGCTGTTGAGTGAGTATCACTGACACTTGAGCATCTTCAAGCATAAAGCTTAAACGCTCAGTGGGATAATCTGGGTCGAGGGGTACATAAGCCCCGCCTGCTTTGAGTATTCCCAGTATTCCCACCACCATCTCTAGGGAACGTTCCACACATAAACCCACCAGTACATCGGCACCGACACCCACAGATTGTAAGTAATGGGCTAATTGGTTCGCACGACAATTCAACTGCTGGTAAGTTAGTTGTTGATTTTCAAAGACTAGTGCGATCGCATTGGGAGTTCGTTCAACAATTTCTTCAAACAATTGATGGATACATTGATTTTGAGGATAATCTGCTTGGGTATTATTCCAATCAATTAATAACTGACGTTTCTCAGCTTCTGTTAGCAGAGGTAATTGCCAAATTCGCTGCTGTGGATTAGAAACAATTGCTTCGAGTAAAGTCACAAAATGACTTGTCATGCGCTCAATGGTACTGGCATCAAACAAGTCCGTGCTGTACTCCCACACTCCCACTAAACCGTCAGCCCTCTTCTCCATTACCAAGGTCAAATCAAATTTGGACGTTTGGCTTTCTACTGTCAGTGGAGTCAGTGTTAACCCCGTCAGGTTTAGTTGAGATAAGCTTTCATTGTTAAGGGCAAACATCACCTGGAATAGGGGCGTATAGCTGATATCTCTATCAGGTTGTAATGCTTCTACTAGCATTTCAAAGGGTAAGTCTTGATGGCTGTATGCTGCCATTGCTATTTCCCTCACCTGAGTTAGGAGTTCGGTAAAGCTAGGATTACCTTCTATGTGGGTACGCAATACTAAGGTATTGACAAAAAAGCCGATTAACCCCTCAATTTCACTCTGATTGCGGTTAGCAATCGGTGAACCAATCAGTATGTCTGATTGTCCGCTGTAGCGATAAAGGAGGGTATCAAAGGCCGCTAACAAGGTCATAAATAGCGTTACGTCTTGCTCAGTACTCAGTTTTGTCAACTGTGAAGTCACTTGAGCAGAAAGAGCAAATTCTTGATATTTACCTCTGAAGGTTTGCACCGCAGGTCGAGGTCGATCCGTAGGCAGCGATAATAAGTTGGGTGCATCTGCTAGTTGCTCTTTCCAATAACTCAGTTGGCTTTCGAGGATATCTCCTTGTAACCATTGTCTTTGCCAAATTGCGAAGTCAGCATATTGAATCGGCAGTGCAGTTAAGACCGAAGGCTTTCCTTGGATATAACCGTTGTATAGTTGTGTTAGTTCTTTAAGCAGTACGCCTGTTGACCAGCCATCAGAGACGATGTGGTGCATGCACACACACAAGATATGTTCTGTCTCAGAAAGCACAATTAACGTGGCTCTAATTAGGGATTCTTTTTCCAGATCAAAGGGTTGAATTGCTTGTTTTTGGGCAAGTTGCTGTGCGATTGCTTCTTGTTCGTTGGTTGATAAATGAGTTAATTCAGCGACTGATAGTCTCCAGCTTGTTTCTGGGTGAATGATTTGACTGGCTTCCCCCTCTACACTTATGAAGTTGGTGCGTAAAGCTTCGTGGCGCTCAATAATTGCTTGTAAGCTTTGTTCTAGGGCTGTTATGTTGAGTGTTCCTGCTAGACGCAAAGCGATCACGATATTGTAGAGGGCACTATTAGGTTGGAATTGGTCTAAAAACCACAGACGCTGTTGAGAGTAGGATAGGGCTAATTCTGTCTCATTAGCTCTAGCTAACAGCGGAGGAAAACTCACTCCTACGTTCTGTTGCTGCAACTGCCCAATTAGCTTCGCCAATTCGGCTACAGTTGGTGAATTAAATAGACTCGGCAAGGGAAGTTCGAGTCGGAAAGTATTACGGATGCGTGAAACCAGTTGGGTTGCCAGTAAGGAATGCCCCCCCAGTTCAAAGAAGTTATCGTTAATGCCTACTTGTTCTACTTTCAGAACTTGCCCCCAAATTTGGGCTAGCATTTCTTCGGTGGGGTTTCGGGGAGCAATATAGTTATCTCTTGGTTGGCTTAAATCGGGTGCGGGTAAAGCACCACGGTTAACTTTGCCATTTGGAGTTAAGGGTAGGCTTTCGAGAATGACGAAAGCGCTAGGAATCATGTAGTCTGGCAGTTTGGCTTTCAGCAATTGCCGCAGTGTACTGATGTTTGGTGTCAGTTTTGGTGGCGGCACAATGTAAGCAACTATGAGTTGATTTCCTGGAGTATCTTCGCCGATGATCACACAGGCTGTTTGTACGTCAATATGTTGGCTTAAGACTGTTTCAATTTCGCCCAATTCGATGCGCAAGCCCCGAATTTTAATTTGATTATCAATGCGTCCTAAATATTCAATATTGCCATCTGGTAAATAACGAGTTAAATCCCCAGTTTTATATAATTTTGAATTTTGAATTTTGAATTTTGAATTATTAAAGGGGTTGCAGATGAATTTCTCTTGGGTTAACTCTGGGCGGTTAAGATAACCTCTTGCTACTCCGGCCCCCCCAATATGAAGTTCTCCAGCTACACCCACGGGCACTGGTTGAAGATGGGAGTCGAGAATGTAAATTTGGGCATTTTTGATCGGACGACCAATGGGAATAACTTGCCCAACTCTTTCCTGTTTACAATCCCAAAATGTGGCATCAATACAAGCTTCTGTTGGTCCGTAGAGATTGTATAAATTTACCTTTAGCTTGCTCAATAAGCTCTCTTGAAGCGCCACTGGCAAAACCTCACCGCCACAGAAGATTCGCTTGAGGGAATGACTGGTTTCAATGCCTTCGTGTTCTAAAAATATTTGCAGCACAGAGGGAACAAATTGAACCGTCGTTACTTGATGTTGATTAATAACTTTCCACAGGTAAACTGGATCACCATGAGCCCCTGGTTGAGCTAATATTAACTTTCCACCCACTAACAACGGAGCGTAGAATTCCCACACTGAGGCATCAAAGCTGAAGGGTGTTTTTTGCAATACTTTGTCTTTTTCCGTCAGGGAGAAGGTTGTTTGCATCCACAACATATGGTTACAAAGGTTCCGGTGAGAAAGCATTACCCCTTTCGGTTGACCTGTAGAACCAGAGGTATAAATGACATAAGCTAAATTGTTGGTTTGTATCTTAATGACTGGATTTTCCTGACTGTACTCACCAATAACTTCCCAGCATTTATCCAAACAAATAATAGGTCCCTGGTATTGAGGAAGAGAGTCTACTAATTGCTGTTGACTTAATAGCACCTTCACCTGAGTGTCTTCTAGCATGAAGCTCAGACGCTCAGTAGGATAGTCTGGATCGAGTGGCACATAAGCCCCGCCTGCTTTGAGAATCCCTAACATTCCCACAACCATTTCTAGGGAACGTTCCACATATAATCCGACTAATACATCTGCTCCCACACCCAATGATTGCAAGTAATGGGCTAATTGGTTAGCACGACGATTTAACTGACAATAGGTAAGTGTTTGATTTTCAAAGACTACTGCGATCGCATTAGGTGTTCGTTCAACAATTTCTTCAAACCACTGATGGATACATTTATTCTGAGGATAATCTGTTTGGGTATTATTCCATTCAACCAATAACTGACCTTTCTCAACTTCTGTTAGCAGAGGTAATTGGGAAATTTGCTGTTGTGGATTAGAAACAATTCCTTCAAGTAAAGTTACCCAATGACTGGTCATGCGTTCAATGGTGCTGGCATCAAACAAATCAGTGCTATATTCCCACACTCCAACTAATCCATCAGCCGTGTTTTCCATTGACAAAGTTAAATCAAACTTGGAAGTCTTGATTTCTACTAACCCTGCCAGTTTGAGCTGATAGAGGGACTCATTGCGGAGAGCAAACATTACCTGGAATAGAGGTGTGTAACTTAGGTCTCTCTCTGGCTGTAAGGCTTCCACTAACATTTCAAAGGGCAAATCTTGATGAGCGTAGGCATCCATTGCCATGAACTTGACCCGACTCAGGAGTTCACTAAAGCTGGGATTGCCTTCGAGGTTAGTACGCAAGACTAAGGTATTGACAAAGAAGCCAATTAACCCTTCAATTTCACTTTGATTGCGGTTGGCAATCGGTGTTCCCACCGTAATGTCTGATTGTCCGCTGTAGCGATAAAGTAATGTCTCAAAGGCCGCCAATAATGTCATAAATAGGGTTACGCCTTGTTGCTGACTGAGTTGGGTTAGCCTTGAAGTCAGCTCAGTAGAAAGGGCAAACTGTTGATGTGCGCCTCTAAAAGTTTGCACTGCTGGTCGCGGTCGGTCTGTGGGAAGCGATAATAATTCGGGGGCATCTGCCAGTTGGTTTTGCCAATAATTTAATTGACGTTGCAGAACCTCTCCTTGCAACCATTCTCTCTGCCATATTGCAAAATCAGCATACTGAATTTGGAGGGGAGCTAAAGGAGAAGGCTGACCTTGACAATAGGCTTCATACAGGGCTGTGAGTTCTTTTATTAACACATCCATTGACCAGCCATCAGAGACTATATGGTGCATACAGACCAGTAAAAAATGTTCTGTCTCAGACAGCACTGCTAATGTGGCTCTGATTAATGAATGACTCGCCAGGTCAAAGGCCTGAGTTGCTTGTTTTTGGGCAAGTTGTTGTAAGGCAATTTCTTGTTCGGTTATTGATAAATGGCCCAAGTCAACAACTGATAGTGTCCAATTTGTTTCCGCGTGAATTATTTGGCTGGTTTTTCCATCAACGCTGACGAAGTTGGTGCGTAAGGCTTCGTGACGCTGAATAATTTCTTGTAAACTTTTTTCCAAAGTAGTAACCTCTAGCGGTAGAGACGTTTCAGGAAATATCTCTGCCAGACGCAAGGTGATCGGGATATTGTACAGAGCATCATTTAATTCTAGCTGGTTTAAAAACCACAGCCGATTTTGAGCGTAGGATAGTGAGAGTTCTGCCCCCTCTTGTCTTAGTCGGATGGGGGGGGCTGTTAGTCCTTGGTTTTGTTGCTTGAGCTGCCCAATACTTTGGGCTAATTGAGCAATTGTGGGTGCGGCAAATAACTCACGCAAGGGCAGTTCAATTTGGAAACTATTACGAATACGTGATACCACTTGGGTGGCGAGTAGGGAATGTCCTCCCAATTCAAAGAAGTTATCGTTAATTCCGACTTTCTCAACTTTGAGTATTTGTGACCAGATTTGAGTGAGTATTTCCTCGGTGGGTGTTCGTGGGGCAATATATTCCTGGGTTTGTTGGCTTAAATCCGGTTGCGGTAGGGCGCGACGGTCTACTTTGCCATTGGGAGTTAAGGGTAAGCTTTCTAGAACAGTGAAAGATACAGGAAGCATATAGTCAGGGAGCTTGTCCTGGAGAAATGATCGCAACTCGCCACTGCTGGGCTGTTTTCCTTCGGGGACTACATAGGCTGCCAAACTTTTACTTCCTGCCTGATCTTCTCTAGCCATGACAATAGCATCGCGAACTTGGGGATGTTGAGTCAGAACCACCTCTATTTCTGAAAGTTCAATTCGGAATCCCCGAATTTTGACTTGGTTGTCAATCCGACCCATAAACTCGATATTTCCATCCGGTAAATAACGGGCTAAGTCTCCGGTTTTATACAATTTTTGGCACGTTAATTGAGTTTCAGGTATGGAATTTAGAATAAATTTTTCTTGGGTTAAATCTGGGCGGTTGAGATAACCTCTGGCTAAACCATCTCCTCCAATACAGAGTTCACCTGGAATGCCAATAGGGACTGGTTGAAGGTGACGGTCTAGAATGTAGATCTGCGTGTTCGCGATGGGTTTTCCAATTGGCAAATTTGTTGCGCCTTCTGGTACTTCTTCCACTAAATACCAGGAAGAGAAAGTTGTGTTTTCTGTTGGCCCATAAAGGTGAAGGAGTCGCTTTGGCGGTTGATTTTCCATGACTGTTCTTACCCAGTTGGGTTCTACTGCTTCTCCACCAAATAGAACGGTCTGTAGCGTTTTAAAGATGCCGGGGACTTGACTGACTAACTGGTTGAATAAAGCTGTTGTGACAAACAAACAGTCAATCTGATCGTCTTGTAGTTGTTTCGCAAGTTGTGGCGGCGATAGCAAGACTTCTTTAGTAATCCCAACTAACTTTGCTCCATGAAGTAAAGCTCCCCAAATTTCAAAGGTGGCAGCATCAAAAGCGGCATTCGAGGCTTGAGCGACTCGGTGATTAGCGGTTAAATTTATATAGTTGGTGTTACACACTAACCGATTCACAGCTTGATGCGTAACGGTTATCCCTTTCGGCTTTCCTGTAGAACCAGAGGTGTAAATTACATAAGCCAGGTTATGAGGTTGTAAATTAGGGATCAGGTTGCCCTGGCTTAATGGAGAAATGAGTTGCCAATGAGTGTCTAAGCAAAGGATTCGTGCTTGATATTGAGAGAGTTTCTCAACCAGGTGGTGTTGTGTTAATATCACTGGCACCTGAGCATCTTCGAGCATAAAACTCAGACGCTCTTGAGGATAGTTTGGATCCAGCGGGACATAAGCTCCACCTGCCTTGAGAATGCCCAACATTCCCACAACCATTTCTAGGGAACGTTCTACATATAACCCCACTAATACATCTGCTCCCACAGCCAAAGATTGCAAGTAATGGGCTAATTGGTTAGCACGACAATTCAACTCCCCATAAGTTAGTTGTTGCTCTGCAAACACTACTGCAACTGCATCAGGTGTCCGTTCTACCTGTTGTTCAAACAATTGATGGAGGCATTGATCTTGAGGATAATCCGCCTGGGTATTGTTCCACTCGATTAATAATTGCCGTTTTTCGACCTCTGTTATTAGAGGTAATTGCCAAATCTGCTGCTGTGGATCAGCGACAATATTTTCCAGCAGGGTAACAAAATGACCTGCCATACGCTCAATCGTAGCTGCTTCAAATAAATCAGTATTATATTGCCAGCAGAGTTTCAAAATCCCTTGAGCTTCCATTACCATCAAACCCAGATCCCAATCTGCACCCCGTTGATGTCCAAGCAAGTATGGCTCCATTTCCAGCACGAGTGCTGGAGTGTGCAATGAATTTTCTGTTGATTGACACCATTGATGCTGTTGCCAAACAAAACTGACTTGACACAAAGGAGGACGACTGGGGTCTCGCTGGGGCTGGAGTTGTTCTGCTAACAGAGAAAATGGATAATTTTGATGCTTTTGAGCTTCTTTTACAATTTTGCTAACTTGAGTTAGAAGTTCAGTAAATTTGGCAGTGGCATCTACAGAAAGTCGTAAAGGAACCAGATTAACAAAGTAGCCAATAATCTTTTTAAAATCTCTACCCCAACGTCCTCTCATCGGACTTCCAATCAGGATCTCTTCCTGATTGGTATAGCGGTAAAGCTGGATATAAAATGCGGTTAATAGAATCTGATAAAGGCTTTTCCCAAAACTCTGAGCCAGGTTATTGAGTTTTTGAATTAATTGAGTCTCTGGCTTTAAAAAATATGAATTTCCTTGATACGTTTGTATAGTAGGGCGGGGTTTATCCGTGAGTAAATTTAAAATTGGCAATTCGCCAGCTAGTTGTTTTTGCCAGTATTGCCAATACTTCTCTCCTCTCGAATCCGATAGCATCTCTGACTGCCAACGGACAAACTCTAAATAAGACTTATTCTCAATCAAAGAACCTTCAACAGTCTTTGTTTGTTCTTGAGTTGCTTGTTCAATCTCAGCAGTATACAAAGCTTGAAATTCACTAAGGAGTAAATCAAAAGACCACATATCCCCTGCAATGTGATGCATTGTTAGCAAGAGAATGTGTTCTTTTTCTGAACAAGTCAATAGAGTCACCCTCAAAACCGAATCTTTTTCTAGGTTAAAAGGGCGATCGGTTTCAGAATAGATTTTCTCTGTCAAGTAAGCTTCGCTCCAACTGGAAGCATCTATTACTTGAACAGTAAATTTGGGTTCTTTATTAATTTGTTGAACGGGCTTATCGTCCTGGACAGTATATGTAGTTCTAAGAATAGGATGATGTTCAACAATTTTTTCCCAGACACGGGTGAAAACAGCAAGATTTAAGGATGAATGAATTTTCGCCGTGACAAATATATTATAAGCAATGCTCTTTGGGTCAAGCTGGTAGATCAACCACATTGCTTGTTGACCATAAGAAAGGGGGGAGCCTGCTCTCGTCTTTTTATTCATTCTTACTACCTAAATTGCAACACCATAAATACCTCAGGCCGCAGCTAGAGTCACTAAACACTGTTGGCGCCCAAAAAGCTGTGTAACCTGTGGCTATATCTACAGCTGAAATAGCTTCCAGGGTTCCGATTCAAGGTATTGTTATTTGAGTGACTGGTCTAAGATCACTCAGTTACTACTGCAACTTTTCCATAGTATATTAAGATGAGCCGGTTACTACTGGAACTTTCCTATAGTATATTAATTCGGATGAAAAAGAACATTAAATAGGTAATCCAAATTAAAATAACAATGCCAAAGGCTAGAAGTCTTTTGCCGCAAGCAATTTGGCTTTTCTGGTTTTGAGGTTTATTGATGCCCGCCTACTTAGTAAAGCCCAGGAGATCATGGCAAGGATAATCTCTTTGTTAGTTTCTAGGGGTCTTCCCGTTGGCTCAAAATCTGGAGAAATTATCATGACTACACAGCCTCCCTTTCAACCCCCCAATAGCAGTGATAATGGCTATTCTAGTGAAGCCCAAAATGCCCTAGAACGAGAACAAAACTTGCCGTTAACGGGATGGCAACAAGAAGTTAAACAGGGCTTAGAATACGGCTTAGAAGCTGCTGAGAGTATCAAAGATCGAACCATTCCGACATTTTCGCGGGGAGAATTACCCCATTATGCTGGGATTAACACCTTTCTCAAAGCTCCTTATCTCGAAGATGTTCGGCAAGTTGGAGAATATGACGTTGCTATTGTCGGAGTCCCCCATGATTGCGGAACCACCTATCGTCCAGGAACCAGGTTTGGGCCTCAGGGAATTCGTCGCATTAGTGCCCTTTATACACCCTATAATTTTGAACTAGGGGTTGATTTACGGGAACAAATTACCCTTTGTGATCTTGGGGATATTTTTACAATTCCAGCCAACAATGAAAAATCTTTCGATCAAATTTCAAAAGGCATTGCTCATGTGTTTCATTCCGGCGCATTCCCGATTATTTTAGGAGGAGATCATTCGATTGGATTTCCAACTGTTCGGGGAATTTGTCGTCATTTGGGTGATAAAAAAGTCGGCATTATTCACTTTGATCGCCATGTGGATACTCAAGAAACTGATCTTGATGAACGAATGCATACTTGCCCTTGGTTTCATGCGACAAACATTAAGAATGCTCCCGCTAAAAATTTAGTTCAAATGGGGATTGGCGGATGGCAAGTGCCGCGTCAAGGGGTGAAAGTGTGTCGGGAACGAGCCACAAATATTTTAACGGTAACTGACATTACGGAAATGGGTTTAGATGCCGCCGCCAACTTTGCCATAGAACGAGCCACAGATGGAACAGATTGTGTCTGGATTAGCTTCGATATTGATTGTATTGATGCCGGTTTTGTTCCCGGTACAGGCTGGCCTGAGCCTGGTGGATTACTTCCCCGTGAAGCTCTCTATTTACTCAAGAAAATTGTTCAAAATGTTCCCGTTTGTGGCATGGAAGTGGTGGAAGTTTCACCTCCCTATGATATTAGTGACATGACCTCTTTAATGGCAACTCGTGTGATTTGTGACACGATGGCGCATTTAGTGGTCTCAGGGCAAATTCCCCGTCAACAAAAACCTGATTATATTCATCCAGAAGCACAACCTGAGTTAGTCGAGTGGAGTTAAGGGAGGTTAATCGTGCATGAAACTGACATGACAAAAGCACTGATTTTAACAGTCAAAGATTGGTGGGAATCCCAACCTAAAAATATACAAATAACTCAGGTTCATTTAATTATTGGACAGTTTACCTGTGTGGAACCTGCCAGTTTACAGTTCGCCTTTGAAGCTCAAACTCAGAACACCTTTTTAGATGGGGTGAAATTAGTAATTAATGAAACTCCATTAATTGCTTTTTGTGATTCTTGTCAACAGGAATATCATCCTGAAATTGGACTTCATTATGCTTGTCCAACCTGTCACTCTCC
Organism: Symploca sp. SIO2E9; assembly: GCA_010692645.1. GTDB lineage: Bacteria > Cyanobacteriota > Cyanobacteriia > Cyanobacteriales > Coleofasciculaceae > SIO3C6. The sequence continues at coordinate 16,402 of JAAHGS010000010.1, forward strand.
GATGGAAGATATTCGTTCTGGGCGAGAACTTAAAATTGACCGGATTGAATATTCTTCTGCTTGTGATTTGGGGTTCTCGCCTAATGCAGAACCACTTAAGGCTGGATAGAGGGTGGCTTCACCGTCGATTGTCAGGCCTTAAGTTGATAGGTGTTTTGTAAATGCAATAGTGAGGAAAATGCACCAAACTTTTGATGCTGCATTAGAAATTAATCTGCTTCATGCCAATCAAACCGGAGCTGATCATAATCGTTCTCATTTCGATGAATGGGGAATTACTTGCTTGAATTTAATGAGTAGTCCTGGAGCAGGGAAAACTGTATTATTAGAACGAACCCTTGCTGGGCTGAAAACTCAGTTCAAAATGGCAGTAATTGAAGGAGACATGACCACTCAATTAGATGCCGAACGGTTGCGTCAATTTGGTGTTCCTGTTATTGCCATTAATACCGGACGTTCCTGTCATTTAGACTCTAAAATGGTTGCTGGGGGAATTCATCAATTCTCTCATCAATATAATCCTGCGGAATTTGATTTAGTTTGGGTTGAAAATGTGGGTAATTTGGTTTGTCCGGCAGAATTTGAAGTGGGAGAACACGCAAAAGTTGCTCTTTTAAGCGTGACGGAAGGGGAAGATAAACCCTTGAAATATCCGATTATGTTTCAAGCCGCAGACTGCTTATTAATCACGAAAATGGATTTAGCACCCTATCTCAATATCGATCTCAAAAAGATTGAATCGAATGTACGGCAAATGAATCCTCGTGTCACTATTATTCCTGTTTCTGCCCAAACAGGAGAAGGCTTAGAAACCTGGTTTCAATGGGTTGAGAACAGCATTAAAGCAGAGGTATAAGCTCCCGGTGTCGGGGTGAGCGAAAAAAAGAGTGGGGAAATAAGTAAGCAGACGCCCAGACGCGGAGACAGGTCGAATTGAAATTCCAACCAAAATTTCGTTCACCCCCGGTGTCGGGCCCTTATACCCCTCTCTCTGTTCATGCAACCCTATCAAAAAATAGGGACAGCCAATTATTTCAACTGTGCCCAAATTCCCTGACAACGTTCCCGAATTAATCCTTGAAAAACAGATTGAGTTGAGGGGTGAATGTCTACTGTGTACAGTGAAAAAAGACCTGTATGACTTTCAAGGTTTAACTCTCTTCTGGTTAGAGATAATGCTTGTGCACGGTGGAATTCTACAGCTTGCAGTAAGCCTGGATAACTTAAATTACGCAAAGCTAATTGACCATTTTTAGTTATATATATGGCATCATTTTGAAAAAGATGTTCCAAGCTGATAAGGCTAGCATACACATCCACATCTTTTTCGATGCCTCCTAAACGGTGAGCATCTAAACCAAAGCGAATGCAGAAATTGACCGCGACTAACTTTCCTGCTTGTTCAGCAGGTAAAATGCAGGCGGCAAACTCAAATCCTAGGCTATCAGCTCTCCATTCCTCCACGCCAGCATAGGTATAGTTTTGAAAAAGGTTCTGCTGATCCTTAAAATTAAATCCCAAACCACTGGCATGCCCTGCTTCGTGAACTTGAGTATCTACATGGCGATTGTATTCACTATTAACCTTGTCATCTAAGGGGGCTAATAGTAAATTGGCGGTTTCCGGCTCAAATACTTTCCGGATGCATTCGTAACTAGAACCTAAAAAGCGCCGTTTCTGTTCCCTTGCATTGTTTAATGCTGGGCCATAAATACTATTTGGAAAAGCCCATCCATTGGGGACAATGAAAGCCTCACCACTCTCACCACTCACATTCCCACAACTGGCAATTTCAGTAAAAGAAAGATTTCTGGTAACGTTTTGGTTGAGAGTTCCAAATTTTTCGCGAACTAGACTTTCTAAATGTTCAATAGAGGGGTTAGAGTTATCGTGCATTTTCCCGTAAAGTGCACTTAAGGTCACCTCACTTTGGCATTGTCGATTGATTCGATAAGGTGCAACGATGAGGAAATAGCCATCTCTACCAATAAAATCCATATTGATAAAGCCTTGAGACAAGATACTCCAGTCATTATTTTCTAAAGCATCTGCCGTATTAAGTAGCCAAGCTGTCGGAAGTTCACTACAGTTTTCTGCCTGTTGACGTAGTTTTTCGATCGCAACAGCAATCTTATTCTCCTCAATATTTTGGATTATTTGCTTGGGATCTAATTTTTGTTCGTGTAACAAGATTACTGTCATTGATTTAATATTTTCAATGAATTGAAACTGGGAGATTATGTTGTGTTTTGAGATACCTTTATCTCAAGGACAAACGTATAAAATTTATGACAGAATCACTAGCCCAACCTAAATTTTGCTTGTGCAATTCGCTTGGGCTAGAGTAGCTACCTCAAAAGAGGTTAATCTTCAATGATTTCAACTGTTTTCGGTCCATTTCTGTCTTCAGAATCTACTGATTTACTTCCTGAGTCCAGGACATTTAGTAGGGTAGATCTGAGATTCTCTGAAATGGGCAATTCTTTAACTTCTTTGCGTAGTGATGACAGGTTCTCCTTTTTCTTACGTTCTTCATAAACTGCTGTGAGAATAGCATCAATTCCATACCCAGAGATAACATCTCCAACTCCAGTCATTAAACCGAGGAATGCTAAACCTCCCACCAGTCCCAATGGGCCACCTAATCCAGTTATCGTACTGACTAGCCCAGTACTTCCCATCGCTCCTGATGTAGCCATGGCAATAACTAAGATCACGCCAGGCAATCCCAATGCAGCAACTTTCTTAACAACTTCGTCCATGAAAACCTCCTAAAAAATTATCAATGAGTGTTGATTTTAGTCCTTTACTTGATCTTCATTTCTTAAAGATTAAGCATTGGCTTTAATCTTAATCCTGACATTAAAAGGGTTATTTTGTCAACAAATCACACAATTGATCAATTTCTTCAGTTCTTTCTTCAATAATTTCTTCTGCCAAGGTTTTTAGCTGCATGATATTTCCAATCTGGGTATTATCGATTACTCCAAGTTCTCCTGTTAGGAAAGTTTGAAACCGATAATAAAGGCTTAGATCTTCTTTATTAATGGTCTTTAGCGACCTTTCTAATTGTCCGGCTATGACTTCACTACCTCCATCAAATACAAGATTTAAAAGTGGTCTTGTCCATTGTAAGAGTCCCCAGTTTTTGACCTCATCATACTTATAAGTTTCGGTCAGAGAGCCTGTCCCTAAAGAGACAATTAGAATGTCCTCAGCGTGTAGAGTTTTGCCTTGTTTTGCTGCGCTATCTTCTGCTTCCATAATAGCTAGAGCTGTGGGATTATTAGCAATGATCCCACCATCGATTAGTGCGTAATAACCACTGTTATTCTGGGTGGTATGAACGCGATAAGGAGGAAAATAAGTTGGAAGAGAACTGGTAGCCATTCCTGCATCTTTGAGGGTAAAACCTCGGCACAATTTCCGAAATCTTCGAGATTCTATCTGTTGTTTACCAACCTTACTCGTAAAGAAAATCGGGATTCGCTGCTCAATATCGTAACTGGTTACAAAAACTTCTGTAAGGCATTTTTCTAGAGGAGTATCTCCAAGATATTGTCGGAGAACTTCTTCTCTAGTACTAGAGGCATATTTGGGTTGAAATAACAAATCTTCTATAGGACCAAGAAGTTGTTCAAAAAAAGGCTCATAAAAGATTTCATCCCCCTTATCAAGGTACATATTAATGAATTCTTCTGCAGTATATTGAGCCTTTGGTGTGCTATCAGATGCTGTTGAATCTAGAAGGGGCTTAGTCAATCCGAGAGCTAAAATCCCTCCAGTGGAAGTGCCCGCAATCAAATCAAACAAACTAAAAGTCGGCTTTTGTGTGCGTTTTTCAATTTCTGCTAGGATGACCGCTGGAATAATACCCCGAATTCCTCCTCCATCAATCGCCAGTATCTTGTACTGAGGTTTAGTAGTTGTACTCCCAGATTCTTGTGCTGCTTCCACGCTCGGTGTCGCAGCACTTATAGCTTCATTACTTGAGAGACTCTCTTGGGTTGCCGGCTGAGGTGCTGTCTCAGTTTCAGAACTGGTCAGTTTTTGATCAGGGACTTCCGCTTCTGAATTACTAGGGGTCTCTTCAGGTTTCTCCTTAGGGTTAGATGATTGTGGAACAATCTCGGAGGGCATTTCTGCTATACCCCATTGAGGTTGACCATGCAAGGTTCCATGATGAGCATTTGCTGTCTGGTCTTCAATAGTATTTCCTTTTCCTTCGTTCAATATCCAGTAGGCTGTTAATCCTGTTTCAGTACCTTTTAAATCACCGGAACGATGTTGTTGGATTTCATCCTGGGAACAGGCATAGTTCCAGACGCTCAGGTGAGTAATTTGACCGTTAAAGTAGATGTCACTGTGTAGCGTGGCTCCAATCGTAACTGGAGAACCAACAGCCTGATCTAAGGAAGAACCATTGAAGGAACCAGTATACTGATTGTCGTCAAGATGTACGGTTACCTTACCTTTATTAAAAACTACGGAGAAGAAGTGCCATTGCCCAACAGACAATTCTCCTTGACCAAATGTTTTGGTAATGTCGTCCTGATTTTCATCAAAATAAACATCTAGATTACCTTCAGGACTAATCCCTAATTCAAGATTGTCATTATCATCGTCTGAAGCTCGAGCAAAAAAGACATTTCCTGTCCCATGATTGCTAGTTTCCTGACTCAAATTTTGGGGTTTAACCCATCCTGAAATTGTTAATTCGGAACTTCCCTTAGCCAAGACCCCACCCAGGTCTGTCTGGCCAATATCTATGTAGTCATCCTGACCATCAAATGTCAGAGTTAACTGAGTATAAATGCTACTATTCATAAGACTTGAATTTCCTTTACAAAGGCCAGCATACTTATTGTAAATGATCAAGACTTAACATCTAAAAAGAAATTTCACAATTAAAACCAGAATAAATTGTTTGAAATCCGAGCGCTGCATCTTGGTAGTGACATTCTCCATACACTGCCCTAAGTCCTTCGGACAGGCTTCACGAAGGGGTACAGTGTGGGCTTCCCAACCTGGCCTCGCCCCGATTCGCTAATTAGGATTGGGCATTCCTAGTCCTTCCTTTACTAGGTTTCCCCTTTGACCTAGATTGAGTTACCCCAACCTACTGTAGATCGACTGCATAGGCATTTTTTTTTCCAGTGTCCTGGGTATTAACAACTTCTAAATCAGGCAACCTGATGACTTCAGCAGCTGCATTAGTTCTATCTGTTAAATACCCACAAGCAGGCTTAGCTTGGGAACAGATTAACCAAGATTTAGATGTTGAATTGTTTTAGTGTAATTGTCTATTTTTGTAAGATTCTGTTGAGTCAAAGTTATATCTACAGACTATAGTATTGCTTTAACTCTTCTGAATAAGCCCAAGCAATGCCCTGAGGGTCATTACTACTAGTCCACTCGGCAAATTCTGACTCAGACATTTGCTTTTTCTTTCTTCTAAAAGTACTTCTTGGAATATCTAATCTTTCGCTAAGTGCTGTCTGCGTCAAAACTGGAGTGGTAGAATTTTGGGTAATAGGTTGAGTTGCGATTGGGACCGGTTGAGTTCGGCTCGGCATTGGTGCCGATGACCTTCTCAATTGCTGGTTCTTTTGTTTTTCTTCTAAAGATTTAACTGACCAGAGATTTCGCCCTTGTTCACCCTTTTTAGCGTAGTCAATTCTGTATTCGACTCCCTCCACTATGACTTCTATCGGCAAATTACCTCCATGTTTATATCGGTTTAGTTGACTGGTCGTTAATCCTGAAAACTGAGAAACTTCAGATGTGGTCATGAATATAGCCTCAGATCGTGGTAACTCTTGAAGTTGCTCTTTTTCTAGTTGCTCAAGTTTCTGGTCAACTGCTTTTGTGGTTGTAATTTGGTCTATGATTTCGATACTAGTCGGTAGCGTTGTATCTATACTCTCAACCTCTGACCAGCCTAGCTTGGTCTGCGGTTGATTGTTAGTGGTTTCGCTGGTAACCTCTTGGCCCACCACAGCATCAACACTACCATTTTTCGAGAGTTCAGAGTTTTGGGCTCTCAACATTCCTTCTAGAATTTGCGGACTGTTTTCGAGTACAAACTTGTGAACTGACTCCATTTGTAACCACTTCTCGACCAAGGGCTGGAATCGCTCTTCAAAGTAGTGTTTGAATGAGGTATAGGTCTTGTGACCTTCCATCCAGTGGGAAACTTGGTACATCTGGTTGTCTTTGACTAGACTCAAGAGAGAGTAGCATACAATCAAAGCTGTGTCAAGACTTTTGGTACATAAACCTATCCATTTATCAGCAAAGGCAGCTTTTGCCTCATCAGTGTTCAGGGATTGGAAGCGGTTGAACACATAAGAAATGTTGGCAGGCACTTCCCACCCTAGGTAAAGGTCAGCAGCTTCTCCACTGCCGTAGACTCCGTCGTGTGGTTGTTTTAGAGATTGGGTTGCTTGGAGAGACTCAATTATCTTGGTCGCATCACTAGTTTTAGATTGTCTCAGTTGTGCTTCTACAACAGCTAGTCTTTCTCCCAATTCATCTAGGCGCTTACTTAGATTATTGATCAACACAGAATCAGCTGTAGGTTCTACTTCTTGAGCAGATTTTTGCCCCTGTATTTGTTCAAAGTAGTTTTCCAAAATTAAGGAGACTGCACCCGATAACGAATTAATTTTATGCTCTTGCTGGAAGACAGTGAGTTGCTTTTTAGCATTGATCGGGACAGAAATAGACAGCTTAGTATTGTTGGCAGGCATTGGTTTTATTTAGGTAATTTACTAGTAAACTCCAGTGGTAATTAACCACTCACAACAACTATTGGTGCTATATATAGCCTTTCTAAAATTGATGAGGTACACCAGTCTAGGTTTTAGGTAACTCTTAACAGGGAACAGAGAATCGGTAAGAAAATGAAGTGTATCTCACTAAGAAAAATAATTGCTATATATATCGATTAATAATAGGTGGCAAATAGCACCCTCTGCATAAATATTGCTTCAGACCCCTTACTAAACTCTGCTCAGACCTTGGCCAAGGTGTTCTAACATCTATTGCTAAAATAGGCAGGTAAATTGTTATTTGAATTATGTCAAATCAACTGATACCAAAATACCCTCAGCACTTCTCAAGGAAATCTTGAGTTGGATTTCATCAAAATTATTCAATCTTGATGATCTAACTGCTTCCTTAGTCGTGGCTGATGAGATTACTATGTAATAGTACCAGGAACAACCTAGAAGCTGAGAGCTACCGTCCCTTGCCCTCTATTCAAACTAGTGGGGATGTTTACTACACTGTAACAATGAAATTAGGGCAGCCCCAGTCATGATGCTGACTGCTAGCCAAACCACAGCTAAACCAAAAACTTCACCTAGGAATAAGCGCGTAAGTTGATGTAAAAATCCGCCTACGGACCAGCCGCAAGCCAAGCCTATTGACCAACACCAGCTACTGGCTAAGATCCAGCGCCAAGCTTTAGATATTTGCTTCCTAAATACTAACCATTGTGCCACTCCTAGCACAACTCCAATTTGTAAGCCATCTACGACTCCGTAGACCAATCTAAGGTTAATTTGGTCGGTTCTAGGTGCAATCCAGCCTATGGCCCCAAGACTACTCGAACCGATCAAGCCCCAGCTGATAATATTCGCTAATACCCACCACCAGGCTTTGGAGATTCGCTGCCAGAGGACAAGAGATTGACCTAAGCCAATCAAACTACCGCCGATAACACCCTGGAGAGTTCCAATGTCAGGTCTCTCACCAATTTCAATTAAGAGTAAGCTCACTAGAAAACTGGCAAGGGTGACTAACACCCACTGCCACCAAAAACTGCTTCTGATCATAAGTGCCGTTGACAATAGATAAGTATTTTTTTATTTGGAAGTCCCTTATTGCCCCAAAAGCTACCCTTCCTGAGTGCTCCCCTGCACTACCTCTGGAGAGGAAAAAATAGCTCGAAAAGCTCTGCGCCGCTCCTGTGGCGACTCTGGAGCAATATAACCCCACAAACTCTCCCAGTAAAAGAATGATACGCCGTCAAGACCGCGATCGCGTACTACTTGAACCTGCTGTTGAATTGCCTCGATAGCAACAGGAAGTCTTGGTGTCCCAGTTAATATCGCCACGCCTACTGGGATTCGAGACTGGGCAAAATACAATTCTGGTTTGACCAACTCCGCCTGAAAACTACTCAAGTCACGGCGATACACCTGCAAGATCAACTCTTCTACTAAACCACGTTCTACCCAAGTTTGCCAATCTTGTAGATAGTGTCTATAGGCAAAATGCTTGGAGTTGGGAGACAAAGACACCAAGCACTCGGGCTTAACCGATTTGACAGCTTGAAAAATTTCTTGCATAAAATCGGTAATCTTTTGAGCTCGCCAGCGCATCCACTTGGAGTCATGAGGATCATTAGGGGGACTTGTTCCCTGATGTTCTTGCTGGTAGAGCTTAAGTGTGAACGGGTCATAACCTAGCTCAACAGGCATGCCAAAGTGGTCATCTAGTTGGATGCCATCAACATCATACTTTCTGACAACTTCAACAATGAGTTCGAGGATAAATTTCTGCACCTCCGGGTGTAGAGGATTGAGCCACACTTCCCGAATAGAGGAACGCTTTTGGTTATGGCTAAGCCAATCTGGATGAAGCTTAGCCAGTTGAGAATTTTTCGGTGCCATGAAACCATATTCAAACCAAGGGATTACCCTCAAACCCTGCTGATGCCCTTGCTCGATGATTTCAGCCAAAGTATCTTGTCCTAGATGCGCCAATTTTAGCAGTGGTTCTTCAGCTTTGCCCGTAACCTGTTTGGCAATAGCGCTGGGATAAAAAGTGCTTCCTCGGTTCCAGACTACTGGATATACAGTGTTGAAGTTGAGTTGAGACAGCTGATGCATGGCTAGTTTAACCCCCCAAGGTGTAAAGAGTACGCCACTGGCAACATTGGTTAACCAAACGCCCCTAATTTCCTGTGAGGCTGGGGTAGTTTGCCAATTGCTTGGAGGAGCTGAGGGGATAAGGGAGTTGAGTAAGAATACCACTAGAGTTAGAACTAGTCCCAGACCCATCAAATAGTTGAAATAATCATATAGCTTCCTGTTCATCTGTCTTCGCGGCAGGAGACTCTCGAAACACGCGACGAGACGTGCGACATAAACGCCTGAGGTTTTCCCAGGCGACGCGCACTCATGAATGCCGCGCCTCCAATTAAGTTTGTGGTAAGATACTTTTGGTCGTTGACCCACCCAGACAACGGGGACAGACAGCCTAACAGCTCGAAGTTCGCAATTTTTGGCGACGGCGCAGAAAAGTTGGCAGACTGGGATAAGCTGACAGGGCAATTGAAAGTCCACCCCTCAAAGACGCAAAGTGAATAGATTTTTTCGATACATAACCGTACCGCAGGGCTTGCGGAATCGGGACTTTTAGTGGAGTCGAATGTCTGTGGACGTATCGATGTCGGGGGCATAGTTTGAAGAAAGTGTCTAGATATGTACGGTTGAAGCAGAAAAACCTAATCGTGAGGCTAGGAATCCCTCGCTTGAGCGCGATGTGAGGATATCAAGTTAGGTAGTTGAACAGCATCAAAAGTATCCTGTTAAGTGCCTTCTCAACATCGCCGATAGCGCATGCCCGGTAATTGAGACACTAGCCCCAGCAATTCTAACTGTAATAAGGCACTAGAAACCTGCCCTGTTGACAAATCTACTTGCTGCACAATCACATCAAAGAGGACCGGTTCAAATGTTAACACCTGTAACACTTGTGCTAGTTCTGGCTCCAAATCAGGCACCGATTGAGGCTGTTCTGGAGACAATAAGGATAGCTGCACCGCTGAATCTTTGAGATCGACCTCTGGTAGTGCTCCGAGCATCTCGAGCAAATGACCTACACTCAAAATTACCTGAGCTCCCCTGCTTAATAAGCCCAAGCAGCCCAAGGAATTAGGATTATCTAAAGAACCCGGTAAGGCATAAACATCCCGGCAGAATTCATTGGCTTGGTAAGCAGTGATCAAAGCCCCCGATTTACTAGGGGCTTCCATTACCAATAGGGCACGGCTCAAACCGGCAATAATGCGATTGCGTTGGGGAAAGTGGCGGCGATTGGGCTTGGTTGCTGCTGGATATTCGCTCAATAACAATCCCTGCTGCTGGATTTGTTCATATAGCAGCTGATTGCGTGGCGGATAGACGATATCAAGGCCACTGCCGAGAACCGCTATTGTTCGTCCACCTGCCTCCAGACAACCGCGATGAGCTTCAGCATCAATCCCAGCAGCCATACCTGAAACCACTGTAAAGCCATGTTGAGCAAGAGCCGCGCTGATTTTACGAGTCCATCGCAGTCCATATTCTGTAGGATTGCGGGTGCCAACTATACCCACTGTCGGCTTAATAGCTTGATTCTCCTGGAGATTAACCAGCCCTCGATAGTACAAAACTGGCGGTAGTGTAGAAATTTCTCGTAGCAATTGGGGATAATTAGTATCTGCTGGTGTCCAAAAGTCACGGTTTTTGAGATAGTGTTGTTCAAGGAATTCTTCTGGATGCAACTGCGATCGCGCTTGTCTTATTGTCTCTAATAATTGTTTACCAATGCCCTGAACTTCCCCCAAAGCCATTGCTGGCGATGACCAAGCTTCTGCCAGGGTACCAAAATGCTGCTGCAATCGAGAGAGCAATACTGGACCGATGCCAGTGACTTGTGACCATACCAACCAGTAGGCGCGTTCTTCTACCAATCACCTCTCCTTATACTTAAAGCAAATATCATCAATAATTTAAACCCGTAATTGATAATTAGTAGCATTATTCATACAATCTCTCTTAAAGAAGCGATTAATTTAAGTTTAACGGCGAATCAGCGAAAGGCTGTTCATAGTTCATTGTTGATTGTTCATGGGGAATGTATACCACAACTGTCGAATACAAACCCAATGTTTGCCCAGCATGCGCGCAGCACGTACCATGAGCCATGAACCATGAACGATAAATCACTGTGTCTTTAGCATCTACTTCCAGAAAAAGTCACTAGCAAAAAAACATAAGAACTCAATGAAAATTACTCTTACCAGCTTAGTAGGCATTTTGACGGGACTGAGTATGCTAGTTGCCGCCGGATGTGCCAATCAAACAGCTCCCGAGGAAGTCGATGCCGGTGAAATTAACCTTTACTCATCGCGCCACTATGACACCGACGATGAACTTTATAAGAACTTTACCAAAGAAACAGGCATCGAAGTCAAGCTGATTGAAGGCAAAGCGGAGGAACTAATTGAACGTATCAAGAGCGAAGGAGTCAATAGTCCAGCTGATGTTTTGATTACCGTTGACGTTGGCAATCTTTGGCGAGCTCAACAAGAAGGGATTTTACAGCCTGTTTCCTCTAATCAGCTAGATTCTGCTATTGCAGAGAATCTACGCAGTCCCGAAGGCTACTGGTTTGGTTTGTCCAAGCGGGCGCGAATAATTGTTTACAATAAGGACAATGTCAAGCCAGAGGAATTATCAACCTATGAGGCACTGGCTAAACCTGAGTGGAAAGAGCGCGTCTGCATACGCAGTTCTAGTAATATCTACAATCAGTCCCTTGTTGCTGAAAAAATTGCCAGCAAGGGTGTTGAAGAGACACAGAAGTGGGCAAAAGGCTTAGTTAATAATTTTGCCCGCCTCGCAATTAGATAGCAAAATACTGGGATAAAATGGTACATAACGTGATAAATCAGACATAGTTATGTACCTTACTCCAATAGAAGCAAAAACTCGTTATGGCTATGATACTAAGACGCTTGCNTGTCACAAGCACGTACACACGGGTAAATGCTCTGAGGTTCTGGAGGCTTGAGCCGGATGATGGGAAACTGTCAAGTCCGGTTCTTAGGGGGGAGAGATGCGGCGACGTATGCTCTCCTACCCGACAATTCTTGCCTTCGCTTCTGGGAAGATGGTAACGCCAAGAGTCGCTATGACTTGTATAAATACGTTACTCGACTGGCTAAAGATACTGACTTCCCTTGGGCTAAAAAGCTTAACTCACAAGCCCGTCAAGCTATGGCAGAGCGTACTTGGGCAGCAATCTCTAGATTCTTCGATAACTGCAAAAAACAGATACCTGGTAAGAAGGGGTACCCCAAGTACAAGAAAAATAGACCATTACACGGCTGTGTCGAGTACAAGGTAACAGGATGGAAACTCTCTAAAAATAGAGACGGAATAACCTTTACCGATGGCTTTAAAGCTGGCGAGTTTAAACTCTACGGTAGTCGTGACTTGAACTACTACCAACTTGAGCAAATCAAGCGAGTTAGGGTAGTACGCAGAGCTGATGGGTTTTATGCTCAGTTCTGCATCGACTATGACCGGACTGAGTCAAGAGAACCCACAGGTAAAACTGTAGGACTTGATGTAGGCATTTCTGCTTTCTATACAGACTCAGATGGCAACAAGATTGATAATCCCAAGTATCTGAGAAAGTCTGAAAAGACTCTTAAGCGCTTGCAAAAGCAAGTCTCTCGAAAGTTCATGAGAAATCAGCCTCAGTCCAATAATTACAAGAAAGCTAAGCAAAAATTAGCTAAGAAACACCTCAGAGTAAGTAGGCAGCGTAAAGACTTTGCGGTTAAGGCTGCATTGTGCGTTGTCCGGTCTAACGACTTGGTAGCCTACGAAGATTTGAAGGTGCGAAATCTAGTAAAAAATCACAAGCTAGCTAAATCTATTTCTGATGCTAGCTGGACACAATTCAGGACTTGGTTGGAGTATTTTGGGAAAGTATTTGGCACTGTAACAGTTGCTATACCTCCTCACTACACCAGCCAGAACTGTTCTAATTGCGGCACAACTGTTAAAAAATCTCTCAGCACTCGTACACATAGATGTAAGTGTGGGACAGTGCTAGATAGAGATGAAAATGCGGCAAAGAATATTCTTAAGTTAGGGTTAAGTACCGCAGGGCATGCGGGAACGTTTCAGTCACAGCACTGGATAAAGGCTTCTGGACAGATGAGCCTATGGTGTCTTGATGAAAGTCAATACACTAAGTTCGCTGGTTGAAGGAAGAATCTCTCGTCTCTGGCGAGGGAGTGTCAATAGTTGGTTCTGGGATAGCGTAAGGAGTTTGCCTCCCCTGATTTTGTGGGTATTGGCGGTTTAGCTCTGGCACTCGTCTTTGCAGATACTGCTCCAACCTTTCGACGGTGGCACAATTTCCCGCTCCTTGAATCTTTAGAGCTTCAATGAGAGCATAGGTAAATGCCCCTTGCTGCAAAGCTTCGATTTCGTAGGCTTTCTGGTTAGGAGCGCAGGAATAAAAAGTGACTACTCCCCGATGCTCTTCTCCTATCCCTTCTCCTCTAGCTCCTTGATTTCGACAAGCATCCAAGAGTAATACCACGTTACCCGCGCCACTACTACGAAGTTGTTCTGTGATGTAGTGAACCGGAATTGCTGTCGAACAGACATCTCCTGGATCACTATCACATAGCATTAGGTAATCTCGATTAGCTTCTCGCCTGCCATGACCTGCAAAGAAAAACCAGAGGTTGTCTCCCTCAGAGAGTATTTTTCTATTGAACTGCCTCCTCAAGAATTGCCGCAAGTGTCCAAAAGTTGGCTGAGTACAGATAGGGGTAGGCTTTGCTGGAATTTCTGGGGAATCATTGGTAAACAGAAACACCTGATCAAAACCAACTTCCGACAACAGTAACTGTTTAATTCTCTCAGCATCACGCTGGGCATAATTTAAAGGTGTAAGACTACTATAGTGATTAATCCCAACTGCGATCGCCCAGTTCTTTGCCATCTCAATCTTTGCGCTTGAACTTGAGTGTTATTGCTCCTTTGCCCCCTGTTTTGCCTCCGATACCGAACAGACTCACTTGCCCTTCACCATTGACTTCCACTGAAAGCTCAATTTCATCTAGGTGTATCTTTGATGCCTTCTGCTGAGCTTGCTCGAACAAATCCCCCACTGCTTCAACGAAATCACCCATGTTTTGCTTTAACTTATCAAGGGGAATAGGAACTCGTCCCCTAACTGAAACTTCTGTTGTTTCTTCAGGCTCGCCAAGCATTCCTCCTGTATCCCAGCCATCTCTAGCACCAGTTGAGGTTGGAGTTTTTGGCGTCTCATCAGTGATAATCCAAATAGTTTTAGAGGTTTTTTCCGGCATAGGGCTTATTTCTTAGACTGGAGACAATTCAAGCAGCAGATGAGGGAGTTCTACACTCAGCCTTCCAATTGGCTCATGATACTTCCATGAGACATCTGGCATTCCAGTAGCTCATGCACTTACGATAGCAACCTGATTTGACAGATGCCAAGGGAGTCAAAAGGGTGAGCGAAAAAAGGTGTGGGGAAATAATTAAGCAGACGCGGAGACGCGGAGACGCGGAGACGCGGAGACGCGGAGAAATCAAATCCCACGCAAAATTTCGTTCACCCGAGTCAAAAGCCCCCCATCTCCACTGAAGAGATTACCCGAAGGATACTAGCCAAAGTTTGCGATCGCTTTTAGCATTGGCGCTACTGCGCCAATCGCGTTAGCGTTAAGCGGTAAGCGAAGCCATGCCCGGAGGGCTATAGCCATGCCGAAGGCTAGTTTATGTCTAGGGTTGCCTAGAGTCTCTGAGAAGCCCACACTCACCCGAAGGGGAGTGTGTCGAGTACGTCACCCCCAATAACCAATTACTCATTACCTAAGACCCAATCTGAGAAAGATGTATTCCTTAACCCTTGACCTGCGTCCAGTCATTAAGCTTGACCACAAGCAATTTGAGCTAATTGCATTAGCTAATCGGGACTTGCGGTTAGAACTGACTGCTGAGGGAGAATTAATAGTTATGCCGCCAACTGGAGGAAACACAGGTAGGCGCAACGCCGATATTACCTACCAATTACAAGCTTGGAATCGTAGGTTCCAACTAGGTGAAGTATTTGACTCCTCTACAATCTTTCAACTCCCAAATGGAGCAGAACGTTCTCCCGATGCAGCATGGATTAGTCGAGAGGAATGGAATAGTCTCAGCGACGAAGAAAAAGAGACTTTCCCACCACTTTGTCCAGAGTTTGTAATCGAGTTAAGATCGAAAAGTGATTCCTTGAAAACTCTACAGAAAAAAATGCAGGAGTACATGGATAATGGCTGTCGCCTCGGTTGGTTGATTAACTATAAGCAAAAACAGATTGAGATATATCGTTGTGGAAAATCTAGAGAAATCCTGCAATCACCTCAAACTATATCTGGAGAAGATTTACTACCAGGTTTTGTGTTGGATTTAGAGTTAATTTGGGGATAGGTATATAGGAAAAAATTAAATTTGCTTCCTCTCCCTGTCAAGCGTCGATAGAATTAAGTCTTGCTTAATATTAGACACTGCCTTTGTCAAGGGCCCAATTTTCTCCTTTACACTACTTAACAAAAAACTCGTCCCTCGAAGCTAGCAAAAACTCACTTACGACTCAGTGTAATTGGCTCAAATTACACGGTAAATCAAGGGTTTGAGATGAGACTGGTATTTTTTGACAAATAAAAACCACATCATATATCTATACTGATTTTCTCATTGTCAACAAGATTAGTCAATTCTCACAGTAAATGAGAATATTCTCAATAATCGCCTCAATGTAAAGTTAAGATACAAATGATTGATTGCCAATTCAAAACTGATTGCTAGGTAATGATTTTTTGTACTTATCAATGAAGCATGAGAAAATCAGGAATGACTAAGCGATTCCACATCTAATCTGCAAGCATCTTGCATTACTCTACTTTTGTAGAGTGGGCATCCCTGCCCCTTCAAATATGCAAGTTAAATGTGGAACAGCTTATCAGTAGTTTACGATTAACTTCGTGCCATTTGGTATTGCTCCCTTATTAAGCGACGCATGACCTTGTTAGAGGCAGTACGGGGAAGTGCCTCAACAAACCTCAGGTCACGAATCTTGAATAAAGGATTGAGATGCTGTCGGAGCGACGCCTGGAAAGAAGTCATCAGCTTCTGTTTGTCCTTTGGAAATTCTGGCGCTAGCACCACGTAGATTGCTAACTGACTTGGTCCTCCTCCTGGCGGAGATAGGGTAATCGCCGCAGTTTCGCGGACTCCTGATTCAGCATTGAGAATTTGTTCGATCTCCACCGAACTCACTTTGATGCCCCCTAGGTTCATGGTATCATCAACGCGACCAAGGGCGTGGTAGTAACCATTGGGCAAACGTTCCATTTGGTCACTATGACGGCGCAGAGGAAAGGGCAAGACAGGGAGATGGGGCGTATCGGCGAAATACACCTGGTGATGCTCCCGGTTTAATAACTCGGTAGATAGACCAATGGCAGGGGGAATCAGAAAAACTTCCCCTTTATCGCTGGGATGTCCTTCTTCATCAAGGAGAACAAAATCCAGCCCCAGAGCAGGGGTGCTAAAGGTGGAAGGGGCACAAGACTGTACTAGAGTGCCGGTGATATATCCGCCACCAATTTCCGTGCCGCCGCAGTATTCAATAATAGGTTTGTACCCTGCCAGAGACATCAGGAAAAGCATATCCTGGGCATTAGAACATTCCCCAGTCGAACTAAAAGCTTTTAGATTACTCCAGTCCATTCCTTGCATGCAAGCAGTTGTTTTCCAAGTACTCACCAGACTGGGAACCACCCCCAGCATCTTGACTCCGGCATCTTGGACAAACTGACCAAATCCCCTTTCTGTCGGTACCCCGTAGTAGAGAGCAATGGTTGCCTGATTAATTAAGCTGGCGTAGATTAGCCACGGTCCCATCATCCATCCTAAGTTAGTTGGCCATGCGACCACATCTTGAGGATGAATATCTTGGTGCAGATGCCCGTCAGCAGCACATTTAATCGGGGTTGTTTGATTCCAAGGAATGGCTTTCGGCTCTCCTGTAGTACCTGAAGAGAAGAGGATATTGGTATAAGTAGAAGCACTGGCAGAGAGAGCATCAAATAACTCCTTGGCACTGAGAAAATCTTCCCAACTCAGATCCCCAGGACGCAACTGAATGCCAACAGATACACCACTAGGTAGTACAATCGCCTTAGGCGCACAGGCATCTACAACTTGAGTGTAGAGGGGTAACTGCTTGCCGGAACGCAAAAGCCAGTCCTGGGTAAAGATTCCTTGAGCTTTTGACAAGCGCAACCGTGTGGCAATTTCCTCAGCAGCAAAACTATCGGCGATGGATACCACCACGCAACCACCTTTGATAATTCCCAGGTAAATGGCTACAGATTCAGCAGTCATGGGCATATAGATAGCGATCGCATCCCCAGGATGAACGCCAGCTGCCACCAATCCATTAGCAACTCGGTTAGTTAAAGCATGGAGTTCTCCATAGGTGAGGGTGCAAAGTGAACCCCCTGGTGATTGGAAGATAATAGCGGGGCGATTTGCGGGTGCTTGAAAACAACTCTCAGCAATGTTGAGACGGGCGTTTACCAGCCATTGAGGTGACTCCACACCCTGAGAAAGATCAAGGATTTGAGTGTATTTTTCCCGGAAACGAATGCCCAGTCGTTGAATCATTACTTTCCAGAACTCGGCGCGATTCTGTACCGACCAAGTGTGAAGTTCTGGGTAGGAACTTAAGTTTAACTGGTGCATCAAAGCAGCGATATTGGTGGCTTGAATTTGCTCGTCGGAGGGGAACCAGGCTGGAGGTGGTCCCTGGCTCCTGTCCCACTCAGAGAAGGTGGTATTGTATAGCAGTTCGTGCAGTGGGAAGGGATGGTTTGGCTTGAGGATTTGTTGGGTGAGATGTTGCCAGCACTCAGCAGCAGACAGGGAAGAAAGCCATTGATTAATCTGCGGTAGCATGGTTCTGGCTGCGCTTGTTTCTACACCACAGTTGATAATCTGTTCGAGGGATAGCTGTTTATTCATTGCTGTTTACTCCCTGAATTCACACCCAACCATTGTTCTGTTACTTCGACTCTTCCTCGTCTTTTTCTGCGCGTTCAAACAGGATTTCTTCAACCGATTTGATAAGCAAAGAAAAAGTTGTCTCTTCTTTATTAATATCAAAATTAGTTACCAACTCTTTTAAGTCGTAAAAAAAGTTAGGGAAATCGACTGTAAGTACTGACTGGTCATAAAAAGCCCAAGTATACTCCCATGCTAGATTAAAAGCCTCTTCTTTTGCTCCTTGCGCGATCGCTAATCTCGATTGGCGAAATCCTCTAGCCCGGTCCGCAGTTTGTTGTAATCGTGCTTGCCAGTTAATTTGCGGCGCAGGAGAAGCATAACTGTCAACTAAGTCTTGAACGTTTTCTGGCGAAAAAGCCTCTCTTAATTCATGATTCATAAGCTCATGCCCAGCCATGAGTTCTTGGGCTAGTTGAGTTCGTCCTTGAGCGATCGTAGATAACACGACATAATTATGACTAAACAAGACACATCGCTGTCGGTTCCCACCTTATAGAAGGATAGGGACTCCCGCGAACCGTTGAACCGGAAGTAGCGATCGCCCCTAACCTGGGTTTATCATGAACATGAAAAAGGTTTGGGGTTTTAGATGAGGTTCCACAGCGGATGAAAAAAGTTTATTTGAATTAAGTAAATCTCCTCAAGCACCAGTAAGAACTAGAGAGAGAGCAAAAGTAAAAACCTGTGCTACTGACGAGGTTTTGTTGATATACAAGGGTTTTAAGCGATGGACACAACTGGATTCGAACCAGTGACCCCTACGATGTCAACGTAGTGCTCTAACCAACTGAGCTATGCGTCCTCAATAGCTTATCAAGGATAGCACAGATAGTAGCCAAGCAGCAAAGTTAAAAATCAAAATAATTTTCCTGTAAATTGAGGAACTAAAAAATCCCTCAAATCGTCTCCAAGGCAACAGCTTCTGCTAAAATAACGGCGTTGTTCAGCCTCAGTCAGTATCTTTGACTCAATCAGTAAACATTTCGGGTGTAGATACACTAGCGCAAGAATTGGCGACAATTCAGCAAACGGGTTCCAAGCGGATTGCTCTTCTAGGATCACGTCATGTTCCCATTACTCATCAGAACCTGATCGAAATGATGAGCTATGCCTTGGTGCTAGAAGGTAACCGACTTATGACCTCTGGTGCCACTGGCACTAATTCAGCCGCAATTAGGGGAGCCATGCGTGCTGATCCTAACTTGCTAACTGTAATTTTGCCCCAAAGCCTTAATCGCCAACCTAGAGAATCGCGCAAGCAGTTGGAAAAAGTAATCCATTTAGTGGAAAACCCAGAAAATGACAATCTCTCCCTCGCTGAAGCCAGTGCTTTGTGCAACGCCGAAATTATTTCTCGGTGTCAACAGCTAATTTGCTTCGCCTTTCATGATAGCCAAACCCTCCTCAAAACCTGTGAGGAGGCAGAAGAGCAACGCAAGCTAGTCACTCTGTTTTACTTTGACTAAATCCTTGTAGATGCGGTTTAATAGCCCATTCTAGAGAAAAGAAGCGATTGATCGCATCTTAAATATATCGCTCTACGGTAAATTTGTTAGTTGTTAGTATTTAAATCGTAAATTTAACATCTCTTTTATTTTATGGCTTCCAATTATTCCTTTGATGTAGTCAGTGACTTTGATCGACAAGAGTTGGTAAACGCTGTAGACCAAGCTATTCGAGAAATCAATAGCCGCTATGACCTTAAAGATACTAAAACAACTGTAGAACTTGGTGAAGAGGTAATTACAGTTAATACCGATAGCGAATTTACCCTCGAGTCTGTTCATACAATCCTTCGTACCAAAGCTGCTAAGCGCAACCTCTCGCAAAAAATCTTTGAATATGGCAAACCTGAGTCAGCTAGTGGCAATCGTGTCCGCCAAGAAGTCAAGCTCAAAAAAGGTATCAGTCAGGAAATTGGCAAAAAAATCACTAAACTGATTCGAGATGAATTTAAGAAAGTGCAAGCTTCCATTCAAGGAGATGCTGTCAGAATTTCTAGCAAATCTAAAGATGAATTACAACAAATCATCGATCGACTGAAACAGGAAGATTTCCCTGTGGCTCTGCAATTCACCAACTATCGTTGAAACCAAGCCACTATACTCTGGTTCGGTAAACACAGTCCCTTGCTTGTTATCTCAACTACCTAAATGTCGGCTACAAATACTTTTTAAGTAATAAGTTTTAAGAAAAAAGTAAAAAGTAATAAATGTTCTTGTTAGCACTTATTACTTTTTATTTATTACCTATTACTTTAAAATCAGACTAGTGGCAAGAGTCAGGGTGTGAACGCTAGTATGTTCCACTTCTGAACTCCTTACTTCAATGAACAAACTGCGGCATTATTTCGGCAGCAGTAAATAAACCATAAATCCCCCGTTGGTGTAATGAAATTCCGGCTTTAAGGTAGCCAAAAGCAGGTCCACAGACATTTGCTGCCATACTAGTTTCATCACCAAGGGTAAAGGTGTGAGTGGAAATCTTGCCTTCAAAGGTACGACCTGTTACCTGTACATTTGTACTCAAGGGCTTTTTAGAATTACGGGTATCAACAACTCCACCTACCGTAACGCGATCGCGGGAACAAATCCCAGCTAGTTCTAACATCACATCATCAGCATGTTCCATATTCTCCAGTTTAAGGATACCGTTAGTCTGGTCTAGTAATGCCTCAATCTGAGCGTCACTCATTTCCTTAGCGCGCTCAACGTCATAGCCGGGGAGATGAGCAATGTCCTCCCGAATTGTGGCTCTATAGGCTTCCCAGTTAGCAATTCCTACACCAAAGGTAATATTCACACTGTGAATTTCTGCGTAACTCTGAGCAGCTAAAGCGGCAGCAGCAGTCAACAGCCCTGGCGTCGCCCCGCAGCCATTCATATAAGTAATTCCAGCCTCTTGCAGTTCATCTTTGAGTGTTAATAACTCCTGCAAGGCACTAGTACGCTTGAGGGCATCAACTAAAACCCCTTGCCAACCAGCTTGAATAAATTGCCGTGCCACAGAAGCCATAAATGTGTTTGGTAAATTCGGCAGCGCCAGAAAATATCCATCTACAGAGGCTGTTTCAATTAAGTCTTGGATACTGTGATTACTAAGTGTACCACCAGGCTCTAGATGACCTAGTGAACCTTGAGAGCAGTAAGTCTGGATACAGTTATCGGGATTTAAGCCAGCACTCTCATAAGCATAGCCCTTTTGGTCAGCAGCGGCTACCCAGAGCATCTCGCGCTTGGGAGCAAGAACTCTGGCGGCGGCTTGTCCCAACCCTCCAAAGCCTAGTACCCCCACTCGTACTAGTTTAGATTCCAACGCCTTAGCATTTACCCCATGAGGCTGGTGTGTGAGTTTGTCAAGCATGGTGATTGAGCATGAATAAATATTCAGAGGAACTTTTATTATCCCAATCTGGGGGGCTTGAGGAGCAGGCTCTGAAGTTAACAAGCAATTTTTTGCAGACTGTATGGCTTGACTGCTGTTAAAAGTTACGCGAAACTTAAATATACTGAAGTGATTCCTACAGAAATTTTAAATTTATGTTACAAATTAGTGCATAATGATGCGAATAATTATTATTTACTTAGAAATGGATTTGCTAGTTGGCTGAAATACCAGTCACGATACTTCATCAGCTGTTACCAGTTCAGGGCAACAGCCAGAAGACCAGGATTCAAACAGCAATCAAACACAAGGATGGAAACATTAGAGTTTGTCATTTATCCCGATGGTCGGGTGCTAGAAAAAGTCACTGGCATCCTGGGAGCCTCCTGTGCAGAGGTGACAGCGGCAATTGAAGCTCAGTTGGGACAAGTAGTCTCTCAAGAGAAAACATCAGAATATTTCGACCAAAAGCTTGAGCAATCAGTCACAGCTGCTGCTCAAGCTACTTATAGCGAATGGTAGATTTTTCTTTCAATAACAGATTCAACAAGCAAAATGTCACACTTTAGCAACATCAAAACTCAAATTCGTAATCTTGTTTCTTTGCAAGCGGCTTTAACAGACCTAGGTGTTGACTGGAAATCAGGTTCTCGTCCAGTACGAGGCTATCGTGGTCAAAACCGTACTGCTGAAGTAGTCATTGAACAAGACAATGACTACGATATCGGTTTCAGTTGGAATGGACAGGAGTACGAATTAGTTGCTGACTTACAGTATTGGCAACAGTCTTGGTCAGTTGATGGTTTCCTCAACCGGGTAACACAGCGTTATGCTTACCATACAGTAATCGACGAAACTGCTAAGCAGGGCTTCCAAGTTGCCAATCAACAGCAAAATGAAGATGGGTCAATTAGTCTAGTTGTCCAACGCTGGAGTGCGTAATGTCTGATTTATCAACAACTCCGGAGCGTTCGGGACTAGAGCCAGAATTAGGAGGCATTTTCCGAGATGCACCAGAGCGTTCAGGACTAGAGCCAGAATTAGGTGGGCAGCTGCGGCAGAAGGGGGTTTATGTTGACGAAATCACCTGTATCGGCTGTAAGCATTGTGCCCATGTTGGCCGGAATACATTTTATATTGAGCCTGATTACGGTCGCTCACGCGTCTTTAGACAGGATGGAGATTCAGAAGAAATAATTCAAGAAGCAATTGACACCTGTCCTGTCAATTGCATTCACTGGGTTGATTACACTGAACTCAAGCAGCTGGAAGAAGAGCGGAAATATCAGGTGATTCCAGTTGCCGGATTTCCCATTGGTCCTGCCATTGTTGCTAGCAAAATCCGCAAGAAGAAGCAAGAGCAACAGCCTCATAAAAGTTCATAAGCAGGCTTTTTAGCTATTATGGCAATTAAATCCCACGCTCTCCTAAGGGTGAGCCGTGGGATTATTTTAGAGCTACCCCTTCCAAAGGTATAGCAGTCGCCATAGCTGTTAGGACACTTTCTTGTTCCCTGTTCCCTTTAAATCCAAATAGGATGTCCTAACCGACATGTCCGTTGCTATATATATAGAGAAGTGGTTGCAATATTTATAGCAGTGTACTCTCGTCTATTTACAGTACAAATGTTCTAAGCATTTGATAATCAAGTATGGATTTGTGATTTGTAAATACACCAGTGCGCAGCGCTATAGCTGATGAAAGGCAGATGTTATAACAGGAGATTTAAAGATTATGCAATTACTTGATTCTCAATCTAATCAGTTGCCTAATGGAGGAATTGGCCGATTAAAGGAAGTTTTGTCAGACATTGTTGAGAAAGTTGAGATTTCTTCTGATTTTTGTATTTCTCATCCTGATTATAAACCTTTGGATTTTCCTGCTGAGTTAGTTGCCCGTTTCCAGAATTTGCCACAAGAAATTCGGGACAAGTTTTTGAGTTTACAGTTGCGTAGTTTTCTCTATGGTATCTATTACAATGGTTCGATGCAAACTTCCCAAGCATTAGATGCTGAAGAAAATGGTCGCCAATTAGATTTGGAGAATAATACTCTTTTTGGAATAGATATGGAGTTTTATTCCCGATTGCATAAAAGTAATAGGGGAAAGGGCTATTTTGATCCTGGTTGGTCGATTGTGAAAGAGGAAGCTGATGGGAGTTTAGCTGTTACTAAGAGAGGTTTGCGACTACATATTCAACGAGATAAACATCTTCAAGAATCTGAGCAAGCTGCTGTTGTGGGTGATTCGGTAGCAATTCGCAAACCTAAGAATTTGATACAAAGTGGTTTTTATATGGCGGTTAGTAATTTTGGCTTACAGAGTAATAAGAATTCAAAAAGTAATTTTGTAACGGTACGAGTTTATTTTAATTTTATTCCTGAAGGTGCCATAGCAGTAATGGCTGGATTGACCGAGAAATTGAATCAGATGACTATTCCTTTTAGTTTTAAGGTTTTGTATAATCCGGCTGATTATGAGCGCTGTGATTCTGGAGTACTTTATTTTGAACAGGATAATTATGAATCGGTGAGGCAAGTTTTGTCAGATGTTTATCTGGAGAATCAATCCTACTTTAAATCTGAAATACCTTTATTTACGATGGAGTTAGCATCAGGGTTGGGGTTGGCTGAAGAGCCTGACCAAAAGTTCGGTAGCCAGGAAAGTTTTGGGATGAATAGGTGTCAAATTATAGCGAATGGGTTGTTGGCAGCTTGGCAGCAAGGGGATAATTCTCCAGATGGAAGAATGACTGCTATTTTGAAACAGTTTTCTTTGTTGGGGATTGATTTGCAGCGTCCTTATCTGAATCCTAATTCTGAAGGTGTTTATGGGGCATTAGAGTTGTCATCTTAGAGGAAGAGCAATAGAATTTACATTCTACAGAGATGGGCTGGTAAGGGTTCGTTTAAAAAAGTAAATTATTGTCTATAGCTTTTATCCTATGAATAATCGCTTGAATTGTTAAGTAATGGACATAAAATAAATGACCGAATTTGATTTATCACAAATAGTTTCTCAGGCTATTTTTATCTCAGAACAAATTAAATATTCTGTTAATAATAATCTTGGACTGCAAAAAGTTAATCAAGAGTTAGCCAGTCAACGTATAAACAACTGGACTAAAGCAGTTGGCAGCAAAGAAAATTTACAAAAACGACTTGAGTGGGATCAATTAAACTTCGATGTCTTGTGTAACTTATTGGGAAATGTAGAAGGTGTTAAGAATTATTCTTTACCATTTTGGGGAGAAATTATAAAAGACATCTTGCAGATGGACTTAAGCCTATTAACGACTCTAAATTCAGAACATAATTTGCCAATTGACCCTAATAATCCTCTGGCATTTGAAGATTTTTATTCACCTTTTATTCTGTTTAGTCGTAGTCAATTATATAGTAATTTTTCTGAGCATCTTATTCAAGAACTAATAAGTGAAGAAGCCTACTACTCTCTTGAACGAAAATTATTACAACAGCTAGTTAATTTAGGAGAATCAACCTTATTGTTTGAGTTTGACAAGTTTCGTAATAATAAAATTTGTAATAGTGAATCTACTGTCACTGAAACCTCCAATAAGGTTCTTTATAAGACTTTTATTGAAACTCTCCTTCAAGATCAAGGATTTAGCTTTTTCAAGCAATACCCAGTTTTTGCTCGTCTACTAGCTACAAGTATTAAATTTTGGATAGAGTCTACCTCTGAATTTCTGCAACGTTTGCAAGTAGATTTATCAAATATTAAATCACTTTTTTCGGAAACAAATAATATAGGTAAAGTTAAAGCAATTGAACATTGTCCATCAAGCCCACATCATCATGGACGTGGTGTTTTATCTCTTAAGTTTGACTGTGATATAAAAATAGTATATAAACCTAAAAGTTTGGGTTTAGAAGTTGCTTTTAATCAGTTACAAGATTGGTGTAACCAACAGCAGCTATCCTTATCTTTGAAATTAATAAAAATCCTTGATCGTCAGGAATATGGTTGGGTTGAATATGTTAAACATCAACCCTGTGAACAAGAGGATGAGATCGGAAACTTTTATAAAAGAGCCGGGATGTTATTGTCCCTTCTATATTTGTTAGGATCACGCAATTGTCAAAATATTGATGTGATTGCTCACAGAGAATATCCTATTCTTATTGATGCTGATTGTTTAATGTCTCCAGTAGCAAAAAGCTTTGATGAATCGGAAAGCTGGTTTAGTAATTCTGTGATTAAGGTTGGTTTTTTACCTTCCTGGAAAGGAGATTATATGTTGACGGTTAATGCTCAAGATTCTAGTGTATTTGGTGGTATTTTCCCTGAGCAAGTTAATTCATCACAGGAATGGAAATTTATCAATACTGATCAGATGCAGTTGCTTCCTAAAACAGTTGTTATTCCGGCTCAAAATAATGTAGTTTTCTTTCAGGAAAAAACTGTTTATCCTCAAAAATATGCTGAATATATTGTTGCTGGCTTTCAGGAAATATATAGACTTTTAATAAAGCATAAACAAACGCTGTTAAGTGAAGTGAGTCCTCTGTTAAATTTTAAAATTTTAAAATCTAAATTAAGCTTAAATCCAACTGTACCCTACCGTATTCTTTCTAAAAAAAGCCTGAATCCTAAATACTTAGTAAATGGACTTGATTTTAGCCTTTCATTAGAGAGATTAGCGCGCACCTATTTAACATCTGAAGAAAAACCAGAAAGTTGGGCAATTTTTTCAGCAGAAATTAAAGATTTACAACAGTTAGATATCCCAGATTTTGAAGTAGCTTGTGATCATGATTCTTTAGAGCTTGAATCAAACAAGCCTCTGGAACATTTCTTTAAAGTCTCTAGTTACCAGAAATTAATTACTAAATTAGAAAGTTTAAATGAAAAAGATTTAGAACTACAAATTAATCTAATTTACTTAAGTTTTTATTCTAAGAGAGTTCATCTTGCTCAGATAAATATTAAAGATTTAGGAACTTATTCTGAATTTGCTCCCATTACATCTGAAAAACTTGTACAAGAAGCCTTAACAATCGGAAATTACCTGATTGGTAATGCAGTTCATTATGAAAATGGTTGCAACTGGATTGAACTAGAATACATGTTTCGAGCCAACCGTTATCGACTTAAACCTTTAGATAACTCTTTATATCTAGGGCGGATGGGGGTTAGTTTATTTTTGGCAGCTTTGGCAAAAGTGACGGGTAAAAATGAATTTAAAGAGGTGGCTTTAACTGCTGTATCTCCTATCCGTCAAGCTCTTAAGCAAGGAAAATCATCTCTAAGATTCTTAGAAGGAGAATTAGGAATTTTAGGTTATGGTGGAGTGATCTATAGTCTGACAAAAATCAGTCAGTTTTTGCAAGATTCAACTCTATTAGAAGATGCTCAACAAGCTGTAAAGTTAATTACAGCTAAAATGATTGCCAAAGATCATCAACTAGATATTATTTTTGGGGTAGCAGGAGCAATTTTAGGATTATTAAACCTTTATCAAGAAGTGGGAGATGATCAAATATTAGACAAAGCAAGAGACTGTGGCAATCATTTATTATCCCAGCGAACTAATTCTTTTCCTAGGGCTTGGATAACTTTGCCTTCAAAGTCGAAACCACCTTTAACTGGATTTTCTCATGGAGCGGCAGGGATAGTTGTTGCTTTAGTGCGACTCTATACAGAAACAAAAAATACCGCTTATCTGGAAGCAGCGCAAGAAGGTATTGAATATGAGAGAAGTGTATTTGAACCATCAGCGAGAAACTGGCCTGATTTTCGTATGGCGAGCAATACAAATCCCATGAATTTTTTATATGCTTGGTGTAACGGCAGTACTGGGATTGGATTAGCTCGCTTAGGTACTTTACCAATACTGCAACTAGAAACAGTTGATTGGGAAATACAGGCAGCTTTAGCGACAACTAAAGAATATTGTGAAAGAATTAATCAAGATACAGATAGTCTGTGCTGTGGAACTTTGGGTAGGACGGAGTTGTTTGCAGTTGCTGCACAGAAATTGGGCAATCAAGAATGGCTTAACATTGCGAGAAAACAAGCTGCATGGATTGTAGCAAGAAGTAGAGCTAATCAAGAATATTCTTTTTTTGGTCACTTAGCTAGTTCTATGTTAAATCCTAATTTTTTTAAAGGTAGTGCTGGGGCTGGTTATCAACTTCTTCGTTTAGCTTATCCAGATAGTTTACCTTCGGTTCTGATTTTAGAGTAACTGGAAATTAAAAGAGATTGGGGAATAAGCAGACAAGTTGTTAGAGGATGTGACTACTCCCAACTTAAGAAGCTTTTCTCCCAGACTCCGGATTTAAATCTAATATTTATTAGACTTAACCAGGGAGTTTTAAATAGTTTTACTTATCTTAGAAATAGCTGATCATAAAGTCTTGACTTTGACTTAAAAGTAGTTGACTATCTAGATAGTATCTTTTTTTTATCAATCCTTATAATTTTTAATCAAGAGGTAAGTTGAAATGAAGTTTGTCTTGAGTTCTCAAAATGTACTCGATTATTTAATAGAACATGGTTTATCTGATTGCTCCCAGAAATCAACGAGTCAAGTGGAGTTCATAGAGGCTAAAAATTTTAACTTATTGGTGACTTTACCAGAAGGTCACAAGTTACTTGTTAAACAGGAACCATCTAATTTTAAAGGGCAAACTGCAGCTGAGTTGTTTGGGGAATGGCGGATAAAAAAATTTTTACAGGCATTTCCTGCATTTGACCATTGGCGTATATTTTTGCCAGAGCTACTAACTTATGACTCTGAGAATTTTATTCTAGTCTCTACCTACCTAGATAATTATCGGGATTTACGGGATTTTTATTCTAAGGAAAATATTTTTCCTACAAAAGTTGCTACTCAAATTGGTAATCTTTTGGCAACTATTCATCGTGAAACTTGGAATAAAGAGAGTTGTAGCCAATTCTTTGACAGTGAGGTTGTTAGTGAAGGATATAGATGGTCTTCAAAATGGTCTGCACTTTTTTTGCGTAATTTGGAACGGGTTGGCCCAGAAGTTTTTGGTCATACCCCTACTGATGGCCTCAAGTTTATTGCTCTTTATCAGCAAGATCAAAGTTTGGAGGAAGCAATTGCTCAACTTCGCCAGACAATATCTTCTCATTGTCTAACTCATAATGACCTAAAACTAAATAATATTCTCTTGGCTGATGACTGGGAACAGTCTAGTGGAAATATTGTGCGTTTGATTGATTGGGAAAGGTCTGATTGGGGAGATCCTGCTTCTGATTTAGGAACTGTGATTGGTAGCTATCTACGCATCTGGTTAGATAATTTAGTTATTAGTAATTCTCTAACTATTGAAGAATCTCTGCAACTTGCGACCACACCTCTAGAACTACTTCAGCCCTCTATTGCTGCTTTAGCCATAGGTTATGCTAAAACTTTCCCAGCAATTACTCAATATTACGCTGACTTTTGGAGTCGAGTGGTGCAGTTTGCTGGTTTGACCTTGATTTCAGGAATTTGGGCGATAATTCAGTATCGAAAAACTTTTAATAATACGGGTATTGCCATGCTTCAGGTTGCTAAAGTCTTGTTGTGTAGCCCTGAATCATCAATGCCTACAATTCTTGGTGCTGCTGCCGACAAATTAACTCAGGTTAATAACTCAGCATAGGACAACAATGCTACAAATAGTCCAACTCTAAGTAATAAGTAAGTAACAACAAAAATATTTATTACTTATTACTTATTACTTAAAAAGTAATAGAGAATTTGCCTGCCTTGCTAAAAGAGACGCTAAGGCAGACAAATTGAAGAGAATATCTAAACTTTACGCGATCGCAAAGCTATTACTCGTCATCTCCATCGAAGTGTGGTGTACCAGTTGGGCTAGGCCATGCCCGTGTATTCTGGATACAATTTTGAGTATTGCAAAGAAGAGCGTTGACCATTCCCCAATCGCTTTCTGAAACTAACTCGTCTGAAGAAAGTCCCTCAAGCAAAGAGTAACCGAGAGGTTTCTCTACGTTATTGCGGATAACGGGTTCGCTTTGGTTTGGTCTGATATCTTTTTTCGGCATTTTTCCTTCTCTAATTCCTTAATTTGTTTACCCTTACTAAGCCTAGGTTAAGCTGACTTCTCTTCAATAGGTTGAGTCGAAAAAATCGAAATTTTTACAACCCGTAATACTAGGCTAAACCTCTTACTCGTCATCTCCATGGTAGTGGGGAGCGCTGCTAATGAAGCATGCACTAGTGTCACAGTGAGCAGCATTCATTCCGTTAGAAACCGCACTATCCATCTCTCCCGAAGCCAGCCCCTGAAGCAAAGACCAGCCCAATGGCTTTTCAGGGTTATTGCGGATAACTGGTTGGTTTTGATTGGGTTTGATATTTTTCTTGCCCATAATTTTCTCCTTAGTTTCGTCAAATGCTTGATAAGCAAACAATGCTTGATAAGCAGAGTACTATGAACTTTGTAGTGCTGTCAATAGTTTTTAATAATTTTCTTGATTTTGCCTTTGCATATTTAAATTTTTGCCCCCAAATAACAGCAAACAAGCTAAACTATGCCCATAATTCATGGGTTGGAGCAACTCTTACCTTTAGCCTTGATTCAAAGGCTTTCTTTTCTCAAGCCCAAATCCGTCCTCGACGAAAATCTAGACCATCTTCCCCTTGATGGTTTTTTAAAGCATCCCTCCATCTTTCAGATTCTACCGTACCACTAGTCTTTTGACTCTTTCCCTTCTTTCGTAATCGTCGAGGAGTTTTTACTTTCTCAGTTATAGATTTTTTTGACGGCATAACAATTGTTGTCCTTACGAAAAGTCGATCTTTAGTTTCCAAGAGTTAAACTTTCAAACTTGTTCCTAAAACCTACAGTTTTTCAAGAAGGTAATTCTTGGCTTCAGGCACTATGAGAGTTCCCTGAAAACAATGTTTTAGGCACTTCTGTGACGTACCTACAGTTCTGTCCAATTAAGTGTAGGTTTCTTACTCCACAAGGATTGAGTGAACTTCCTTAGTGGTACTCATGATTCCCACTAAGGCGTTTTATAGTGGGGAAACGCCTGGTCCGACTTGAATAGTGTTAATACTACTCCCCTATGTTCGGAGAAGATTTTACTTACAGGAGGCATTGCCATTTATTGGCTATATTTATTGGCTATATCCGAAGTAAAACCCCATATTTTCATTTGTCTAGGTACTCCCTGTAACCAGGGCCTTAGGCTTTGCTAATTGAAACAAGTAGATCAGAGACCGAATATGTTGCCGCGCCACTTACACAGCTGAAGAATCCCACGTTGACCATCTGGGTACTTTCTGTAGGGCCCATCGCTGGACAAGCTAACTCCACAATTGATAACTTTTGTTTCCAGCATTACTACCCCTGCAACTAGGCAAGGCAGCTTAGTGATAATAACCCCAAACAGAGGTCTTAATCTGGTCGTAACTTGGATAATTATAGTAAGGAGGATCGTTATAGTTAGCCCCGTGCCTCAATTCTATAAAAATTTTTAATCGCTCTCTAGCGCTACCATGAATCACATCTACGGCTAGATGGGGAGATATCAGATCAGGTCTTTTCACTGGGGCTGCTTGTTTCGGTAAATTCATACTTCTAAATCCTTGAAAATGCAACGAAATGCAACTAATGGATTAACCTTCCCTATTAGGTATCACGTGAAATATCCGTGATTTCTAGCCCTTTCTAGGGATCATACCACGTAAAAAGAAAAAAAACACTTTTAAGCAAGTTTTATTTTTCGGGTCGAGCAGCTAATTTGCCACATTTATTAATTTTTGTTTCAATTACACAAAAACAGATCAACTATATATTTCCCTTAGGTGTATACTCAATTCTGTATTCTTGATTTCACAAGAATTAACTTAGACATTGTGCCAGACTTTGCAGATATCCCCGGACTAACTAAATTGTGGACTCATACTAGAGGCGACCCCCGTATTACTGTGGCGCTCTTAGATGGTCCTATAGATTTAGAACGAGGCTGCTTTCAGGGAGCCAACCTCACGAAAGTTCAAACCTACTGGCAGCAACCAGTAGAACTAGACCCCAAAGATATAGACAACTACCGAGAAATTCAGAACTCTGATCACAAGGGTGAAATCATACAAGCCAAACTACAACAGGCCATCCCTGACGAACTCACCCGACAGGTCATAGGAGAGGTTTTCCATGCTACCCACGTCTGTAGTAATATTTTCGGACAACCAGATACTCCAGTTGAAGGTATTGCTCACCAATGTCGAGGCATCAATATTCCCATTGGCTATGGTCATGACCACTCTATAGACCCCATCAATTTAGCCCGTGCGATTAATCTTGCTGTAGAATTAGGGGCAAATATCATTCACTGTGCTGTTTGTCGCCCTAACCAAACTGGACGTGGTCACGAAGTACTAGAAAAAGCCCTATGGCAAGCTCAAACCAATAATGTCTTAGTTGTTGCCCCCACTGGCAATAACAGAGGTGAATGTTGGTGTCTTCCTGCCATCCTGCCTGGAGTAATGTCGGTAGGGGCAATGAAAGATAATGGTAAAATATTTAAGTTTAGCAACTGGGGAGGCAAGTATCAAGAGCAAGGGATTATCGCCCCTGGGGAAAATGTTCTCGGTGCTCAACCAGGAACAGAAGAAACTGTTCGTCAGAAAGGTACCAGTTGTGCCGCGCCAATGGTAACGGCAATTGCTGCACTACTAATGAGTTTGCAGTTGCAGCGAGGAGCAAGCCCTGATGCAGAAGGGGTGCGAGCCGCGTTGATTAATAGTGCTATTCCCTGTACTTCAGAAGATTCAGAAGAAACTGAACGCTGTATGTTGGGGAAGCTTAATGTTGCCGGGGCTTATCAACTGTTGACGGGAAAACCGTTAGCAACCGCGGTAGCTTCTACAGCAACAGAGCTAGGGCATGAGCAGGCAGGTTCTGAGCCTCTGCCAGTGGGGAGAAATGGGGTAGAGGGGACAAATCCTAAAAGAAGCCTTACTGATTCATCTTTGCCTGAGCAAAATAACCAACAACCTACTACGACAACAACTCAACCTACTGCCACAACTCAACTAATTACTCAAGGTATTACTGCCAGTGCCAGCTCTAACCTAGTTTACGTTTTGGGAACAGTGAACTATGACTTTGGTACAGAGGCACGGCGCGACTCATTTAAACAGTTGATGCCTCCAGTCACTGTTAATGGGAATCAATTTCCTGGTAACCCTGATGATGCCGGCCAAATTTCAGATTATATCGATGCTAATTTGTATGAAGCTAGGTCTTTAATCTGGACATTAAACATAGAACTAACCCCTATCTATGCCCTCCAACCTGTAGGAGCCTTTGCTGACGAGATTTATGAAACCCTGCAAAATATGTTAGCAGGAGCTACAGAAGCAAAGGATCATGAAGATTACATCGAGCGGGTAAGCATCACGGGCAGATTGACAAAGAAAACCATAAAACTGTTTTCTGGGCAAATCATTCCCGTGGTCAAAATATACAGTCCCCGTGGAATGTATGGTTGGACAGTCAATACACTGATTGATAGTGCTCTCCAATCAGTGAACGTAGAAATAGAAGAGGCACAGGGGGATGCAATCAGGAAATCTCTGAAAAGTTTTCTCCAGCACATTTATTATGACCTCCGCAACTTGGGGCAGTCTAATCGTGATCGCGCGCTAAATTTTGCAGCGACAAATGCTTTTCAAGCCACTGCTACAATTTCTGAAGCCGTGGCGCTGGGGATGGAGTGGCACAGCGTCGAAGTAGAAAAAAGCCCCTTCTGTCGCTTACATAGCAACTGTTGGGATGTGAAACTCAAGTTTTTTGATCCAGAAAATAGTTTGAGGGCAAAAAAGGTGTATCGTTTCACTATTGATGTGTCTGACTTGATGCCTGTCACTCTCGGTACAGTGCGTTCTTGGTCTGTCCCTAAGTAAGAAATAAAGAAATAGGAGACAGAAATTTTTAAGTTCTTAAACTACCATTACATGGTAAATATTGTAAGAGACCTCTTGCAAAACGGAAAGTCAAATCAATCGAAATATTGAAGTAAATTATTTTACTTGTTTTTGGCTGTTTGATTTTTTTTGTATCTGTGCTTAATCTTTGTAAAGCCAATGCCCGAAATAGCTAACATTCCTGGAATTCAAGAACTATGGGCAAAAACCAAAGGCCACCCCGAGGTTTGTGTGGCAGTAATTGATGGTCTAGTTGACGTCAATCATCCCTGCTTTAAGAAAGCCAACTTGAAGCAACTGCCAACCCTAGTTGAGGGAGAAGCTAGTCCTCAAGGCCAGATGTCTGTCCATGGGACTCACGTTGCTAGTATCATTTTTGGTCAGCCAGAATCCCCAGTATCGGGCGTTGCACCCCACTGTCAAGGTTTAATAGTTCCTCTCTTCTCAGACTTTGAGCGCCGCCGAGCCTCTCAACTAGATTTGGCAAGGGCAATTGAACAAGCTGTAAGTGCTGGAGCAAATATTATTAATGTCAGTGGGGGTGAGCTGACAGACTTTGGTGAAGCTGAAGACTGGCTCAACCATGCTGTTAGTTTGTGCCGAGACAATAACGTTTTGCTCATTGCTGCTGCAGGGAATGATGGATGTGAATGTTTACATGTTCCAGCAGCGCTTCCCGCAGTTCTGGCAGTGGGGGCAATGGATAAAAGTGGACAACCCCTAGATTATAGTAACTGGGGTCAAACTTATCAAACTCAAGGTATTCTTGCCCAAGGGGAAAACATTTTAGCCGCTCAACCAGGAGGCGGTACAGTCCATTTAAGTGGAACTAGCTTTGCAACACCAGTAGTGTCAGGAGTGGCAGCATTACTGATGAGTTTGCAGTTGCACAGAGGAGAACAACCAGACTCACAAAAAGTCCGTGCGGCTTTGCTCAAAACTGCCCTCCCATGCCTGAGTGAACAAGAAAGCCATTGTTTAGTGGGTCAGCTTAATATCTCAGGCGCTGTTACATACTTAACAGGAGAAACTATGTCTGAATTAGAACAGGAAAACAATAACACTATCGAAGCTAGTGGTTGTGGTTGTGGGTCAACTCCAGAAGTTAGTCTGCAAACTTCAGTAAGTCCAAACGATAATCAAGAGAGTCGCTCTGAGCTTAGTGTAGTAGCTGCAGCTCCAGTTGAAGCAGTCGATGCCAGCATTGCTACTTCACCAGCAGTGGAAGCTAGTGTTCCTAACTCACCAGCAGTAGAAGCTAGCCTCTCTAGCTCACAACCATTAGCAACAACTAACACATCTGATCAGCACATCTCTCCTATGCCAAACAATAATACAAATGGGATCACAGCTAGCCAATCCCCTCAAGAAGCTGTCAATTTAGTCTATGTAATTGGCACCTTAGGTTATGACTTTGGAAGTGAAGCACGGCGCGACTCATTTAAACAGTTGATGCCACCAGTGGAATTTAACAACACACCAATTCCAGCTAATCCTCATGATGCACGTCAGATGGTGGATTATTTGGGAGACAACCTGTCAGAAGCTAAGTCTCTGATTTGGACTTTGAATATGGAGTTAACTCCCATCTACGCTGTCGAACCTTCGGGCTCCTTTGCGCGGGATGTTTATGAACTTTTTCAGGAGTTACTCTCAGGGGAAGTACAATCAGAAGATTCTGAGGAGTACATCGAGCGTGTTAGTATTCCAGGACGACTAACTGGGCGCACAGTGAGATTGTTCTCAGGACAAGTTGTTCCTGTGGTTGAGCCTGTAAGTCCTCGCGGTATCTATGGTTGGCAGATTAATACTTTAGTTAATTCGGCTTTGGATGCTGTGCGTGAGGAGCAAGAAAATGTTAACGAGGAGGACATACGGAGAAGTTTAGGCAGTTTCCTAAATCGAGTTTATTATGATTTACGTAACTTGGGGCAAACATCTCAAGACCGAGCCTTGAATTTTGCTGCTACTAATGCTTTCCAAGTGGCTCGGACTTTCTCAGAAGCCTTGGGTATTGGCATGGAATTAGATAGTATTGCCGTAACACGGAGTCCTTTCTGTCGGCTCGATAGTGATTGTTGGGATGTGCAGTTGAAGTTTTTTGACCCAGAGAATAGCCGCCGAGCCAAGAAAGTATTCCGGTTTACGATTGATGTAAGCGATTTAATTCCGGTTACTTTGGGCGAAATTCGTTCTTGGTCTTCTCCTTATTAGAAGAATTATCAACTCCCCCTCCCTGCCAGAGCATCTGGAGGAGGAATATTGACACTCCCCCTTTTATAAAAAGGGGGATTCTTGAGGAGGCCCTTAGATTTCCTCAAGTTTAAATGAACGGTAGTTCATAAAAGTGAAGATTATCACTGCAAAAATGTCTGGACTTGACCATCTGGACTAAGAACTACACGAATTCTAGGATTACTTTCCTTGTCCACTGCAGAAACAAACGGTTCACCCACTAAAGGTAAATCCATCTGGTCTATATATTCTCCTGCCGTTTTTCCTAGGGGAATAATCTTTTGAATTGAACCATCCGCATTTAAAAACAGACTATATTCCAGAGTTTTCTCCAATTCAGAAGGAGGTTCCCATCGCTGCTGTAAATATTTTCTAACTTCTGCTACCTGAGGGATATTGTCAAACAGGTTATTATTCTCAGCAGGACTATCAATATTGTTAACATTATTAACTGAAACGGATTCAGGAGACTCCAAAACCTCTGAAGCGGGAGCATCGGTTACGGCAGCAGATGTCGGAACTAACTTTTTGGAAACCTCCGAGGGAAAGGGAATTGGTCTAAGATTTGGTAAATTCAAAGAGGGCTGAGGCGTTACAGAGGGAAGAGGTTGCTCCTTAAGTGGGGTTAGTTCAGTTTCCTCGACAGGAGAGGGAGTTGACTCAAGACTTGGCAGTGTCGGTAGCTCTGGAGCTTTTGTCGTTATCAGAGATATATTTGTTGGAGTCTGGGAATTCTCTAATGGAGAAGAAGAACCTATCGGGCTAGGAATTTGAGGCGCAGGGCTTTCAACTTGACTCACCCTAGTAGTGGCAGCAGGAGGCTTTGGTTTAATAGTTATACTTTCAATAGTTCTTCTCTGGGGTGGTGGTGCTGCCAGACGAGAAACATTTGGAGCCGTCACTGGAGCAGGTGGCTTTAGCTTGGGTGAGGATGCTAGAGGGGTTGGCAATCTCGGTGTTGGTAGGGGAGTTGGTGGTTGTGGCTTACTAGGTTTTGGTGACTCAGCAGTCGGCTGATTTTCAAGGGTGGGAATAGGAGCGGTCGCAGACTCTTGAGCTATTATTGGTGAAGCTTCTTCTGGATTAGACTCAGACTGTTGGAGTAATTTAACCCCAACTACAGTTGCACCCACCGCCAAAATTATACCTGCCGCCGCACGCGTCCAGATGGGTAAGTTTTTCTGGCTATTAACCTGGTTGAGGTTAGGCAATGCCATAAATTGGGCAGCATATTCGTCTAAGGCAGTAGCTAAATCAAATAGCTGCAAAACACTTAGTATAACTACAGCTCCAGATTCCTCAGTAGCCAACTGACCTAGAAAAAGTTCGTGGGCAACTACACTTCTCGGTTGCAGGTAAATTTGGCTAGCAACAGGCTGGGGTTTAAGAGTTGAAAGTTTAGGCTCTAATTCTCGGCTACGGATTAATGAGGAATTCTCCGACTCGTTTAATTGTTGTGATGAAGCTTGAGCAAGGTTAGGGGGAGGTGCCGGAGGCGCAAAGTCTACTTGTGGAGCACTCTGGTGGAGTTGCTCATCAGGCATAGAAATAGCCTCGCTAGTTGGTATCATTTGTGCTAGGGGCATTTGTTGAGCCTGCCGCTGGGCGAGGAATTCCTGTACATAGCTATTAACAGCTTCATGCAAAATTTCCAGCTCAGTTTGATCACCATGAATGGTAACCTGTTTGTCTTCCGGCTGTCGCGGATCGTCAAAGCACAACTCAAAGTACAGTTCCTTGAGCGCGGATTGCCCCATCCAGCGAGATAGGGGCGAAGCTTTTGCAACAATCTCCAATGTGCAGGTAGGAGGAGTATAACGTCGCACAACTGAATTAGAAAACAAAATAGTCATTGGTCATTGCTCATTGATCAGTGACAACAAGAGGAAAAACTAGGGACAAATGACTAAGGACTGAGAAAAAACAACTAAGAACCTTGCTCAAGTAAGGCAAGCCATAGACGCTGGGGACCGTTGGGGCTGCTGTAGAAAAGCAAATCAATCAGCAGCTTAAGAGCCAACTGGGTTAGTTGAGCTGAAGAAGTTGTTTCTCCTTTGTCTATACGCTCCTGGTAAATGTTACTGAAGGTATCAAGATAATCTCCCAACAAAGCTGCACGGTGTACTTCAGTGTTTTGTTGAGTCATTTGTTCAAGCAGAGCAACAGCACGACGGATGAGTTCGTGATGCTGTTTAGCTAACTGGCAGATGATTAGCACAAGTGCTCGCGCCTCTTCTACATCTAACTTTTTCCGCCCCCCCGAACTTTTGCGTAGAGGGTTGGACTGACGCAGACGCCAAAGACTAACTCGATCTGTTACCATTGACTCTAAATTCAAGTCAGCTGCGGCTTGCAGCATTTCCTCAGAACCAATGCCTGCTAAGGCCTCTAGTCCGAGTAAAATCAAATCCAGACGGGCCTTGATATTATTAAGCTGCATTGCTTCTGGAGCTTGACCTAGAGGCAAATCCTTCCAGGGAGGAGCCGGTGTAAGCGTCTTGGGAGTAGAGCGCATATCTTTAGAGTAAGGAGGCACATCAGTATTGGCTGTTGCCGTTACCAATCCTGAAACAGGAATACCGGAGTTTACGGCAAGTTTCTAGACGCTAGTCAAAGGTGAAAAGTTTACAGTTAGAAGGTTAGAAGGTAGAAACTTCAACAATCTTATAACCTTAGGGGCGACAATCCTCCATTAGACTTCTCGCCAAAGTCGGGGAAAGGGCAAGGGGAAAGGGAAAAGGGGGTGAGCGAAAAAAGGCGTGGGGAAATAATTAAGCAGACACGGAGACGCGGAGACACGGAGACGCGGAGAATTCAAATCCCACGCAAAATTTCGTTCACCCGGGAAAAGGGAAGAAAGCCCCCTTTACCTTTAACATGCAAACCTTTTCTCTATCTCTTGCAAAAGATACTTGTGCAAGAGGTCTATTTGATATAGGCAATGGTGACACCTGTCCCACCCTCGGCTTGCTCAGCTAGCTCAAAACGGTCAATTAGAGGATGTCTTTCCAAAAAGGCATGGACACCTTGCCGCAGTCTACCTGTTCCCTTGCCATGAATAACCCAGAGTACCCCATAAGTCACCGCTTGGGAAATTGCCTGTTCCAAATCCATCTCCGCATCTACTACCCTAGCTCCACGCAAATCAACGGTATTTTTAGAGGTTCTCACTAGAGGAGCAGTAGGCGAGGGAGTAGCTGCTGTAGGTGTCGGTGTGGATTTTTGCTTGAGAGTAACTTCGGCTTTTTGACCATCTAGAGATTCTACATCTGTCAGTGCTACGGTCATTTTCATTAACCCGAAGCGCACGGTTAGTTCACCATCCTCATCAGGAGCACTAAGTACTTCAGCTGTCTGATTCAACCGAGGAATGCGGATACGATTACCCACTTGCGGACGAAATCCTGGTTTAGGTTTTGGTGGGGGTGCTGCAGGAAGATGGCGCTGGGTAATTTCTTTGAGAGCTTCTGTAGCTTTGTGGGCATTTTGAGCGCTTTTTGGTCCTGCTTGTAATTGTCGAATCACTTGGGCAATTTCTTCCCTGGCTTGAGCGATCGCTTTTTGTACCTCCCTTTCCTGATTGAGTTTCAATTGCTGCTCCCTTTCCTGCAACAGCTTTGCCTTGCGAGCCACTTCTTGATGCAGTAGTTCAGATTCTTGCAGCAGTAGTTCAGCTGCTTGTGCTTTAGTTTCCTGAGAGCGTCTTTGGGCTTCTAAGCCAGAAATTACCTGATTGACGTCTTCTGAGACACCGCCGACGAGGGTTTTGGCATTGTCAACCACTTCTGGTTTTAAACCAAGGCGTCGAGCAATTGTCAAGGCATTAGAACGACCAGGAATGCCCCACAAAAGTCGATAAGTTGGTTGTAGGGAACTATCATCAAACTCAACTGAAGCATTCTCAAACCTTTGATCTTGATATTTGAGTGCCTTGAGTTCCCCATAGTGAGTTGTAGCAACCGTAAGTTGGGCAGCATTTGCTAAGTACTGTAGCAAAGCGATCGCTAGGGCAGAGCCTTCAGCTGGGTCAGTTCCAGCGCCCACTTCATCTAGTAATACCAGTGAGGGACTCAGGAGTTGAGACTCAGGAATCGGCATTAACTCTTGAGTTTTTTCCAGTTCATGAGCGGGTAAGGAAGTAGAGACAGATTCTTGTTCAGTTTCCACTATTGATTCCTTACTCTCCAAGGCTTCAAGAATCCGGCTAATACGGCGGATGTGACCAGAAAAAGTCGATAAACTTTGCTCTATGGACTGTTCATCACCAATATCTGAGAGTATTTGTGCAAACCAAGGCAGTTCCACTGGCTCTCTAGCTGGTATAAACAGACCAACCTTTGCCATCAATGCCGCTAAACCAAGAGTTTTCAAGGTTACAGTTTTGCCGCCTGTGTTAGGACCTGTAATCGCCACTACCCTAATTTGCGGCTTAATTTGCACATCAATGGGAACTACTGCTGTTCCCTGTTCATGCTGTTGCTGCCACACTAGCAGAGGGTGCCGTAGTTCTCTTAGGGTAATAGTTTCTCCTGCATTGTCGTCAATGAATCTCGGAGGATTTGCCTGCAACCACAAGCTATATCTTGCCTTAGCTGTTGCCAAATCCAGGGCGGTAGCAACAGCTAACAGCTGCTGTAAATCCTCAATCACTTGGGCAACCTTCTCTGTCAAGGCGCGGCGTACTGCTTCTACTTCTACTTGCTCTTGACGCCGATGTACTCTGAGCTTATTTCCTAGTCCGACAATCGCATTAGGTTCTATATAGAGAGTTGCACCTGTGCTAGAGCTATCGTGAACAATACCGCCAATGGCATCCTTCTGAGGCGCTTTGACCGGAATCACAAAGCGATCACCGCGCTGGGTAATTAACTGCTGCTGCAAGGCACTCCCTTGGCGTTGTAAAATACCCTGTAAAATTTGATAAATACGGTCTCGTACAGATTTTAGTTGGGTACGGATTCCGGCTAGTTTGGGGCTAGCACGATCTGTGACTTCACCTCGATCATCGAGGCAATAGTGAATTTCTTGCTCTAGTTCCGGATAGGTGCGGATATCAGCAACCATCTGGGCAAGTGTCGGCACCTCTTCTTGCTCTTCGATCAAGCGG
Source organism: Symploca sp. SIO2E9 (assembly GCA_010692645.1). Taxonomy (GTDB): domain Bacteria; phylum Cyanobacteriota; class Cyanobacteriia; order Cyanobacteriales; family Coleofasciculaceae; genus SIO3C6. The sequence continues at coordinate 57,011 of JAAHGS010000010.1, forward strand.
CGTAAACGCCGAACTCCAGCCAGGGTAGTAGCGATCGCTAAAAGTTCTTCCCCGGACAAAATTCCTTGTAGTTGAGCCCTTTCTAAGGATTCGCCAATATTCTGGATACCTTCAAAGGAAAGTCCAGAGGTTAAGTGCATCTCTAGTTGGTATACTTCCTTAGTCTGAGCTAGCAGGTGCAGACTCTCGGATTGAGTAGCTGGTGGTTGAAGATCACGAGCGGCAACAGCTCCTAGTTTGGTGGCGGCAAAAGTCGCCAGGTGCTGGCACAGGCGCGACCATTCTAATAGTTCTAAGGTCTCTGATTGAATCAAAGCTCAAATTGTGAAAGCTGCTTCTATTTTGACACTCTCACCGCTGTAAGCGCGTGAGATTCTGGGTACTATAACCCGCATTTTGCACTTCAAATTTTCGTCTGTGGCGATTGTCTCAATACTTATTAATGATTTTTTTGACAAAAATAATCATTTTTGTTAAGATCAAAAATGCAACTAAAATGGCTCAAAAATGCTCTGCAAAGTGTTCACTTAGAATATGATAAATTAGGTTTTAACGAGTCTAATGCTGTCGATACTTACCTTTTCGGGCACTCGTTAGGTGGTCTTTTTGCTCTCAGTTGGCCCTACTACATTAAACAGGAAAATTTACCGGAGAGCCTGTTACCTCAACAAGTACTTGTAGCCGCTCCAATTCCTAACACTGCAGCGGCAAATTTTCCTGGTCTGTTGGGAAAGATTATTGATAAAATCACTGATGATGTTGATGTTAAAGTAACTGGAGCAGAATTAACAATGCCAGTTGCTATTCTCCATGGTGATGATGATTGGGTTGCTCCTAAAAATAAATGGAAAGAATCATTTTCATATATTAAAACCAAACAGAAAAAAATGTTTCTTTCCTTTACGGATCAACGAGGATGTCCAGCTATCTATGCTAACCACGAACAAGCCGCAGTAGACACTAGCTTCTTTCCTCCTTTGCTAGCATTAACTGTCCTTGATGGTGTGGGGGTTGAAAATGTCTTAAACTGGCGCTACATCTGGTATGGTCTAGACCAAGTTATCCGCTTGGGAATCCGGGCAGATCAACTTGAATTTGATCTAGGTTCTTGGTCTGATGGTCAATCTGTCCAAGGCATTGAAGTGTTTTTATCTGCAGAACAAACGAATATAGATGAAAAAATGAATTATTTAACCACTGCTGAAATTGATCATGAACGGGCGCTCCTTTTAGTTAATGCAAGTATTCAGGCTTATAACGCCTTTGATAAAGAGCAACCTACTGAGTGCAATTCGGAACAGGTGAAGACACCTGATGGTTATGATTTTGTTGAATGCTGGACTGGTGTTGATGCAATTTTGAATGAGGATAAAACTGTTGAGTGTTACGGTGTAGTTTTCCGGTCTTCACAGTCTCCTTACACTTATATATTTGCTTTTAGAGGTACTGATTCAACTGAAGATTTGTTAGATGATTTTGGTTTTAATTATGCAACTTTTTCCCCTTGTATTAATCAAGATGTTGTCCCAAATGATGTGAAAGTTGAATCAGGTTTCTACTGTATTTATTCTGATAGTGATGGTAATACAGAATCGATGCAGAAACAGCTATTTGCTTTAATTGACAAGTATCAAGCATCTGAACAACCGATTAACCAACTCTACGTTACTGGACATAGTTTAGGAGCTGCAATCAGTACTTTATTTAGCCTTGATATAGCTTTGTCTAGACCAGATATTAACTCGACAACTTACAATTACGCATCCCCTCGTGTAGGGAACCAAGCCTTCGTAGATTTTTATGAACAACAGAAACTGCAACAAAACCCTGAAACACGAACTATTCGCATTCAGAATGTCTACGATAAAGTTCCTTGTGTACCACTTAAGGATCAAGGATACCAACACCTATCATATGCTTATCTAGTTTCATTTTATAGAGATAATTTAACTGGTAAATTTGACATTGTAGACAACCATTCTGTGCATAGTTATCAAACGGTTTTGAAGTGTGCTTTCAAGAATGAAAGTGGCTACTTTGAGGGAATTTTTGACAATAATCAGGGCGAAAAAATGCAATCGGTTCAACCAGATCAAAGCAAGGTTTGCACCTATTGGTAGTTTCTACTTCTGATTTTGGTGAGTTCGTACATGGGCAGAATGCTATATTTCGGGGAATGGGTAGAAAAAAATGAGAGCCTACTGCCTCCTGCCTTCAAGTAAAGGTTCAAACTCCCCGGAAGCAGTCTGCCAAATCCGAATAGTTCGGTCAAATCCCCCACTAGCCAGGAAGCGCCCATCGCGACTAAAAGCAACCGAGTGTACCCAGTCTTGATGGTCTCCCAAAAAGGCAATTAGTTCACCAGTTTTCAGGTTCCACAGCCGCACCCCATCACGACTAGCAGAGGCAAGAGTAGTACCATCGGGATTGATCGCAATTGCCCGAATTCGCCCTGCATGTCCAGTCAGGCTGTACCTAAGTTCCAGTCTATTTCGACTTAAATCCCAAACTTTAATAGTGCGATCATAACTTCCACTAACCATCGTATTGCCATCGGGCGTAAAAGCCAGGACACTCACCGCACTAGTGTGAACGGGAATTGTCTGAATCAAACTTCCCGTCCCCAGATTCCAACGTTTAATCGAGCCATCCCTTAACCCACTTACCAGGATATCTCCATCGGGGTGAACTGCAAGGGCATAGGTTTGGTTGTCAAAACGTGTCAGAGTGTAGAGAGGTCGCTGTGCAATCAAATCCCATAGCCTAATGCCATCCAAGCCTCCACTAATTAGCGTTTTACTATCAGGTGTCATTACCAGGGAGAGAATATTGCTCGAATGTCCCAGAAAAGTACGAGTATACTTTCCCCCTGGCCAGTTCCAAAGATTAATTCCAGCATCGTCACCAGCACTAGCCAGAGTTTTGCCGTCAGGACTCAAGGTAAGAGCAATCACAGAGGTACGATGTCCCCGAAAGCTGTCAATTTCCTTGCCTGTTTGCAGTCTCCATAGTTTGATGTTACCATCATTGGTGCTACCTCCGCTCAAAAGCATCTCTCCATCGGCGCTGAAGAGCAAAGCATCAATGGGCGCTTCATGACCTTCGAGGATTTGAACTAATTGAGGGTTGCTCCAAAGGCTAGCTGCCGGTATAAAATCAGAGTCGAAATTCTCTTGAGAGGGGGTTTCGGTAGGAACTGGGGGTACTGGAACAGGTAGAGAATCTTGAGCACGGGCAATGCTGGTTAAGCCAGCAACAGCTACTGTAACCGATGCCAAAACTGTCAGTTGTATCTTACCAAGTTGACTACTGTGGGCAAAAAATGTCATTTTCTTGAAAACTATGTCTAATTTTCTAAAGTTACTCACTAATAATCTCCCGTATAGACGCCAGCATTAACGGGATAGTTTCAAGAATTTAAGATTTTTATGGCAGCGCGGTCCAAATAAATTCCTAAGCTAGTGTGTATTTAGGGTTTGCTGAATAAGTCTGGTGGTAAGGAGAGGGAGCTCTTAGCAGGGAGCTCTTAGCAGGGAGTAGGGAAAAGCCGATAGTTCTAAGCTTGATTATCCATGATCAGCTCCGAGATTTTCCTATTAAGTGCAAGGATTTTGAGTTATTGGATGCTATAACAAAGCACTTGAAAGGGTCAAAAAAGGCTCAAAACCCTTGTTTGGTATGCATTCTATATTAATTTAACAAGCCTTATTTAAAGCTTATATTGTCTGGTTGCCTGATAATTAATTCTTCAAACCTTATCTCCCTCTCCCCTTATCCCCCTCTCCACCTCTCCTCCTCCCCCTTTTATTTCGGGCTGAATGTTTGGGCAAATAGTCTGGGCAATGAGATGACGGGGTGGTTGATCCTGCCAGCCGGAGAGTAAACCCTCTAGTTCAGATTTAAGGATTTCTAGTTCCTTAATCTGTTGAGCTATCTCCTCGATTTTGAGTTGTAAATGCTCCTTAACAGCACCGCAAGGAAGCTGCTCAGAATCATAAACCTTCAGGATTTCCCGGATCTCACTGAGGCTGAGTCCTAGAGATTGTGCCCTTCTAATAAATGCGATGCGATTTAGAACTGTACCTTTGAACAGACGGTAACCAGATGCAGAGCGCTTAGTTGTCGGTGTCAGGAGACCTATTTGTTCATAGTAGCGGATCGTTTTCACCGCCAAGCCACTTTGACTGGCAACTTCACCTATTTTGAACCAGTTAACGATGGTTAGATTGCTCATCTACATTTGAGAGCTTTTATTTCTCAGGAGTAAATTAGGATGCTTGAAATTAACACCACTTTGATACAATTTGAATGCTGTTGATTACCGAGGTGGTTGGCGCTTGCTAGTAGTTAGCATCGGCAGGGGAGGTCGAGATGAACTTTCAGGAAGAAAGCGTGTAACAGGCTGTTGTGCTAGCTCAGTTTCCCTGCGTTGAGTTTGCCACCAACGGATGACAAAGGCTAGTGCCACTACCATCATCCCAAAAGTTAGCAAGGACCAACGCTCATCAAAACCACCAATCAAGGCATTGACTGCTCCGACGATAATAATAAAGCTAGAAACCGGCTCTTTACGGTAAGCTGATTTCAAAATCCGAGGTAATAAAGCATGCATCACTTCTTGCTACTTAATCTCTATATTCAGAAGTATTGAATCTAACTCCAGGTTATCTCATCGACCTAGAGGTAACTAGAAACCTTTGATCAAGGCGCGACAAGAGATTAGAAATGAGTTCTCACACAACCGTGCAGTTGAAACTCCAAGATTATCAGGCTACTTAAGAATCAATTTAATTGTCCTTACTTAATCCCGCCGTGATTTCAAGCTCTTCATAGTCGCGCCCTTGTGTATTTACAAGACAGATTTGGTTCTCTAGATGTTCCTGGCAGTTGGAGACAAATTTTTACTTTATTGCAAGCCTAGCCAATTCAGCAGTCCCTGATCAGTGAAGTACTCGATCGCTAGAGTCAGTATAAAACCAATCATGGCAGCTCTACCGTTCAAGCGCTCTGCATAATCGTTGAAGCCAAACTTTGTTTCTTCTAGCTGGGGAGTTGTCGTCGGTTGGGGTTTGGTCATTTTTCTCAAACCTTGCACCCATAATGGGTTACAATTATTTACTAATCGTAATCATTCTTTATATGCGTACCATTGTCAAGTGCCAAAAAACTCAGCATTTTTGCCCTTTGTTACAGGGATAAGTACTAATTCTATTTTATCAGGTGGTAGCAACTGCCAAAACGCTAGGATATAAGAAAAAAATGGAAATTGGTGTTCCCAAAGAAACTAAAGATCAGGAATTTAGGATCGGCTTAAGTCCCAGCAGCGTCAGGGTTTTGTCTGAAGCTGGTCATCAGGTTTTCGTGGAAACTCATGCCGGTGTTGGTGCTGGCTTCACAGATCAACAATATCAACAGGCTGGAGGGCAGATAGTTGCTCAGGCAGCTCAGGCTTGGAATCGGGAACTAGTGGTTAAGGTCAAAGAACCGCTTAAACCTGAATATCAGTTTCTTGGGAAAGGGCAGCTGTTGTTCACTTATCTACACTTGGCAGCTGACCGCGCTTTGACAGAACATCTAATTGATTGTGGCGTCAGTGCGATCGCTTATGAAACAGTAGAAATCGCCAATGGCAAATTGCCCCTACTTACTCCCATGAGTATCATCGCTGGTCGTCTCTCTGTACAGTTTGGGGCAAGGTTTCTAGAGCGCCAGCAGGGAGGAAGAGGTGTTCTGCTCGGTGGTGTACCGGGGGTCAAGCCAGGTAGGGTAGTTATTATCGGCGGTGGCGTTGTTGGTACAGAAGCGGCTCGGATTGCTGTGGGCATGGGGGCTCAAGTTCAGATTTTAGATGTGAACGTAGACCGCTTGGCTTATTTAGAAACTATTTTTGGTTCGAGAGTTGAACTGCTCTACAGTAACTCAGCACATATCGAAGAAGTTGTAACCAATGCTGATCTTCTCATTGGTGCAGTTTTAGTGTTAGGGCGTCGCGCTCCCATCTTAGTGCCTCGCTCTCTAGTCAAGCGTATGCGCCCTGGTTCTGTGATTGTAGATGTTGCTGTAGACCAAGGCGGTTGTATTGAGACCTTGCGACCAACATCTCACACTAATCCTGTCTACATAGAGGAGGGTGTCGTTCACTATGGTGTGCCAAATATGCCTGGAGCTGTACCCTCAACAGCGACACAGGCACTTAATAACAGTACTTTACCCTATGTACTTAAGTTAGCCCATCGTGGCATAGAAGCTCTAGAACTTGATCTAGCTTTGGCTAAGGGCATGAATGTAAGTAACCACCAGTTAGTTCATCCTGCCGTGCAGGAAGTGTTTCCTGATTTAGTTGATTGACTAAGAATTAGGGTGTGAAGCTTAAAGATATTGGCATCTTGAAAGTTAGTATTCTTAAGTTGGGCAGCTTGGAGATCAATTAATGATTCTAACCACTCTTGAAGGGGTTCCGGGAAAAAAGATTGTGGAGCATTTTGGATTAGTAGAGGGAAGTACTGTCCGAGCCAAACACATTGGTAAAGACATCTTGGCTGGCTTGAAAAATATGGTGGGAGGAGAACTCAAGGGATACACTCAATTACTAAGGGAAGCACGCCAAGAGGCACTTGAGAGAATGATCCAACAAGCTTCCCAACTCGGAGCCAATGGGATTGTCAATATTCGCTTTGCTACCTCATCTGTTGCCCAAGGAGCTGCTGAACTCTTTGCCTATGGAACTGCAGTCAGAGTGGAATAGCGATGGATGATGTAGCAATATTCTTGAGTTTGCTAGCCCTTGGGTATTTCTGTGGGCTTTACTTCGAGAAGAAGCATTATCAAAGCCTCAAGGAAAGGGAGCGCCAAACTCACCATCTGCCGATGGTAACCTTCGGAGCTAAACAGACTATACCTGAGGCAAGGGAAGCAGCACTGTTTATTGGCTCTGTGGTCATTGCTGCTGACTATTTTAAGACCTTTGCCTCTTCCCTAAAAAATCTATTCGGCGGTCGTATGGTACTCTATGAGGGATTATTAGAGCGCGGGCGTCGTGAAGCGGTCTTGCGGATGAAAGAGCAAGCGATCGCTTGGGGTGCCACCCAAGTTGTTAATGTCAGGATGGAGACTTCTAACATCGGAACCAATAAAAATGGCATTGAAGTTATAGTTTATGGGACAGGCATCCGCTAATAATTGCAAAAATCCCAATTTATACAATTAAAGCAGTCGCCACAGCTGTTAGGACACTTTCTTGTTCCCTGTTCCCGGGTGAGGGAAATTTTGGTTGGAATTTTAATTCTCCGCGTCTCCGCGTCTCCCCCTCTCCGCGTCTCCCCCTCTCCCCGTCTCCCCCTCTCCCCGTCTGCTTACTTGTTCCCCCACTCTTTTTTTCGCTCACCCCCTGTTCCCTGTTCCCTGTGAGTCAAAATTACGATCTCCTAACCTACATGTCGGTTGCTATAAATATATGATTTAAATGCGTAACAGCTTATTAAGCACGAGAGGCGCGACATGTCGCGCCTCTCTTCTGGAAAAACAAAAACCCCATCCTCATTTTTACCTAAATTATATTTAGTTGTTTGAAGTGATCACCTGCTAGACCTCATACCCTCAATTGATGTAATTGAGACACAATTGCAATGCTTGCTTTCAGTTAAGATTCAGGGGGCAGAAGTACTTTATTAATGGGAACAATAGCACCATTGTCAGCAAACTTAGCCTTGGGATTGCCATTGCTATCAAAGTCAAGGGGGGTCACCTGAGCCTGATTATTTACCCAAAATTCATTTTTGTTACTCTTACCAAAAGTTATTTTGACCAAGCTGCCGGCAAGAGTCGGCTTTTCTAGTGGAATTTCCTCTGGATTGATTTGACCCTCAACTAGATGATACTTCAGTACTTTCTTGAGGTACTCTGGCTGTGACAGCTTCTGACTATCAGCGAAGGATAAAGAATTAAAGGCTTGATTAGTTGGGGCAAAAATTGTCAGATTACCTTTTCCTTCAAGAGTTTTCGACAAACCAGCTTCTTCTAAGCTATTAGCAAGAATTGTCAACTGACTCTCTTGTGCAATAATTTCAGCAAGATTAATTTCGTCTTCAGACTCAAGGTAGGCAGGACGTTGCCAAAAAGTAAAACTAGGGGAGTATTGGGCATGTAGGGGAAAAGCTAGTAGGAGGCTGACACTGATTAACCCCACAAAGCTACCTACTCTTTTGAACTTATCTTTAGTATTCATAGGATTGAGACTCTAAACAAATTAAGATAACGAATATCTACAATATAACTAATCTCGAATTGACTAAGCAGGTAGGTTCAAATAAACTCAACTATGTCAAGATTATTTAAATCAACTACTGCACACTGAATCCTACGGTTCAGACGCCCACCTCCTCGCCGAAACAGGTGAATGAGTAACTGGTTGCTACTGACTTTTCACTGGCTCTTTCTCTGGGGGAGCACTTCGCCTAATTATTTCGCGAAGCATCGCCCAATTAGGTTTCTTCCCTCTCCTTCAACTTATGGCTTCATGCCCTGTGGTGTCTGGCTTTTGGTTGAAATGGTATGAGACTTCGACAAGCAGGGTTATCTTCTTTTTTATACAGATATCGCGATAGAGATGTTGAAATAATGCTAGGGAAATTACTAGCTGGACGCTACAAAGTTATCGACCACTTGGGAGAAGGGGGATTTGGCAAAACCTATCTGGCAGAAGACCACAAGTTGCCAGGAAATCCTAAGTGTGTAGTCAAACAGCTTAAACCTCTGACACCCAAAGTGCTACCGACGGCAAGAAGATTGTTTGATCGGGAAGCCAAATGCCTACAAGATCTGGGCAAACATGACAGAATCCCACAACTGTTTGCCTACTTTGATGAGGAAGAAGAATTTTATTTAGTCGAGGAATATATCGAAGGTAATCCCCTTAGTCAAGAACTAAATATCTATGATAAATTGAGTGAAGGGGAAATTATTGCTGTTTTACAAGAAATCTTGTCAATCCTGGAGTTTGTCCATGAGCAGAAGGTCATCCACCGCGATATCAAACCCTCTAATATCATCAGACGCAAGCAAGATGGCAAGTTAGTCTTGATTGACTTTGGTTCAGTCAAACAACTGAGTCTTCAAAACTTTAATCCTCATGAGCAAGAACAACTGACTGTTGCTATTAGCACAGCTGGTTACACACCAATGGAACAACTCCAAGGAAAGCCACGCTTTAGTAGTGATATTTATGCTTTGGGAATCACAGCTATCCAGGCTTTAACTGGGAATAACCCCAGGGATTTACAATGGGATACCAACACTGGTCAAGTGATTTGGCACCATCAGGCTTCGGTGAGTAGCCAGATAGCTAGTATTTTGGACAAAATGGTACGCCCGAGCTTGAGGGACCGCTACCAGTCTGTCGCCGAGGTTATTGATGAACTGAGAAGCTGCACAAAACTACTCACTGAAGCCACACAGGTTGTAAGTGAAATCAGAAGCCCATCAAGTGCCCTCACAGAAACTAGACAAGAAGCTTCTGTAGTGGCTTCAACTAATTCTCCGGCAGTCACGAGTCACCCTGGAACTAGGCTGCCAACACTGTCATTGCCAACTCTTAAGCCTTGGCAATGGTTAGTTTGCCTAGCAGGTATCACTGCTATTTTAGGGGTAGTAGAGTTAATTTATCCTCTGCTTCGACCAATCTATCAGTTGCACCGAGGTGAGCAATTGCTAGAGTCGCAGCAATTAGAAGATGCACTGGAGAGTTTCCAGAATGTGATTAAAATTAAACCTAAAAATGCAGAAGGTTGGGAAGGGAGAGGGGATGCCCTGCGCCAATTAGAACGCAATCAGGCTGCCCTAGCTGCCTATGACAAAGCTCTCTATTTAAGACCTAATGATAGTGAAACTTTGAACAAGAAGGGCAGGGCACTATATAAACAGGGAAAGTATGAGGAAGCTTTATCTGCTCAAGAAAAAGCTATTAAATTTGACTCAAACAACGCTAGAGCTTGGAGTGACAAAGGAATTGCTCTCATTGGTTTGGAACGCTACGAAGAAGCACTACAAGCTTTTAAAAAGGCTAAGAAATTAAAGCCGCAGGATCCAACGGTTTGGCAAAATCAAGCCTTAGTCCTAGAATACTTAAAGCGTCCTCAAGAAGCAATTGAAGTTTATGAGGAAGCCGTAGTTACTTATACTGAATCTCTTTCAGCTAATCCCAAAGATCCAGTAGCTTGGGTTGATCGAGGTGGAGTTTTAAGCAAACTTCAGCGCCTCGAAGAAGCGCTTTATTCCTATGAAAAAGCGATTGAAGTTAACCCAAAATTCTATCTAGCTTGGCACAATAAAGGTAATGCCTTCTATTTCCTAGGGCGCTACGATGAGGCACTGGCAGCCTATGACCAAGCCATTGAAATTAGACCAAAATCTTACCTTACTTGGCATAGTCGTGGTTCTTTACTCGCTGCGGGAAAAAAAGATTTTGAAAAAGCGATTAAATCCTTTGACAAAGTAATTGAAATTAGACCTAGCTTCTATCATGGTTGGCGGGACAGAGGCTTGGCTTTAAGTAAGTTGGAACGGTATCCAGAGGCGATAGCTTCCTTTGATAAAGCTTTAGATATTCAACCAAATGATGCTCAATCTTGGGTTGGTCGAGGTATAGCACTAATGAAACTGGAGCGCTATAGGGAAGCACTAGCAGCTTTTGATCGAGCCAAGGATATCCAACCCAATAACCCTTACATCTGGGCTAATAGAGGTTTAGTTCTCGAAAAGATAGGGCTCCCTAAGGAAGCAGGTGATTCCTATAGGGAAGCGCTTAGAATTGATCCGAAATTTCCATTACCAACTCAAGCACTAGAGTAGGGTTTGCTGAATAAGTCTGGTGGTAATGAGAGGGAGCTCTTAGCAGGGAGCAGGGAGTAGGGAAAAGCCGATAGTTCTAAGCTTGATTATCCATGATCAGCTCCGAGATTTTCCTATTAAGTGCAAAGATTTTCAGCCATTGGATGCTATAACGAAGCACTTGTAAGGGTCAAAAAAGGCTCAAAATCATTGTCTGATATACCTTCTAGATTAATTTAGCAAGCACTAGAGCAGTTATTGGACTTCTGTCAAAAGTGTTTTTTCGATACTCTTTGCATCAAATCTGCTCTCCTATTCTCTCTTAATAAATTCCTACTTCTGCAAGAAGTTGATTGAGATTAGAAACGGAAAGTAGTGCGGATAGTACCGACAAAAATAGTGTCGTTGTCTTCAATATGTCCTGGATTGGTTACGAAGAAAAAACCAGGCGTAATCCAGAGGTTATCATTCACCTTGAAGCGGTAGAACAATTCAAAATGAAGAGAAGTCGCGTCATCTTCAACTCCAAAAGTTTCATTACCTGGGTTATCCAAACGGGGATTGTTATCAGTGACTTCAACTGGGTCTTCCTCTCTAACTACTTGTTCAAAAAAAGGTACTGCTTGACCTCGAATTGTTGGTCCACTATCAACTAATTTAGGCGGCATACCAAAGAGAAAAGCCAATAAATCCCCTTCTCGACCAAAAGGCTCTGAAAGACCTAGGGAAAATAGATAAGTCACCGTATTGCCAAAGGGCTTATCATCCTCATTAACTGGATTGTTATTAGGATCGCGAAACTCAGGTAAGCGTTCCAGGAAATTGGTAAATGTCCACCCTCCCCAAGCCCCAAAGGTTAGGTTTTCCGTGAGACGCCATTGCAAAGTTCCGCCAACAGCATTAGTTTGAGCAGGGAAATCACCAAGCCTTGCGGGAGCATCAAGACCATCATCAACTACAGGGAGTAATCCTCCGGACCACAAGCCGTTTGATTCGGCATTGACACTACCTGTAAAGGTACCTAAACGACCATCGCTAGTAAAGGCGTTAACATAAGTTATGCCTGTAACAACATTCTCAAACGGTTGCAGCAATAACTGCGCCCCGAGAACACTGGTATCCGCTGAGAAGAAGCCGCCTTCAGGATCGCCACTATCCCCTGTGCCATAGGCAAATTGCAGGCGCAACTTCTCAGAAATTAACCAGTCAAAACCAGCACCAGCATCCAAAACTCCGCCGATACTAAAAATAGGACTCAATTGTCCGAATCGCGAAATCGAACCTCGCCCTGTATCAAAGTAGGGAGAGTTGGCACTAAGAACATCGCTTAAACCGAATCCAAAGGGAATAACAGAGAAGACAACGTTATCATCAAAAGCTGGAAAACGATATTCCAGTAAGTCTAAAATCACCTGGTTGTTTAAGTCAGCTTGGTAAGCAAGCCGAGCCATATAGGTATTGAAGGACTCAGAATTAGTAAAACCGCCGTTATCAAAATTGCCTGTTGTTAAAAACATGCGCAGACGATCCTTACCAGTAAAGGAACTCTGTAATCCCAAGCGAGTCAGATGGGCAAAAACGGTGTTAGTGTCGGAACCATCAGCATCTTGACACTTAACTCGATCCGAATCGGCTGCAATGCTACATCCTCCTGGTGGATCACCCCCAAAGGCAGTGGCTAGTCCAAAAATTACCTCTCCATTTAAGATAGTCGTAGTTGAAAATTGATTATCTTCTAGAAAAGCTACACGACCTTCCAAATTATCTACTCTGGTTTCTAAGGTCGCAAGTTCGGCTTCAAAATCCTTAGTGAGTCTCTCTAATTTGACTAAATCTTCTCTGATAGTAAGTTCATCGATACCATCAGCAATCAATCTCTCAATCTGTTCAAGACAGGCGTTTAAACCAGCTGCAAATTCATAGCGTGTCAGTGGTCGATCGCCCCGAAAGTTACCATCAGGATAACCTGCAATACAACCATAACGTTCAACTAGCGATCGCAATGCTTCGTATGCCCAATCTCCCGGTTGCACATCCCGCAGTTGGGAAACGTTAGTTACCTGATTGATCCACTTATTAGAATAATTAACTAACTTCAGTGGTTTAGTTTCAGTTTGAGGGGGTGAATCAGCTGATGGGGACTTTATCTCATCTGTTTGTGCAACTGGTGTATCTGTACTCAGCTGAGTAACTGCTGGGACATTTGTATTCGGTTGGCTTACTTCTGTTGGTGCAACTATTACCTCTGTACTTAGCTGAGTAATAGTAGGGACAGATAAATTGGCAGTAGGCGTCTCGATGTGCTGCCAGTTAGACAATTCTGGGATTACCTTAGGATTGCTCAGCTGAGACTGTTCAGGCAAATACTCGCTACCATCAAACGCCGATACTTCTAAATCGGAGGTTGTCTCAGCAGCACTCTCAGCTTGAATCATAGAGGTGGTTAAAACGAAGACAGAGACACCTAAAAGTAAATGTCGGGTGAACGAAATTTTGCGTGGGATTTGAATTCTCCGCGTCTCCGTGTCTCCGCGTCTCCGTGTCTGCTTAATTATTTCCCCACGCCTTTTTTCGCTCACCCGTAAATGTCTGATATTCATGTGTACTCCTCACAACTAATTAGCCATTGAGTACCCTGGATGACGCGATTAACTGCAAACTGCTTAGTTTCCTTAAGCTCAAGGCTAATGGCTGAGAATATAGTAACTTGAGTGTGTACTTAGAAACGGAAAGTTGTGCGGATAGTTCCTACAAAAATAGTGTCGTTGTCTTCGATATGCCCTGGATTGGTAACGAAAAAGAAGCCCGGTGTAATCCAGAGACTGTCACTTACCTTGAAGCGGTAGAAAACCTCGAAGTGGAGTGAAGTCGCATCATCCTCTTCTCCAACTTGACTTATTCCATTTCTGATGTTGGGGTTATTGTCAGTGACTACAACGTTCTCTTCACCTCTTCTTGAGGTTTCAAAGAAAGGTACAGGTACACCCACTGTTTCAGGACCAGCATCGACCAATTTAGGCGGCATACCAAATATAAAGGCAAGTAAATCTCCTTCTCTGCCAAGCGGATCCGAAAGCCCTAAAGAAACTGTAAAGGTGGCAACGTTGGCAAAAGGTTTCTTGCCTGCAGAGGCTCCCAGTGCTTCAGGATCGTCAGGAAGTCTTTCCAGGAAATTAGCAAAAATATACCCTCCCCAAGCCCCAAAGGTTAGGTTTTCTGTCAAACGCCATTGCAAGGTTGCACCAACAGCATTGATTTGGGCTGGTAAATCTCCCACAGGATCTGAACAGCATCCAAAGCCAGATTCAGGGTTTGCAGCTACGGCGGGAGGAATAGCTGACTGAGACCATAACCCCAAAGTTTCAGCATTGACACTACCTGTAAATGTACCTAAGGTACCATCGCTAGAGTAGGAGTTAACATAACTTATTCCTGCTACGAAATTATTAAAAGGTTCCGCTAACAGCTGTACACCTAGAGTACTGCGGTCTGCCCCAAAGAATCCGTTCTCAGGATCATTACTATCTGCTGTTCCATAGGCAAATTGCAAGCGCAATTGATCGGCAATCAACCAGTCAAAACCAGCGCCAGCATCCATAACTCCACCAATTTTCAGGATGGGAGTAGCTTCTCCGAAGCGTGAAATCGAGCCTCGTCCTGTATCAAAATAGGGAGAGTTAGCACTCAAAACATTGCTTAAACTAAAACCAAAGGGAATAACAGAAAGAACAACACGGTCATCAAGAATGGGAAAGCGATACTCCAGCAAGTCTAAAATTACCTTATTATCTAAGTCTGCTTGGTAAGAAAGCCTCGCCATGTAGGTATTGAGTGATTCAGCATTGGTAAAGCCACCGTTATCAAAGCTGCCTGTTGTTAAAAAAGTACGCAGGCGGTCTTTACCAGTAAAGGAAGTTTGCAATCCCAAGCGGGTAAGGTTCGTTAAAACTGTATTGGTTTCTGGATCTCCACCATTACAGACAACATCAGGATCATTATTAATATCTTGAGGACGTAAAATACCATCTTCGACCACTCTACATCCACCCGGAGGATCGCCCCCAAAGGCAGTGGCTAGTCCAAAAATAACTTCCCCATTTAAAATTGTCGTTGTTGAAAATTGATTATCTTCTAAGAAAGCCACCCGACCTTCAAGATTGTCAGTTCTCGTTGCTAAGGTCGCAAGTTCAGCTTCAAAATCCTTAGTGAGTCTCTCCAATCTAACTAAATCTTCTCTGATCGTAAGCTCGTCGATACCATCAACAATCAGTCTCTCAATCTGTTCGAGACAGGCATTCAAACCAGCTGCAAATTCATAGCGAGTCAGGGCACGGTTGCCCTTAAAGGTACCATCAGGATAACCTGCAATACAACCATAACGTTCAACTAGCGATCGCAATGCTTCGTATGCCCAGTCTCCCGGTTGCACATCCCGCAGTTGGGAGACGTTAGTTACCTGATTAATCCACTTATCAGAATAACTAACTAAATTCAGGGGTTGTTGATTAGTTTGAGGTGGTGAATCAGGAGGTTCTGCTTGAGCAACAGAGGTAGTCAACAGCAAAACAGCAACGCTTGAGAATAGATGCCTGATACTCATCTTTACTCCTCACCCTCGAAAACAGCGAATTTTGCTATCAGCCAATTTCCTCAGCCGAAAGCTTGAGTATGAGCAAATTCTACTGCTTCCTAATCAAGGTGCTGTAATATATACACAAAACTTCTTAATTGCAAAAAATGACAATTTTCCCACCCTAACCCCCTACTTCAAGGATATTTACTTATTACTTATTACTTATTACTTATTACTTATTACTTTTTACAACGCTCCCTTTCATCACCGAGCAAAATACTACCGCATCCTGATGATGGCTCATCTCTAAGCTGGTTTTCCAGCTTAAATTTAAAGAGGTCATAGATATCATCTACAGCGTCTTCAGTATCATCAAAAGTACCTGTCACCCTTGTACCCATAACATCATTCTCAGCAAAAAGATCAAATGTACCACTAGTACGCTGATCAGATTGCAACTCAATCAAAGCTGCCTGAATGAATTCTTGGGAAGGAGCAGAGCGATTGAAGGATAGCTTCATTCCTACCTGAGTGGTAATTTTTGAAAAATTATTCAAATTTTGCGCACTGCTAAAGCGAGTATGCAGAATTGTTGGGTCAGAACCGCCTACTTGTGCAGCGATATCTTCTGACTCAAAGGTGGTATTATTGAGATTCTTAGGAAGGGAACAGTATTGCCTCACCAACTGCCCTTTATCAGCAGAACCGCGACCGTGAACACCGACAACAAAACCGTTGCTGTCAAACACTGGTCCACCACTCATACCAGGGCGAGTCTGGTCAAGATAAAATATTCCATAGCCATTTTGACCTTGAGCAGGATTAATCTTACCAGTGACTGGTCCCCAAGCTAGACGCCTTTGCCGACGAGCCACCCTACCGCGACACTTACCAGTTAAAGCATCTTGTTCTTTTTCCGGATCAGGCCAGCCCGAGATATAAACTGTATCCATCATGTTAATAGCATCTGGGCTTCCTAAGGGGGCAACGGCATATTCTTTGTCGCTTTCAAAACTAACAATAGCTAGGTCAAAACCATCTACCCGATTGGGCATATATTTTGAATAACAACCAAATCGGAGCAACCTTTGATCCTGCCCTACTCTACCATTGAGAGGGCAACCCCTGTCATCATTAACTTCTGTGATTTCATGAACTTGACCATCGCTGGTACGAATTCCATAAGACAGGTTTTGATCTAAATGTCTTTGTTTGAAGTTATGGGTGACGGTCAAAACATAATAACTTGTTCCTTCTTTGGCGATAATTACCCCAGAACCAGGATTCCATACTCCATCCGGATTTTTTGCTCTGGCAAGGGGATTTTGGCGATTTTCTTCTAGTTCGTCGATTAACTCTGGTGTTAGTCCTGGTGCAATCAAAACAGTAGTTTGTCTGGCAATTGAATTGATTTGTTCAGGGCTTAATTCGGCTAAAACTGGAGTTGCAACCAAGCAACTTAGTAACATTGAGCCTAGTGATTTCAGAGCAATTTGTTTTAATAACATAATCTACTAACCTTATCTATAAAATCCCCTTGATACCTAGAGGTGATTATCTAGAGTCTGCGTAATTCTCCTCCATCTCTATCTCTGAGTTGTTCAGGAGAGGGAGCAGCATTATTTTGATCAGGAGAAGTGAGAGCAGGAGCAGTATTAGTGCTATCATCCAAAAAAGGTCTCACATCAACAAAAGGTGTTTCTTCCTCCCCATCTTCACTTTCATAGAGAGGTGCTGCACCAACTATTCCCACGCGGTGCTGCATGAATTGTTGTAGAGTTTCAACTGGATTTTGCTGTGGTTTAAGAGTGTAAACTAGACCCAAGCAATTACCAGGTTTTATAGCTGTGCAGATGATACTCTGACCATTCATCTCACCTACTCCCATGTAATTGAGTTTGCCGTTGCGACGGTAGTTCTCAAGACGCCCACTTACAGCTTGGCAACGGCTGAGAGGATCATAGCCAGAAGTGGAGAAGAAATTTGAATTCCAGCGAATCCATACCTCTGAGCTCCCTGAAGAACTTTGATAACGTGTTTCGGGTATCCCGCTTGATGTGTCGCAGAAAAAGCCTCCGCTGCCAGAAGGTTGAGTTGCTGCAACAGTAGTAGAAGATCGAAGCCCAGACACATTTTCAGGGGCAAGGGTTAAGAAGCTGCTTGCGCAAGTGTCTATTTGGCGTTTCTCTATTTCCCGACCATCTTCTAACTCAATTTTGATGTCATAGAGGCAATCACTACTTAGTTTAAGGTTAACAGACTCACCGTTACGCAAAATGCTATTACTCTCTAAACTATCCAAACCCCAGTCTTGAGAACTAGAAGAGGACACGTAGAGGTTGATAACATTGTGACCTGTAGTGTTGCGAATCTGGTAACTCCTCTGAGCTAGAGAATCGGTTCCACTCAGGGCAATCATTGGCATTGCTAAAGCTGAAGCAGTGATAATACTTGAAAATGGCTTCTTAAGCATGATAGTTTATCCTACATAAATATTTTTGTATCAATTACTATACCCATCTTAAACGAGTTGTAATTAGTGTCATTCCCACCAGCATCGCTCTAATAGCGTTTTAGGAAAGGAATCTACAGTTAAATTTCACAACCTATTTAGGATTGCTATGTAACTCCTATTTTCCCTAAATAGTTTCTTATCATTGAGTCTGACTTGAGACCTCTCCGTGCCCAAGGAAAATTTTGGAGCTGATAGTGATGCAGCCGTGATCTAGGCTACCAGCCTTAAGCTTGGATAGTCTGGGGCAAAGGTCATAGAGGTTAGTATTTTATATTTGAATTGGGCCCACCTACTCATTTTAAGCTATCTGTGGGTGAGCTATCTGCTATCGTTGAGCAGCTCAAAAAAGTTAAAGTCTCACCAATCAAGGATTTCAGCCGGATTTCTTGTAAGACCTATAATTCACTGACAAAATCTATCAAGGTAAAATAAGTCATCGTCTCAATCAAGGTGAGCATCCTAGTTGTCTGATGACAGGCTCTGCAGAAATTTACGGAATCTGGGTTATTACTTTTGTTGCTAAGGATGGAAAAACTTGTGCAAACTTTACCCAAGAGATCTAAACATGGACAAAATTGATATTTATCAGCAAATCTGGGAAAGTGATCAGAACCAATTTTCCGTAAGCCCTCGCAATAGCTCAGGTGACTGGGAAGACAAAGACGCCGACATCCTTTTAGATGAGCAGGTCAAAGCCAGCGGTAAGCGCAGCATTGATTTAGCCACGCGACCTTTATTTCATAAGGTGAATGAAGACAAGTTATTTGATGAGAAACGAACCTATGTCAGCTTCATTAAACTCTTAGATAATTACACAATTCGCACTCTCGATCCAGAGTTTACTGCTGATCAGGAAGAACAGGAACAGCGTGATTTTATCGATTTGATTATTTCTACTAAGCCAATTCAGATGGCGCTAGAATATATCAATAAAGAACTAGAGGAAAATCTTTCCGAGAAACAATTCAAAGCCAAGTTACAGCGAATCTGGTTCGAGCTTTACACCAATTACTACAAAGGCAAATCAATTCATTTCGCTTCTGGTTTTGAACATGTCTTTGTGGGGGAAGGTAAATTTAACATCCGCTCTGGTAACAAACAAGCAACTCTCGGCGATATTTCTGGTTACCATTCTTGGGTCAAATTTTACCTTGATGAACAAAATCAACGGGTAAACTTCTTGGGCTATAAGTATGACTTGAAAGGCAATGCAGGTCCTAATAATCCCAACGTTGTTACCTTACAGATGTTGCAAGATGTGACTGACATGCGCGGCAATGTTATTGCTCAATTATTCAAAAAGAAGGGTGGATTTTTCGTCGGTCCAAGCCCAGAATGTGAAATAGCGATGGCAACTGTTGCCTATTTCCAAAGCCTTGATGGCATCATCCGCGATAAACAACGGATTAGTATCAATGATGCTAATTACGATTTGGTTTTGTACCGCAGTACTAATCCCAATGGCAGTCGAGGGGAGTTTATTCGTTCCTTCTTTCCCATATTTCTTAGCACTGATGGTGTCAAAGAACCAGTTGGACCTGAAACTACAATTGTACCAATAGATGATATTATCAAAAATGATGGTTCCGTAGTTATTGTTGCTGCCTTGCCTAATCCGGAAGGTTCAGACACCGGTGGTCGAGAGTGGGTTGAATTAAAGAATGTGACCAATACACCTATTGATTTAACAGGTTGGGAAATGCAAGATAAAATGGGTCGTCCTGAACCCTTGAGGGGTACTCTCGGCCCCAATGAAGTCAAGCGCTTCCCTGTGAGACGCTCTAGTAATTCCTCTATGCAAATGACAAATAAATCTGGATTAATAGCTGTATTTGATAATAAGTCGCAACAGGTAGCAACTGTCAGGTACTCTCGCGCTCATTCAGGTGCAATTATTCAGTTTACTAATTAGAAGTTCTGTTGATTGCTCATAGTTGATTGTTGATGGTTCATAGCTGATTGTTCATTGTTCATTGGGTTGTATATCTTAGCTGTAAAATACTTTCCTCAATAGACCTCTTGCAAAAGTCGAATTGACCCCCCTCAATCCCCCCGATGCGGGGGGAATAAATCTTGATTCCCCTCCTGGTAGGGGAGAGGTTGCTCGGGATTTATGCAAGAGGTCCCTAGAACTATGAACCATAAGCCATGAAACATGTTTGGGCAGCATGCGCGTAGCGCGTACCATGAACAATTAACAATTTCAATCCTTTGATTTTAACTTATGAGCTGTTCTAAGAATTTGTCCTGCCAGAATAGCTGCCCCAAACCCATTATCAATATTGACCACCGCCACCCCAGCTGCACAGGAATTGAGCATTGTCAAGAGTGGGGCAACACCGCCAAAACTTGCACCATAGCCCACACTGGTAGGGACACCAATTACTGGACAATCTGCCAAACCAGCAACAACGCTGGGCAATGCTCCTTCCATACCAGCAATGACAATCAGGACATCTGCTTCGCCAATTATCTTTCTGTTACTTAGCAAGCGGTGGATGCCCGCAACTCCAACATCCCAGAGGCGCTGTACCTTAAAGCCACATAGTTGAGCGGTAACAGCAGCTTCCTCAGCTACTGGCAAGTCAGATGTCCCAGCAGAAATTAGACTGATAGTTCCTGAATATTTAGTCGTGAGAGTCTCACGCGCAATCGCACAAATGCGTGCAGTTGAGTAGTAATGAATGCCTGGGACTTTAGTTTGCAGCTTGGCAAAGACTTCTGGCTCAATTCTGGTTGCCATCACCATCCGATTATGCCGCCGCATCGCCTCCATAATCTGAGCAATTTGTTCCGGTGTCTTACCTTGTCCCCAAATTACTTCCGGAAAACCAGTTCTCAGGGTACGATGGTGGTCAATTTTAGCAAAATCCTGCACTGGTTCAAAAGTTAAATGCTTGAGATCATCGAGGGCAACTTCAGGGCTGACTTCACCAGCAGCAACGGCTGCGAGTAGGGATTGCAGTGCTTCGGGTTGGGTCATTCGATTTGGGATTTAAATTACCTGAAACAGTGACGTTCTCCCCCGGTAAATCAGTAGAGGTGCGCTTTCCACCTGCCGGAAACCGACAGGTGGGTCGCACCTCGATTATACCGGGGGCTTCTCAAGATTACTCTTTGAGCTTCGCGCTTCACAAGCTGTCGATCGACTAAGCCTCCACGCGCAGAAACGATGAATCCCACCGCCGTTGTGTAGCCAAAAGTTGTACTACAACCATTCATTCCTTGAAGATTTTACATACAAGAGGCACCAGAGCAAACCAGAGTTAGCATTAGTGTGTTGGGTTTTACTGTTGTTCAACCAAGCCTACTCCCTTATATTCAGTTAAATTAGGATTTTAACCAATATTATCTATACATATATTGTGCTACTAAATAAAAGTTCCAGAACCTTGCGTGTAGCTAGGATGACCATTATCCGGCGGTACATATTCGACAAACTGTTCCTGTTGTTGATCTAGACCTGCCTGTTCCAAGATTGACATCTGAGTATTGTGCAATTTTTGTGAATAATTATCATTTTTGAGGAACACTACTGGGCTAAATGAAAAGTGATTAACTGTAGGTAATCCAAGTTTAAGGTCTGCTATCTTAAAATAGAACAGCTGCCAGCCAATAAGTAAGGTTACGATCGCAGCGAGGCGGTGATATCTATACATATCCAGTCGATTTAAATTAACTCTTTCAGGGGTTATATTTTTAGTGTATTCGCCAATATTGTAATAAACAAAGGGCATTTACCAAAGCTTTACAGATTATTTTCAAAGATTTAATAAAAGTTATCTGAGGTATTAAGAAAGCAAATTTAATTTCTAGATTAAACTAATTGCTTAACTAAAGAGTTAATATTCTTTATGTCAAAAATTATACATTTTGAATTCATTATTCATGGTTTATCGAAATTAATAGGGGTCAAATATCCGACCGTCTATAGGGTGCATGAAATTGGATCAGCGTCTCTGTGTCCCCGCGTCTTTAAGATTCATGGCACGCTATACGTGCATGCTGTGCAAACATGGTTCATTGAAGAAAGTATTCTACAGCTACGGTATATAAGCCAATGAGCAATGAACAATCAACGATGAACAATCAACAATCAACTATTAAATTGAACTAGAGAAAAAATATTGATTACGACCGAGTTGCTTAGACTGATACATGGCAGCATCTGCTTTTTTAATCAAGATTTCCTGTTCTTTCCCATCTAGGGGATAAATACTAATGCCAATACTAACAGTCACAACAATCTCTGTTCCCTCTAATAAGAACACTTGAGACAGACTCTTGAGAATCTTGTCTGCCACTTTAGCAGCATATTCAACTTGGGGAATCATCGGGAGAATTACTGTAAACTCATCGCCACCCAGTCGCGATACTAAATCACTTTCGCGCAAGCTGTTAGTGAGTCGCTGGGCAACTACCCGTAACAGCTGGTCACCAGTGTCGTGTCCAAGCGTATCATTGACTTGTTTAAAGCCATCTAAATCAAGAAACATTAGTGCCAATAACTGGTTATGACTACGAACACAATTAAGATAATAATTCAGGCGTTCATGAAATTTTTTACGATTAGCAAGACCTGTAAGAGTATCGTGATCAACAAGATGACTTAAGCGGTTTTGTGAATGTTGTAGTTCGAGGTTGGAACGGGATAAAGCTGCTGTTTGTTGTCTGAGTTCTTCCTGTAATTGCTGATACTCTTGGATATCTTGCAGCAGAGTGACAATAACTTGACTAGTAATAATGGCAGTAGAACAAAGTAGTCCCAGTAAAGGCGGGATTAGGGGCAACCACCAACCCATAGCAAAAGCTAGGTAACAGCTACCGAAGAGACTAACACTAGCTAAGAGTAGCAATCCAAAGGCAGATTTGAGCCTTCGCACTCGCCAGAATAGAAAAGCACCAAGAGTTGACCAACTAGCAATCCATAGCCATTCCATCAACTCTGACCAAACTTTGAGGAGGGGACGCCCGTCGAGGGCACTACCCAGAATTTGACTAATAAAATTGGCTTGCAACTCGACTCCAAAAATCGGTTGCGCTGCTGCCAGTAATCCGTTACTGTAAGGGGTATAGAAAAAGTCTTTGAAGCTGGCAGCTGTAGAGCCAATTATAACAATGCGATCGCGTAGTAAAGTTGGCGGTATTTCCCCTTGTAAAACCTCTCTCATTGAGATAGTGCGGAAGCTTCCAGGAGGTCTAAAGTTCACTAAAACTTGATAGCCTTTGGTATCTGCTTTTACGTAGCCACCGTCCCAAGATTTTAGGTCTTTGAAGATGCCTTTACCTAACTGTAAATAATCTCGATTAACAGTTGCTGGTTTGGCAGTAGTTCCTTCTGAACGAAGATAAATCAGAGCGAGTTTGAGAGCGAAACTCTTATAGGCTTTACCATCTGCATGCCAATACAATAGACTACGGCGTACCCTACCATCAGTATCAATAACAACGTTATTAAAACCCACTTGTTGATGTTGACGCAGTACTGGTAAAGTGGGAACACCTAAATTAGTATTATCCCCTAGTTGCTCAATCCCAATCAAATTAGGGATAGTTTCAACAGCTTTGGCCAACTCTTCCTGACCTGGTGCAACTGGTTGAAAGCGATAGATATCCAGACCAATGGCGCGTGGTTGGTAGGAGTCCAATTTCTTAAGCAATTGGGTAATAACTTGATCAGAAATCGGCAATTGTCCTACCTTATCGATATCAGTTTCATCAATTCCCACAATCACGATCCGCTCATCGACTACTTCTGGGGTACGCAGGCGAAATAGCAGGTCTAAAGCAGCAAATTCTGATGATTGTAGTATCCCCAAGAATCGGAGGAGTATCAGAGCGAGTGTAACCCCAACAGAGGTCAAGAGGGGGTGTTTTTGTTGAGCAAATTGTTTCAGCTTGCGACTGATAACTGTTGTGAACATCTGTCTGAGTGTACTTAGCCGTTCAAACGGCTAGCTAACTCTCCCTCGAAGTCTTTTTGGGTTTCTAACCCCCTGGCAAGGAATACTTAAAGTTTTGCAGCCCTTGATAGTTAGTTAAGTTAGCGAGTTCTTCGAGAGTCTTGACCCCAGGTAATAATTCGCCATTAATTTCCCAGCTGGGGTAGGACTTAATCTCAGCAGCAACACAGAGCAGTGGCTGTGCATCTTTACCACCCTCGGCACACTCAACGTAATTTATTTCTTGAAATGCCTCTTTACCAAAGAGCTGCTTTTGCTCGTAACAGTGGGGACACCAATAGGCACCATATTTCTTAGCACCAACGTTGGTCAAATGACGCGCTAGAGCAATTTCCGCCTCACCGGAGGTAGTGGTAACTTTCCAGCCACCGATGCTTGGTTCAGGTCTACCGGAAGCAAGAGGAATTGTGGTACCAGCACCATCTGGGCTGGCTACAGGTTCCCCTACATTGGCATAAACTCCCAAAGTACTAATCAGCGTTACCATGCCCACCGCAATGCCGATGAATAAAAGTTGACCGATATCTTCCCAACTGCGACCAATAATTGTCAGGACTAACATGCTCAGTGAAAATAAAGCAGAGCCAATGCAGTACAAACAGACTGTTTGGATCTCAAAAGCCAGTACATACATCAGATAGCCGCTGAAAATCGCCATCGCCGAGGCCCCAGCAAAGAGCAATAGCCATGTCCAATCTTCTACTTGTGAGCGCAGCACTTTTTTTCCCTCAGAACTGAGTGTCAAAGGAGCCAGAGCAAAAGTTGCCATACTCACATAAGCAAGGCAACCAAACAAGGTCAGAGGCAGACCAAAAACTTCAGCATAGGGCGTCGAAAGGACATTGTTGCAGCTACTTGCAGCTTCTTGAGAACCAGCAGTGCAAACAACAGTACCCCCAGTGAGCTTAACTATAGTCAGGTAAGCAGTTAAGAGGGCACCTACAATAGCAATCGCGCCAATCAGCTGACGAGACCAGAGATGAATCCAGGGAGTAGAACGTCGGCGAGTCATAGTTACATAATTACCGTTTAGTTGTTATTTATTAAGAACGCAGTCAATCTTGAGGCTTGCTCAATCTACTTTACGAATGTAGCTTGAGGGAAGAAATTGGTTTTGGTTCTGAGATTGCTGAAATACTCCGCCGTGCTGCTTCAACAAATTGACTAACGCGGATGGGATCAATCGGTTGCTCAATGAGCCCACGCCGCTTGAGGGAACTAGAAACAATTACACCGTCAGCTGCCTGCATCAGGGTAGCAATATTGTCCCAATTAGCACCACTACCAATAAATACTGGTGTCCCTTTAGCAGCGGCAGATGCTAACTCTAAGTCTTCTAAACTAGGAGGACTACCCGTAGCCCAACCCGAGAGAATAACACCGTCAGCTAAACCCCTGTCGATAGTTTCTTGCACTGCTGTCGTCAGATTGGGAGAACCCAAAGGGCGGGCATGCTTAACCAAAACATCTGCAAAAATTTTGACATCGCTGCCTAATTCCCGCCGATAGCGAAGTAATTGATGGGCTTGTCCCTCAATCAATCCCTGATCAGTTGCCATAACCCCGGTGAGGACATTGACGCGTACAAACTGGGCGCGAACGCAGCTAGCGATCCCCAGAGCACTATGAGCATCATTGCGCAAAACATTGATCCCCATCGGCAGCGTCACTAGATTCATCAGTCGCTGGATAATCAGAGTCATGGCACTGACAACAGCTGGATCGACACAGTTTTTAGTAAAAGGGGCATCAAAAAAGTTTTCCACAATTATGCCATCGACTCCCCCAGAAGCCAGTGCAACCGCCTCCTGTTCAGCCCTGTCAAGCACGGCTTTTAAGCTACCTCCCCAGCGGGGGGATGTTGGGAGCGGAAGTAGATGAACAACGCCAATAATTGGATTTGGTGTCTTGAAAATTTGATCTAAGTTCACTTATCTACAACTGAAAACACTGGCTACTTTTTGCCTTCCCTGTCAATGTTCCCTGTATGTATTCAGGGTTGTATTGGCGCGGATAGCTCAAACGAGCTGGATATCTTAATAAAATTTTATCTACAATAGGTAGCGGTATCTAATGCAAGGAATTAGATACATCCGGACTGGTGGAGTGCGGATGCACTAAAACAGCCTATATGTTGTAAAATGCTCATCGACAAGAGCGCTCCGCCACTCTACTCAAGTCACTTTATAGATAACCGCATGGGCAACAAGCCAACTATTGCATTTTCCCACTTAGGCTGCGAAAAAAATCGTATAGATACCGAACATATGTTGGGTCTGCTCCTAGAAGCAGGCTACCAGGTAGATAGTAACGAAGAATTAGCTGAATATGTTATTGTAAATACTTGTAGCTTTATAGAAACGGCTCGAGTAGAGTCTGTCCGCACACTGGTAGGACTAGCCCAAGAGCATAAAAAAATAGTTATCACTGGCTGCATGGCGCAGCATTTCCAACAGGAACTTTTGGAAGAGTTGCCGGAAGCAGTAGCGGTGGTAGGAACCGGAGATTACAACAAAATTGTCGAGGTAATTGAACGAGCAGAAGCTGGCGAGCGTGTTCAGCAGGTTTCGCCACAACCAACCTATATTGCAGATGAAACGACACCGCGCTACCGCACTACCTCCGAGGGAGTTGCTTACCTGCGCATAGCTGAAGGGTGCGATTACAGTTGCGCTTTCTGTATAATTCCCAATTTAAGAGGAAAGCAACGCTCACGCACAATTGAATCGATTGTCACCGAAGCCCAACAATTGGCAGCTGAAGGTGTCCAAGAATTGATCTTGATTTCCCAAATCACCACCAACTACGGTGTCGATATCTACGGTAAGCCGAAGCTAGCAGAACTGTTGCGGGCTTTAGGCAGAGTCAATATCCCCTGGATTAGGATGCACTACGCTTATCCAACCGGCTTGACACCAGCAGTAATTGCAGCAATTGAACAAACTCCTAATGTTCTTCCTTATTTGGATTTACCCTTACAACACTCGCACCCGGAAATCCTCCGTGCCATGAATCGGCCCTGGCAAGGACGGATCAATGATCAGATTATCGACCAAATTAAAGCAGCATTACCGGATGCAGTGCTGCGCACCACCTTCATCGTCGGTTTCCCTGGTGAGACGGATCAACACTTTGAGCATTTGCTCAAGTTTGTCCGCAAGCATGAATTTGACCACGTAGGGGCTTTCACCTTTTCTGCTGAAGAGGGAACATCGGCATATAACTTGCCAAATCAAATACCCCAAGAGGTGATGGCTGCTCGTCGGGATGCTCTAATGAAAGTTCAACAGCCTGTCTCATTGAAAAAAAATCGGGCCCAATTAGGTAAGGTAGTTGACATCCTAATTGAACAAGAGAATCCTGCAACGGGCGAGTTTATTGGTCGTGGTGCAAGGTTTGCGCCAGAAGTGGATGGCTTGGTTCGCATCCAAGGCGACGCTCCTTTGGGAGCAATCGCGCCAGTAAAAATTACTGATGCCGACATCTACGACTTGTATGGTTTTGTAGTTCCTAGTCCATTGCTAGTTGTCTGTTAATTCAGATAACCTTATTGGTTTGTGTGTTCAGCTTCTCGATAAACTGACCACAGAAACCCAGATGTTTACAACTGACTACTGACTATCAATAACTGAAAATCAACAACAGACAAAAACATATGACCCTTTCTTTCCAAAGCCTAGGATTGTCAGAAGCTCGCGCCAATCAACTTGAAGAAATAGGCTTCACAACACCTACACCTATTCAAGCTCAAGCAATCCCTGAACTGCTCAGTGGGCGTGATGTAGTTGGTCAATCTCAAACCGGAACCGGTAAAACAGCGGCTTTCTCTTTGCCAATGTTAGAGAAGATTGAGATTGGTAACCGCGCAGTACAAGCGCTGATTCTAACGCCGACAAGGGAGTTGGCTTCTCAAGTTAATCAGGCAATTCGTGACTTCAATGGTGACCGCCGCTTGGGTATCCTTACAGTCTGCGGTGGTCAATCGATGGAGCGGCAAATTCGCAGCTTGCAGCGGGGTACTCAAGTTGTAGTCGGTACTCCTGGACGAGTAATTGATTTGCTTGATCGAGGCGAACTCAAGCTTGATCAAGTCAGATGGGTGGTGCTAGATGAAGCCGATGAAATGCTGAGCATGGGCTTTATCGATGACGTTAAGAGAATCCTTCAGCAGGCACCCACAGAGCGCCAGACTGCTTGTTTTTCTGCTACCATGCCCCGAGCCATCAGGGATTTAATCAACAAATTCCTGAAATCGCCAACCACAGTCACAGTTAAGCAAGAAAAAGCGGCACCGTCGAGGATTGAGCAGCGGGCCTACATGGTACCCCGTGGCTGCTTGAAGACTAAAGCTCTACATCCGATTCTGGCACTTGAAGACCCAGAAGCTGCAATCATTTTCGTGCGCACCCGTAAGGCAGCAGCAGAACTGACCAATCAATTACAAGCAGCTGGTCACAGTGTCGATGAGTACCATGGTGATCTCAGTCAATCCCAGCGGGAGCGCTTACTATCGCGGTTTCGTCAGGGTCAGGTGCGCTGGGTAGTAGCAACAGATATTGCGGCGCGAGGTCTAGATGTCGATCACCTCACCCATGTGATTAATTACGACCTGCCAGATCAAATTGAAAGCTACATTCACCGTATTGGTCGTACAGGTCGCGCTGGCAAGACAGGGACAGCAATTTCACTGATTCAACCCTTTGAGCGGCGCAAACTGCGCCTAATTGAGCGCCACGTAAGGCAAAATTTGGAAATATCCAGAATTCCTACGCGAGCTCAGATTGAGGCGCAGCGTCTCGAAAAACTAGAGGAGCAGTTGCGTCAAGCTCTAGCAGGTGAGCGCATGGCTTCCTTCCTACCAGTAGTGCGAGACCTTGACGAGGAGTATGACCCCCACGCAATTGCTGCTGCTGCACTGCAAATGGTCTACGACCAAACTCAACCAGCTTGGAATGCACCGGACTTTGAGTACAGTGTAGAACGACCAAAACTTAGCAAGCGCCGTCGGTTCGACAAAAATGAATCTGGCAGCAACAAGCCGCGTAGCGAAAGACCGAGAATTGACAAGCCTCAAAAGCCTGCGATTCAGAACCAGTCAAGCTAAACTTAATGATGCACTTGGCTATTAAGAACTGACGAAAAGTGGCTTCAACCTTGCCTGCTGCCAATCACCCTCAATCTGGGGACACCGCTCTCAAACCTCACCACTGGTCTGGTTTGATCGAGGCTTATCGCCCCTATTTACCGGTAACTGATTCCACCCCGGTAGTAACCCTACTGGAGGGCAACACCCCCCTGATCCCTGTTCCAACCATCTCTGGGTTAATCGGTTCAGGAGTAAAGGTGTTAGTGAAATACGATGGTCTCAACCCTACCGGCAGCTTCAAAGACCGAGGGATGACTATGGCAATTTCTAAAGCCAAGGAGGCAGGGGCTAAAGCCGTTATCTGCGCTAGCACTGGCAACACCTCGGCCTCGGCAGCCGCCTATGCCCGTCGTGGCGGGATGCAAGCATTTGTGATCATCCCCGACGGTTATGTGGCATTGGGTAAATTAGCACAGGCGTTGCTTTACGGCGCTCAAGTACTGGCAATTGAGGGCAATTTTGATACTTGCCTAGAAATTGTTCGGGAAATGGCTCAAAATTATCCCGTCACTCTAGTCAATTCAGTTAATCCATATCGCTTAGAAGGTCAAAAAACAGGGGCTTTTGAAATAGTTGACTCTCTAGGCGATGCTCCTGATTGGCTCTGCATTCCGGTAGGTAATGCTGGCAATATTACCGCCTACTGGATGGGATTTTGCCAGTACCACCAGCAACAAAAATGTACTCGCTTACCCCGAATGATGGGATTTCAGGCAGCTGGGGCATCTCCCCTAGTCCTCGGCAAAGTTTTCCCTGATCCTGAAACCGTGGCGACGGCAATTCGGATTGGCAACCCAGCTAGTTGGGAAAAGGCAGTCGCGGTTCAGCAATCGAGTCAGGGAAAATTTACCAGTGTTACTGATCCTGAAATCCTCGATGCCTATCGCTTACTAGCATCTCAAGAAGGAATTTTCTGTGAACCAGCTAGTGCTGCATCTGTGGCTGGTTTGTTGAAAGTAAAAGACCAGATACCTGCAGGAGCAACGGTAGTTTGCGTTCTTACTGGCAATGGTCTTAAAGACCCAGATACCGCAATCGAGCACAGCAATAACCAATTTAAGCAAGGCATAGCACCGACGACAGCAGCAGTGGCTAAGGCAATGAGGTTAGAAGATTAATATTTTATTAACAAATAGAGCAAGTTTAGTTGAGCTTATTGCTAATTTTTTTATTGATCTGACTACTGCCGCTGTTTTTGGAAAGCTGCTCAATAGTATCACCAATAACAGCAGTTAGGTTTTTACGGGTTTGGGCATGTTGATTCTGCTCAGCCTTCAAAGCCTTAGTCAGACCTTCCCGTTCTAATATTACCTCGATTAGCTTTGTTCTCAGTTCCTCTATACTTTGAATTTGTGCAACTTCGTACTCAATCGCAGAGTTCCCTGGAAGACTATCCGATGTTAGTTGAGTTCTCTCCCCTTGCAGTTGCTGAATTTGGGCCTGAAGTGTTTCGATTTGTTGTTGAGCCAGTCGCATTTGGGTCCGTCGCTGCTGGGCTTCGGTATTATATAATCGACGCCAGTTAGCTGCACTTTCATCTGCCGCCTGCCTAGAATTAATACTATCTGTCAGTTGTTGCCTCAGCGCTTTGATTTGAGCTAACCACTCAGTAACATCGTTGCTCATTGGGAATTTTCCTTATTAGGGAACTCCAAGAAATAAATTATCCAATTTACTTGGAAATATGACCATTAGAATCTTCTCCCCCTCTCCCCATCTCCCCATCTCCCCTCGATGGGATATTTTTTTATTTGGAAGTCCCTTAGGCAGTGATTATCACGCCAGGAGAGGTAGCAATAACTACCCCTCCCCTGAATTCCATTTCAGGAAGTTTCAGCTAAAAAGTGCTTAGTATCGACCACGGCTGCCAGCACCTGGCTTGTGAACAATGAAGCTCAGAACCTGACACTGCTTGACATTATCAAAACCAACGACGCGGATGAAGCAGTCGCGGTAGTCAAGACGGCACTCATCAACTTCAGCCAAAACTTCTTTGGGTGAACGAGCATGGAATAAAGGCAGTTTCCACAGAGTCCAGTAATACTGCTCAGGTTCAGAAGATTCATTGAATTCGATCGCTGGGATGTAACCCTGATCCAAAATGTACTCGACTTGTCGAATAATCTGCCCATCGTCGAGCGGTGGCAAATAGGAAAGGGTTTCGTAACGGCGCTCTTTAGGTAGAGTTTGCATTGGATAAGACTCGCGTGTTGAATTATCAGTATATGTAGCTAAATCGGCTCGTTATCCGAGTCAGCTTGTTGCTCTGGATGGTTAGGAGGATCAGAAATTGTGAGTTGCGTGATCCGCTCAAGATGCTGTCGCCGATGTTCCATATTCGACTTCTGAATGTTAGCGCGAACCATTTCTGGTAAAAAGTCTGCCACTTCCTCCGCCAGATGCTGCCGCACGGTCATCAGCCGAAAAGCTAAATCTTGCTTAGCCCGGAGCAATTCCTCAAGGTAGGCATCTCCATCTTGGATGCTGTGTTTTGAGGAAAAGGAATGCAGCCAGAGCGCTTGGGGAGGGTCAGTTTCACCCAATTGATCCAGAATTATCCGCAGTGCTTGATAGGTCATGTAGCTAGTCAGCACCTTGGCTGTGTCTTTCGCAACTCTTTTGAGATCCATGTTTGAAGCCAGTCTGTTGAAGTGGGAAGTCTGAAGCATGAAGTTTGAATCTTCAAACTTCACACCTCACCAGTGATCAGACTGTATCCATTGCCTCGAATTCGAACTTGATTTCCTTCCACAGTTCACAAGCAACAGCCAACTCAGGACTCCACTTACAAGCTTCGCGGATGACGTCGCCACCCTCACGCATCAAATTGCGACCTTCATTACGAGCTTGGATACAAGCTTCCAGAGCAACCCGATTAGCAGTTGCGCCAGGAGCATTGCCCCAGGGGTGACCTAGAGTACCACCACCAAATTGAAGGCAGGAATCATCGCCAAAAATCTCCACCAAGGCTGGCATATGCCAAACGTGAATACCGCCAGAAGCTACTGGCATAACCCCAGGCATGGAAGCCCAATCTTGAGTGAAGTAAATACCCCGTTCACGGTCTTGCTCAATGTGGTCTTCCCGCATCAAGTCTACAAAACCCATGGTGATGCCTTTTTCACCTTCGAGTTTACCTACAACAGTACCAGAGTGGAGGTGGTCTCCGCCGGACATGCGCAAGCACTTAGCTAGTACCCGGAA
Organism: Symploca sp. SIO2E9; assembly: GCA_010692645.1. Classification (GTDB taxonomy): domain Bacteria; phylum Cyanobacteriota; class Cyanobacteriia; order Cyanobacteriales; family Coleofasciculaceae; genus SIO3C6. Next base: position 89,236 of record JAAHGS010000010.1, read on the forward strand.
GTGGATGCCGTGGTTCTTCTGACGGTCAATTACCGCGTGCATTGCCCGGTGGATGTGCATCAAAATGCCATTGTTCCGGCACCACTTAGCAAGGGTGGTGTTGGCAGTGAAGCCACCGGTGAGGTAGTCATGCATGAGGATGGGCATGTTGAGTTCTTTAACAAACTCAGCCCGTTGGATCATTTCTTCACAGGTGGGAGCAGTAACGTTTAGGTAGTGACCTTTGATTTCACCAGTTTCTGCTTGAGCCTTGTGGATTGCATCAGCAACAAACAAGAAGCGATCGCGCCAGCGCATAAAGGGCTGGGAGTTAATGTTTTCGTCGTCTTTGGTGAAGTCTAGACCACCGCGCAGACACTCGTAAACTGCACGACCGTAGTTCTTTGCTGACAGACCTAGCTTGGGCTTAATTGTACAACCGAGCAGAGGACGTCCATACTTGTTGAGCTTATCACGCTCTACAGTAATTCCGTGAGGTGGTCCCTGGAATGTTTTGAGGTAAGCGATGGGAACCCGCAGGTCTTCTAAACGTAGGGCACGGAGGGCTTTGAAACCAAACACGTTCCCCACAATTGAGGTCAGCATGTTGGTGACAGAGCCTTCTTCAAACAGATCCAAGGGGTAAGCAACAAAGCAGATGTACTGGTTGTCTTCCCCACGGACTGGTTCGATATCATAGCAGCGACCTTTGTAGCGGTCGAGGTCAGTCAGCAGGTCTGTCCAAACAGTTGTCCAGGTACCAGTGGAAGACTCAGCTGCTACAGCAGCGCCAGCTTCTTCGGGAGGAACTCCAGGCTGCGGTGTCATGCGGAAAGCAGCCAGAATATCTGTATCTTTAGGGGTGTAATCCGGAGTGTAATAAGTTAATTTATAATCCTTTACCCCGGCCTCGTACCCAGCTTTCGTCTGAGTCCTGGTTGATGAGTAAGACATGCTTTCCTTCCTTGGAAACTACTGAATGTTGCGACGGTTTAAGTCGATGTTCTCTGTTGTAGATTTTGCTCTGAATTCTCAAAACTAAAATCTTTTGTAAAGACTTGAAATTTAGCCTTTTTTGGGGGCAACATCACACCCAAAACTCCCATGACGTTAATTGTCCATGGGACTACCTCTCCATTAATATTTATCCGCGAAAACTATCAGCATAAGAAAGTTTTGCCGATCAAAAGAGCGGCTGAGGTAATTCCTTGGATTTCTTAATCTTTTTGAAATATACCAGGAATGTAATAAGTTAAACGCAAAAAAATCTTTAGTTATATATAAGTTCCATTTATGAAGGCAAAGAATTACAACTTTTTATTACAGTTGATTGCAAGGTCGGAGTCTGTAGGGTTTGAGAGTATTGAAGTTCTCTCTTTTTCTAAGGGTAAGCTTTATATATAGAGGGGGATGGGGAGAGGGAGAGGGGGAGATGGGGAGAGGGGGAGATGGGGAGATGGGGAGATGATGTTAGAGTTTTCCTAAAACGGTCGAAAGTGCAATACCAGATGCATAACAGCTTAAAAGTATAGGGAGAGTCTTGATGGGGTTTTGTAGCATCCGTACCCAGATCAGTATTGCCATCGGTGCGCTATTGCTATGGTGGAACTTGCCGATATTAAAAGTAAGGCAAAAGACGCTAGTGCCAGTATCTACCAGTCAAGTTCTGGCACAAAATTACATTGACCAAGAATTTTCAACCCCTATCTATAAACCTAACCCACCACCACCAGGAAACAAGCCCTTGCCTCAGGAACGTTTGCGGCGAGAGAATCAACCTCTGCCCAGAGATTTTCGGGTCAGTGCTTTGCAGCCAGACTACACTGGTGATCTCTGGGTGGGATCATGGCTGGGGTTAGCCAGAATTAATCCTAATACTGGACGTCTGTTGACTCGCATTGGTTTGCCTAACTACACTGTCGGCGCTTTAGCCCAAGACCGAGTCGGACGAATTTGGGTAGGAACCTACGAGGGTTTGTTGCGTATAGACCCCCGCACTAATGAAATTACTGCTCAAAACTTTACTATACCATCTAAGCGAGTTTTGTCGCTGTTGATTGATCGTCGAGGCTTTCTTTGGGTGGGTAGCGATCGCGGTCTTTCTATGATCAGTCCGGATCAAGGGTTATTGATGACTACATTACAAGAATTACCTGGTGTTAGTGCTAATACTCTTGCCTTGGATAATGAAGGTCAGTTATGGGTTGGAACTTTAGAGGGTCTGGTGCAAGTGGATACTGCCAGTGCTTTTATCATTGGTCGTATGAAGAATTCCTCTGTCACTACGGTGCAAACTCTTACCTTTGACTCCCAAGGTCTGCTTTGGGCTGGCACCCCTAATAGTCTATTGGTTATTGACCCACAAACTCGCCAAGTACTGCGCTCTGTGACACCAATGAGAGGGCGTAATGTAACTTCTGTGCGCTTTGCCCAAGATGCTAATGTTTGGGTGGGTACTGATGATGGTTTATTTAAGTTAAAAGCTGACAGCGGAGCGGTACTTGCTCAAATCCCAAATCTCCCTTCTAGCAGCATTTTGGCACTGTCTCCTGACACCGGGAATAAGCTTTGGGTGGGAACTACGGAAGGGCTTGCCTGGGTAAGTCAAACCAGTGGGCGTGTTAGGCCTCATTTGGCTTTTGTTAGAGAGGCACCGGATTTTTAAGGAAGAGAGGGGGGGATGGGGGGAGGGGGAGATGGGGAGATGGGGGGATGGGGGGAGGGGGAGATGGGGAGATGGGGGGATGGGGGAGATGGGGAGAACTAAATAGGGCTTGCTGAATTAATGTAAAAGGTATGCAAAACCAGGGTTTTGATCCTTTTTTAAAAGGCTTACAAGTGCAAGGTTATAGCGTCTAGAGGCTTAAAATTCTTGCACTTAATAGGAAAATCTCGGAGCTGATCATGGATAATCAAGCTTAGAACTATCGGCTTTTCCCTACTCCCTGCTCCCTTTTCCCTGCTCCCTCTCCTTACCACCAGACTTATTCAGCAAACCCTAAATATTCCAATGAAAATTTATGGCTCTGTGGCGACTTTACTATCATCTAGTCTGGGCGACAAAAGAACGCCATCTAGATAAAAGTAGGTTGGGTAGAACGAAGTGAAACCCAACTAGTCCCCAGCATACATGTTGGGTTTCGTTACCTCAACCCAACCTACAAATACTCACATCGGCTAACAAATGTTACAAAAACCGACAATAATTGAGTTTCAGTCCCCAGCATACTAGTCTGGGCGACAAAAGAACGCCATCTAGATAAAAGTAGGTTGGGTAGGACGAAGTGAAACCCAACTAGTTCCCAGCATACATGTTGGGTTTCGTTACCTCAACCCAACCTACAAATACTCAAATAACCACTCATCCCCGACTATTTCCTCTAATTTTTCAACTAATCGCGGGATAAAATATTCAGGGTCATTCAATTGTTGCTGCACAATCCAAGTATCAAATGCTTCCTGTGTCTCAATTCCCTGGGCAACTGCTGCACCTGATAAAATCTGGACACTTTGCTCTTGCAATTCCTCTAACTGCGGATGTTGGGCACCGCGAGTGTGACATAAATAGACTGCAGTTGTACCCAATAAGGCTTCCATCTCATCACCTTTAGGTACCATATCGTACATTGACCTAATAGTATCTACACTAGCTGTCAAAGGTATTTGCACCCGCAGACAAAGCCACAGGGCTTGAGCTAAGTAGATGATTCCTTTGGTTTCATCAGTAATGCCTAAGTTCTTTAATACCTGGCGTAAATTAATGTGAGCGCCGATTTGTGCGAGGATTTGGGCTGCTTCTAAGTATAATTCTGACTGTTTGGTTTTATTGCCCCTTTTCCCTTCCAAGTAACCCATGTTGTGCAGGGTAGTGGCTTTGCCTTGCACATCGTTGATGGATTCTTGGATTTGTAAAGATTGCTGATAAAGAGCGAGGGCATCTTCGAGCTCTCCCTGTTGGGCTTTTAAACCAGCGATGTTGTGCACGGTGGTGGCTTTGCCTCTGACATCGTTGATGGAATCTTCGATTTGTAAAGATTGCTGATAAAGAGCGAGGGCTTCTTCGAGCTCTCCCTGTTGGGCTTTTAAATCAGCGATGGCGTGCAGGGTAGCAGCTTTGCCTCGCACATTGTTGATGGATTCTTCGATTTGTAAAGATTGCTGATAAAGAGCGAGGGCTTCTTCGAGCTCTCCCTGTTGGGCTTTTAAATCAGCGATGTTATGCACGGTAGCGGCTTTTTTTTGAACATTATCCTCTGGGCAAAATTCCAAAGCTGTTTGATAATGCCTCAGCGCCTCTGCCACAAAACCCAAAGTGTGTTCTGCCCTAGCAATAGTTCCCAAAATCCGGTAATCTTCCCCTAACTGAAGAATCTCCCTACATAATTCCAGCGCTTCCAGATAGCGGCTACTATTCACCCAATTAGTCGCGATAATATCCCCAACGGTAACGGAGATTTCTGGCTCTTGTGCCAACAGCGCTAACCTGATAATTTCTCGCGCTTGTTCTTCGTTATAGGTATTTTCCCTATCTTCCCACCAAGTTTTATAAATACTCTGGGTAGCGACTTTCCTGGTGGTTTGCCATTCTTCCTTGGTTAATACCGATTGCAGCAAGGGTTCTAAAATCCTCGTCACGCGATATTCTGGCTGTTGCTGCTCGTAGGTTGTGGCAGATTCCACTAGACTAAGACTCACCAATTTTGGTAGGAAACCTAACCCTCTAAACCCCTTCCGTGAACAAAAATTTTCCTTATCTTCCCTCCTCGTAGGGGGGAAAGAGGGGGGTTGAGAAGAGGGAGCATTCAAAGTATCTCTTCTCCTAGGGGAAGAATTTAGCGGGGAGAGGTTCTCTATTATCTCTACCGTCACCGGTAACCAAAACACACTCAACCGTGCTAAAAATTCCTTCTCTTGATCCTCTAACCCTGCCAAAAGCGCCTGAGCCAAAATATTCTCTCGAAACTTTAACTCTACCGCTTCCAACTGACTCAATAACTCATCCCCAACTATCCCCGGTTGCTTCACCACATCTAACAACCACTTCAACAAACGGGGATTACCGTCAGCTATTCTAATTAACCTCTGTTGTTGTAACTTTTCCCTAACTCCCTCATCCAAATCTCGGACAATCTTATTAATATCCCCCTTCCCCATTGCAGCTAAGCTTTCCAAATGCAAGGAATGGGGAGGTAAAGTATCTTCTTTGAGATAGCGACAGGTAACAATTAACCGACTTTCAGCTTGATTTTCTGCCAAAGCTGCACACAGAGCCTCTAACACCCTGTAAGCTTCCACAGTCATCCGCAAACTACCATCTTCGATATCCTCTTGAGGAATATTCTGCTCAAAATCATCCAAAACCAATAACAAAGGCTGATTATAGTTATCTTCAATAACATCAAAAAAGTTCTGTAATCGCCCCTGTAGAGAAATTCCCGGCTCATTCAATAACCCAGGCACATTAGCATAGCGTTGATATTTATTAGCAAGCTTATTTAATAAACCCACCTCATCGACAACACCAATTAACACCACTCGCTGAAAACTCTCCCGTTGCGACTGCACCCGAGTACATAACCGCGCTGCCAGAGAACTTTTACCTAAACCACCCATCCCAGCAATAAAAACACCAATATTATCGCTAGTTTCCTGCAATGCTTTTAAACATCTTTGTAAAGCGCGTCTACGTCCAACAAATTCCCTCCGACTAGCAACCTTAACAAGATTATTTTCATCCAGAAATTCCGTTTCCGGTAGTGTAAATTTCAGCTTTTCCCGTTTTTTTGTTCTCAGTGGTGTTACCAGCTCCTCAATTGGGCGAGTATCCCGATAAATCCGCAACAAATGCCAATCCGAGCACTCCTGCTTAATCATCTCTAACTGTGCTGCTTTTACTGCATCCTCCACCGTCGCCCCCGTTGCCAAGGCCAGATAAAATGACTTGGCAGCAATAATACCAGTCCTATCAAAAACTGGACGCGCCCAACCCAAAACCACACCTGCACCTGCTTTTACCAAAGCCTGCGCCATCGAGGGAACAGTACCTTGATTCGCTACTTGCCCAGTGTGACAGCCAGAAAGAAATATTACCCTGGGGAAACGTTTTTTAAAAACCTTACCCAAATCTTCAGCAGTAGTTAATTCTACATTTCCCACCTCATCCTCAGTGATGAAACAAGGCGTATAATCTTCTATTTTCTTAGCCTCGGGCAGCAAATAGCTATAATCTTTTTCCGTATAAATCACCCCATGCCCCGTGAGGTGAAACACATCAAAATAGTCTTCTGGATAAGATTTCACCAAATTGTTTAATTCTTCTACCGAGCCGCTTTCTTCCACTACTAAAGCCAAAGGTTGCTTTTTGGTAGCTTCAAGAATATTCGCCTCTTCCTGTTCAAACTGTAACGGTGCGATACCAGGATATTCCGGGGAAGTCGCCATAAACAACAAGCGCAAAGGACGATTTTGCACAGCAATTACATCCTGCTGGCACTGCTGCACCGTCCGCACAGGCAAAATATTCTGTAAAAATTCTGTGCCATTATGTAATAATTCCCAAGGCAAATGTGCCAAACCTAAAGCGACTTTCTGAGTTTCGGGATTTAAAGCCTGTGCTTCACTAGTTTTAATTAAATCGAGGTGAATTCGACCTTCACTATCTGATTCTAAAGCCCGACGTAACCAGCCCTCTTTCCCATCCAACCATTGATACAACTCCCGTCCAATCTTCTTTAATTGCGAGACATCATTGTAATTCTGGGAATAGTATTTTTCTTCACACAATTTTATTAAGGTTGATAACGCTGTTGTATCCAAGCGACGAGTACCGTAATCGCAGCGTAAATCAAAGGTTTGATTTTGACCGAGAGCAAAGGTAAAGCTGAGAGGCATGTTAAATTACAATACTTTTATCAAAACCTCCGCTGCCTTATTATGAAATTCCAGATAGTGAGGTTTTTCTTAAGTCGTGATTCGCCCCCTTCTCCCCATCTCCCCCTCTCCCCATCTCCCCCTCTCCCCATCCCCCCATCTCCCCGAGCCATCCCCCCCTCCTCCCATCTAAAATTTGTATATTCTGGGAACAAGGGAGCAGCTAAGATGACAGTTAATATCCAGCAGCTGAAACAATTGAAACAGCATGGGCGTCCGATTGTAGTACTAACAGCTTCCGACTATGCGATCGCACAGTTGTTAGATGAGGCGGGAGTAGATATTATTATGGTTGGGGATTCCCTGGCAATGGTGACCTTAGGCTATAAAACTACGCTACCAGTCACGCTAGAGGAAATGCTGCATCATGCTAAAGCAGTATGTCGAGGTGTCAAGCGAGCATTAGTAGTTTGCGATTTGCCGTTTATGAGTTATCAGGAAAGCCCACAACAGGCAATGCAGACTGCTGGTCGAGTCTTGAAGGAAACTGGAGCGCAGGCAGTAAAATTAGAGGGAGGATACCCCGCGATCGCTCAAACTGTTTCTAAACTTACAGCTGCAGGGATTCCGGTAATGGGGCATGTAGGCTTGACACCCCAGTCAGTGCATCAGTTGGGCTACCGCCAGCAAGGAAAAACTCTCGAAGCTAGTGAAAAGATTTTACAAGAAGCGATCGCTTTATCTGATGCTGGTGCCTTTGCCATAGTTTTAGAACATATCCCAGCTGACTTGGCACTACAAATTACTCAAAAGCTATCGATTCCCACAATTGGAATCGGTGCCGGAGTAAATTGTGATGGTCAAGTACTAGTTACCTCTGATTTACTAGGATTATCAGAGCGTTTGCCACCATTCGCCAAGCCTTATCTTAACTTACGGCAAATAATTACGCAAGCGGTGCAGGACTTCAGCGATGACGTACAGCAGCGAAAATTCCCGGAGACAAATTAAAGACGCGGGGACAAAGAGACGCGGAGACGCGGAGACAAAGAGACGCGGAGACAAAATAAAGTTAAGCAAAAAAATGGTCAAATGATAGAACCTTAAGTACTATCATTTGACCCGTTAATCTGACTTTTATCCTCATCCTTAGCAGGGCAGGAATAAAAGTTAGATTCCGATAATTTTCTTATTTCATTGCCATGAACAATGAACAGTACTAGTTAACTTCAGGATGAGTTGCAGCTTCTTCAATTGCTATGTTTACCTGCCTCTCAGAAAGTTCAGCTTTTGCTTCTGCCACAATGTCTTCCCAGGCCTCTCCAGCTTCTGCCAATACCCCTTTACTCTTTTCGTAGGCAAAGATACCGCCTTTGATAGCGGCTTTGGCGATGGGTTTGCCTACCCCTGCCACAACAGGAATCAGTAAAGGCGCAAGGACTAACGCGCCAATTCCTGCGGCGATACCAGGGACTCCCAGGTTATCAACCATGTCTTCAAATAAATCTTCAGCTTTGAGTGTCATAGCACACCTCCTCTAGAAAAGACTAGGACTTACGCACTGTACAAATTGGACATCTTGTGTATTAACAGAAATTGGTCGTTTCAGGATTGTGATCCTAACATTCTAATGGGTAGCGATCGCTAAAAAATTAACTAAAAATCAGGTTTTAATGCCTGAAATCCGCTTCCCATACAGTGCATTTCCTGTCAATGCGTAAGTCCTAAAGACTTGAAAAAACCGATAACAGCACTAAGTATCACTTGGTTCGGCGCTAACTGCTTCAATTGCTTTGGCAGCTGCTTCTCCAGCAAGTTCAGCTTTGCTTTCTACTAAAAGGTCTTGAAAGGCTTCACTGGCTTCTGAAACTACAACTTTACTCTTTTCGTAGAACACAATTCCAGTTTTCATCGCAGCTTTAGCAGCAGGTTTGCCAACTTTTGCCAAAGCTGGACCAACAATAGGTGCAAGCAGTACTGCACCAACACCAATTATAAGACCAGGAAGACCAAAGTCTTCAAACAAATCGTCAAGATCGAGGTCCATAAAACACCTCCAATGTTAAACACTTAGATTACACTTTCATCGTCAAAACAGAGTCGGGGGTGGGAAGTAGTAAGCAGGTTGAATTTTACTAATTCACTTAAATACTGCTACAAATGGTTAGACCAGGTTTTAGGTATTAGTTAAAATCTCTAAAACCTAAATAACTAATAGGTAGTAAGTGTGCTATCTGTAACATCAGCAAAGTGTAATAATTTTAACCCTACTCTCTACTCCCTATTCCCCACTCCCATAAATGCGCACAAATGTGTGCCCCTACTACTCCATAATCGGAGCCTTATGACCGTTAAGAACTGGTCGTAGACCATTAACCCCAGCAATTACACTAGAACCATTGTTGATCAGGTTTGCTGTCATTGGTGTGAGACCAACTGTCGCCGCAACCGCTAATCCAGAAATATTAGGAACAGCAATTATTCCTGTATTCTGATGGATGATTTGCTTAGCATTGCAGGCAATTGCGATCGCTTCAATTAAACCGCGCAGGTCATTTTCCATCAACACCACATCTGCAGTCTCGCGGGCAACGTCGGAACCATCCCGAAATGAAACTGAAACGTCGGCATAAGCTAAGGCTGCCGAGTCATTGAGTCCATCCCCAACAAAGGCAACTGTCTTACCTTCATTATGTAACTTCTGGATAACTTCTGCTTTGTGTTCGGGAAAAGCTTCGGCATGAATTTGAGTCGGTGGGATATCGAGTTCTCTACCCACAATGCTTGCTCGTTGCTGATTATCGCCAGTTAGCATATGGATTTCTGTGCCGATTTCTTCTCGCAGCCTTGAAACCACTTGCCGACTTTCTGGACGCAGTGGATCTGTATACTGAATTACGCCTTGAAGTATGCCATCACTAGCAACGTAGATCATCGGATACCCTGCCTGTTTGAGGTCAGCATGGCTAGCATAGAGTGACTCTAACTCTATGCCTTGCTTTAACAAAAAGCGCTCACTCCCCACCAAGACATTGTGTCCTTCGATTTCAGCCTTAATGCCAAGACCCACTTGATATTCCCATTCACCTCGGGCTGGTACAATTAATTCCTGATAATTGGCATAGCGCATTACTGCCTCAGCCACTGGGTGAGTGATGCGTTGCTCGGCGGCAGCTGCTAATTCCAGCACGCGCAGGGGCTGAATTGGTGTGGCTACAGTTTTGATGCCAACGATCGCTACATCCCCTTGAGTCAGGGTACCCGTCTTGTCAAAGACAATAGCATCAATTTGTGCCAATTTTTCTAGGGCCCTTCCGCTACGAATGAGAATACCGCGCCGCGCGGCGGCACTCAGGGCTGCCATGACTGTCGTTGGCACGGAGACTCGAATGCCTGTGGCAAAGTCGAGAGTTAGAACTGAGGCAGCGCGGGCAGCATTACGGGTGACAACAAAAACTGCACCTCCCAGCAACAATGTCGGTAAAACTGCTCTGTCGGCAATCTTTGCCGCATAATTTTCGATACGAGTATCGTGAACCGGTACCTCTTGGATCAGTTCAATCGTTCGTCCAGCGCGGGTATCTGCGCCTACGGATTTAGCGAGGATATATACTTGTCCCTCTCGCACCAAAGTTGAAGCATAGACAGCTTCTCCTTCGCTTCGGACTACGGGCATGGACTCACCGGTTAGTTTTTGCTCGTCGATTAGTGCTTTCCCCTTGAGGATATGACCATCTACCGGAATCTGCTCACCGGGATAGATGATCACAATATCTCCTGGTTGCACCTCCTCAAGTGCAATTTCCTGTTTTTTGCCATCTCGCTCTACCCAGACGAATTGTGCCAGAGAACTTAGCAAATCCAGTGTCTGGCGTCCAGAGGAACGGGCAGTACGCTCTCTAATCACTTCTCCAAGTTCAATCAGGGCAACCATGCTACAGGAAGTAAGGAAATGGCTCTGGGCAGCTGTAATCGAAATTGCTGTCAAATCCAGACAATCGACGTTTAATCGGCGTTGCTTAATAATGCTCCTTAGGGCTCGCCGTGCTACTGGCAAGGCTGCAATAGCGATACTTCCACCCACCAGTGCTGGTGGAATCGATAGTCCTAAAGGCCCACCTAGTAGAGAGAGACAGGTTGCTAAAGCAGGTAGCTTCATTCCTGACCAATAAGTAGCTTGCTTGGAGCTAGGTTTTGCTGTTGATGGTGCATCTGAGGCGATAGGCTCGACTGCATTGCTGGCATGCTCAATCAGTGTAGCTAGATGAAAGCGCATTTGAGCATCTGGGATTGTGCCAGGAAGATAGCGTATGACTACAGAGGCAGCAGTGAGTTTCAAACGAATATTTGTGATCTGGGGATCAGCGGCCAATAAGCTGTGCAGTCGCTGGGCATATTCTCGATCACGAGCAATCCGAGGGATACGAAAACGAACTCTGCCAGGAGTTGCGTGTACAAGTTGATGAGTAACCCCAGGTAATTTCTTGGTACGTTTGAGATTCCCAGAAGCAATTGCAGATTTACCGTTGAGTTTAGTAATCGGCTGCTGAGAGATATTGGTTGGATGTACCACTAATTTTTCCATGTCACCCCCCCTAAGTTGTTCAATCAATTTTCATCTACGTGATACGAAAAACCTACTCAAACCTGCACATTGCAGTAAATGATGTTTTCTTCCTGCTTCAACCAAGGGAGTCGGCTCCTACTTGTCCACAGGCAAACCCCCTATAGCCTAGGGTTCTAATGGCTTTAACTCGCCACTTGGGACACTCGCCAAGTTAAGCGCGGCATTTAAGTCCCTATCTGCAACATGACCACACTCGCCGCACTCATAGGTGCGCTCTGAAAGTGGCATGGGCTGAACGTTTCCGCAATTATTACAGGTTTTTGACGAGGGATACCAGCGGTCAACCAGAAGCACTTTGTTGCCATAGTGCTTCTGCTTATATCCCAATTGCCTGCGGAACTCATAGAAGCCCAAATCACTAATTGCAGACGCTAATTTGTGGTTGGCTATCATGCCTGAAGTGTTTAAGTCTTCTATGTGAATGACCGCGTATTTCCTGCTCATTTCCGTTGTTGTCTTCTGCAAGAAATCCTGGCGGATATTGGCAATATGAGCATGAGTTTTAGCTAATCTGGCATAATGTTTCTTAGCGTTATTAGATGCTTTAACCCCTAGCCTTCGATTCCCTAATACTTTATTTCTGTTGCGCCACTGTTGTTTCCCTAGCTTGGTTTTCGCTTTCTGGTAGGGTTGAGGAGCAACGTATTTGGAGCCGTCAGATAAAGTCGCAAAGCATTTAACACCCAAGTCTACCCCTACTGGTTCGGCCACTTCATGGATTAAGAGCGGTACTTTTTCAGCGTCTACAGAAAAAGATACGAACCATTTACCTGCCGTTTCACTGATAGTAAAGGTTTGAGTTACATAACGACATTCCAAAGAGCGCGTTATCCTGAAAGTACCCAAAGTCGGTATTTTGATGCGCTTACCAGTATCTAAGACTACCTTACCGCTACTGTTGACAATAGTAAACGAGCGCCTGTCTTTCTTGCCTTTGAACTGGGGGGCTTTACAATAGCCTTTATGCCATCTAGAATAAGCGTCTTTCAGACTTCTAAATCCAGTCTGATACACCCTCGACGACAGCTTTTTAGTCCACGCGAATTCTGGCTGCTTCTTCGTAAAATTGGTAAAAGTCTTTTGGATTTCATCAATCTTTTTACTTGAACTGCCTTTAAACTCTTTGTGGTCTAACTGCCGCATTAAAGACAGACCATAATTGTAGATGAATCTGGAGAAACCAGCATGCTGCGCCATCTTGGTTCTCTGTTTATTATTTAATTTGAGTTCAAGCTTAATGGCGTACATTTTAGTACTCTACAATTTACTCTATTTTAGACTAATTGATTTAATTTTTTGTGCCTACAATTTCCAGCCTCAGGTTTTCATTGCTTTTATAAGGTTTGAGTAGGTTTTTCGCTATCTATTAGTAGCTCACTGCTGATTTTGCTGGTTCCTTAGCTAGGAATCTCAGCATTCCGCAGAGTATGGCAGACTTAAAACGAGACCAGGTAATGATCTGATCTGAAATTGCTTGCTCAGACAATTCCATCGTTACTTCTGCTGGAGGCAAGATATCGCTAGTTTCGTCTACAGTAGGCTGCTGAGCTGATTCGACGCTGGTGTCTGTGGGCTCAACTTTTTTCTTAGCCTCTTTTTGAGTCGGTTGCAGGGGTAATTCCACTGCTGAGGTTGCTGATTCTTCTGCTGCAATTGGCTGCGGCTGCTGATCCAATGTTGAGTCTGTCGGCAAGGTTGACTCGCTAGTTTGATCTACTGCTGAGGTTGGCGGCGGTGCCATTGATTCCTCTGTCGGGGCATCCTTCGGCAGGGCAATCACCTCACTAGTCTGATTTGAAGATACTGAATCAACTACAGTTACCTGGGCATCTGTTGGTGCTATAACCCCAGCTGCTGCTTTGATCAGAGTTACCAGATGTGAAGCTATCTCAGCATCTGAATGCTGCTCAGATTTATAGGTGATTGCTAAAGAGCCAGTAGTGGGTTTGAAGCGAATGCCCGTCACCCTACCATCAGCTTTGAGTAAGATTTGGAGTTGCTTGAGATAATCTTGATCCTGAGTAATCCGAGGTATCTGAAAGCGAATACGTCCGGGGATTGCATGAACAATGTTATAGTCTATCTCTGTGGGCTGCACCAAGTTATCGGTGACGGCACCGCCTGCTGATTTCCCCTTTAATTCTGAAGCCTTCTGGAGAGTCTCCTCTGGCAAAGTTTCAGCAGCTATTACTTTTGCCCGTCCCAAATCAAGTTGCTTGAGTACCTGGCGGGTAACACTAGTAGTCATTAGATAGACTGGAATTGCTGGCAAGCCCTGAATTCCAAGTTTCCTGATAGTTACTATTCCAGCAAATAAGGGGATAAGGGATTGGAGTTTGCTATAGGCCTGCGAACATGCTCCTGACCATAGCAAAGTATTGTTGGCTTCTGGTGACAATTCTCCTGTGAGGGAAACACCCGATTGCTGTAGGACTTCCAATAGCTGCGACAATGACAGTTTGCTGGGATCAAAGGAGATCAACAAACTGCCAGTTGTCTCATTCATGCAGACTTGGCGCACACCATCCTGCTGCCGCAGTTGCGGTGCTAAAGCATCCAATATGTTTCTAGAAACACTGTCTGAAGCCCGGAGCCTTAAGCGACCAGCAACAGCATGCACAACTTCCATCCCGCTAGTCAAGCGAGATGTACCCACACTAAGCATTTGCATTCACCCAAAAAAATGTGGATTTGCCTGTAAAGTTTAAGAACAGGTTAACTTCTACATTCTATTCTAGAATTCCTTAACCGTTTCGTACTAAGAAAAAAAATATCTATTTTGGGAATAGAACAAGTTAAGCTAATGACACGGTGAGGAACTTCAGTTCGGGCTTTGGGGCAAATGTCTTACCAGTCAAGGGCTGCATTAAGGTCTAGCATATCCGGGTGAACGAAATTTTGCGTGGGATTTGAATTCTCCGCGTCGACCTGTCGAACCTGAGTTCGACGTAAGCTGAAAGTCTGATTCTCTCCTAGCCTGAAACCTTGGTTCCGCCCTTGGACAGCCTCAAATAGCTCCTTATATCGAACTCAGGTTGTCGACCTGTCTGCTTACTTACTTCCCCACGCCTTTTTTCGCTCACCCAGCATGGGTGAGCGAAATTTTGGTTGGAATTTGAATTCTCTGCGTCTGGGCGTCTGGAGCGTCTGCTTACTCGTTCCCCGACTCTTTTTTTCGCTCACCCACCCAGCATATCCCTACTCCGAATTTTGAGTGTACACTTCAACGTTGAAGAAAGTCTCAATCCAAACCCTTGCACCACATGGCTTAGGGTTGTCACGTCGATAAACCACCCGGCACGGTCCATGGATTTCTACCTCGTGACCATAAGTATTGCTTTGCCCTCGCTTAACGCTAATTACTGGAGCGGGCTTCTCCTGTTTTTGATTTTGCCGAATAGTCTGTTGATTGACATGAATGATCGTTACAGGGGAAGGTCTTCTCCTGCGCCAACTAGGTTGGGGTCCTCTTGTTCCCTTACTGATTTTTGGCATTCCCTCAAACAGAGGAATCATCCAGAATCTACCAGCCTTAAAGGCTCCTTGAATTCTACCTCCGGAGAGTAATTGGCGTATTCTCCTAGCAGATATACCCATCAGATGTGCTGCTTGTGTGCTACCAACGAACATTTCTTAAAAATTATTCCTATAGGAGTATAGTTTATTTTCTAGTATTAGTAGCCTTTTTGTCATCAGAGAAATCACCTGCGCTTCTTCTTTCTTCATCAATAGGTCTATTTAACTCGCAACCTAAATTATCTGGACTATGAATACAGCCGTATTGATCTAATTCAAAGAGAACTACTTCCCAATCTATAGCTAAGCCATTCTCCTTGAGACCGATGCTAGCCAAAACCAACAATAGGATGGAGGCGAGGGTAAATAACGAGAGTGTTGTGAATGTAGAGTTATGACTGGGTTTAAGCATCTTAACTAAGATAAGACTAATATTTGTTGCTAAAATACAACCAATTGATTAAATAATTCTGTTGTAGAAATTTGAGTTGCTCAATATAATACATTTGTGAATATAATTGCCAATATTATCCTACTCTTGTTGCTTGACTGACTTCTCTAGCATCCAAAGCCAAGGTTTGCGATCGCGTATAAATAATGTCTAATTTATGTATGTCTTGTTCGTTTCTCTGGCAAGAAGCCCTTTTTCACCCCAGGGTGAGCGAAAAAAGGCGTGGGGAAATAAGTAAGCAGACAGGTCGACGCGGAGACGCGGAGAATTCAAATCCCAGGCAAAATTTCGTTCACCCCCCAACGGGCTTGGTCACTGAAAATAGAGAAGCAACTGTTAAAAATGTTAAATGTAGCAGCTTTGATAGCGGAATTTGGCTCACAATTGAATTGAGCAAGAATGTCTAAATATTTACAAGCTCCTCACAGGCTTTGTCTAACTCTCAGTTAGGTAGTAACTTAATGGTCTCAACAGCAAATTCTGCCATAAAAATTAGGGTTTGAAGCTGTAAGTAAATTCCTGTAGATATCTAGACAAGGATAGACTTTTTGTACAACGGTTATGAGCGATGATAGATTCCCGTCAACATTCCCTAGACCCGCTCAAGGATAAAACAACTAAACTGCTCAAGAAAGAAAAAGAAGTTGCTAGCACTCAGCAGCCCTTGGTTAAGAAAACGCGATTGCCAAGGCACAGCTTGCTTCTGGGCATTACTGGAGGAGCGATCGCCATTGGCATCTTAGGACTGGGGATCGCGAGGTTAACAACTCTAAATCAGGCGCAGTTAGTCGGCGAGATGTCAACAGAAACTGCTGCCCCATTACCACAACGGGTAGCAGTAGTAGCATTGGGACGCTTGGAACCGCAAGGAGAGGTTATTCGCGTCAGTGGTCTTAATGGAGAGCGCATCAGTCAGCTAAAGGTATCAGAGGGAGATTTAGTTGCAACAAGGGAGGTATTAGCCTACCTAGAAAGCTATGAGGAGCGACTGGCGGAACGCGATTTTGCCGCTAGCCAGCTGGCAGAAGCCCAGGCAAAGCTAGAGGCAGAAACGACCTATGGTCGAGCCAAAATTCAGGAAGCAGCAACCCATATTCAGCAGATTGAGCGTCCAACGACCTTTGAAATTGCAGCCCAGCAGGCTACGGTACGTCAGTTAGAGGCAGAATTAGAACTAGCAAATGAAGACCTGCGACGCTTTGAAGACTTGTACAGTCAGGGGGCAATTACTAAGCAGGAGCTAGATCAGCAAAGGACAGAGGCGCGAGAGAGACAGGAGCAACTCAACAATGCCCAAGCTACCCTAATTCGGCTGGAGCAAGCAAGGGATACAGATTTGCGCTATGCCCAGACTCAGCTAAACTCAGCCCAGATTGATCAGATTGTTAAATGGTGAAATCATTATTGCCAATAAACTGAAGTACATGATGTTCGTTCCCGAACAATTTGCGCGGCGCAGGCTTTACCAGGCGCTAGCTTTTGAAGGAGTGGAAGCAGCTTATTCGCTCTACACTACCACTGCTAACTGGAAAAATCCTGTAACCAAAGCTGTGCACCCACTGCGGGTACTCGCTTTCAATCCGCAAGACCCAGTTTTGCTTTTACCGGGAATCATTGAAAACTCGGAGGCACTTAAGTTGCCTTGGACTGCTTTAATTGATATCAAAGCGCGAGCTGAAGTTGGACCAAAGCAAGCTGGAATTGTCACAGAATTGTCACAGCAGCAGATTAGGCTAGTCGGCACCTTTAGCTTGGGAACCGATTTTGCTGCTGGCAATGGTAATGTGATTATCAGTGATCAGAAGAACTCCAAGTTTGGGCAGACTATGAAGGTAGACCTCTAGCGAATCTTGCAGCATATTTATTGGAACGAGCAGCTGCTGAAGCTAAAGAAAGGGGAGCTGCTTGGGCTTCTGATTTATCAAGAGCCCCGATTAGAAAAGGAGTGAACTCTATTTCTGAAATAGTACAAAGCAACTACTATACTCTGCTGAGTGATGGCACAATTAAACAGGAGAACCTAAAAGCGATCGCATCTGGTAAAGAACCCTCTAAAGCAGATTTGAGCAAGATTGCAAAAATTCTAGGTATTGATGAGCATCAGCTAGAAGCTATGCGACACAGTTAATCATCTGCTATAAAGGAGGTTTTTTCCTAGGCTTGCGCTTTCTATTTTTCCCTGGTGGTGTTCTTGTTGAGCCAAAATACTTTTCACTGCGATAGCGCAGCCAAACCCTCAAAACTTGGGGAATTTGGTCTTTTTGTTCTTTGGTTAAGGTATTGTAAAGTTGGAGGGCACGCTCTCGTTCCCGACGACAAGCTGCATTATTGTGAGCATCCCAATAGCTCCGCGCTACTCTAATACGACGGCAAACTTCTTTGACTAGTGCCTTGCCAGCAAGGGGAATCTCTTTCTCTTTCATTACTCTAGTCTACATTTTCGAGCTTAGCGATCGCTAGTCGATGATATTGCCCTTCAATCAGCACCTAATCTAAATTATTATTTGCCGCCATCTGACTAACTATTGTGATCAGATTAAGCGCTGAGCTATGCTGTGACAGATAATATGCTTTGTTGCAGGGATGAAAGCCAGTGAGGTTATAAGAAGATACAACAGTGGGGAAAGAGATTTTCGCCGTGTAAGTCTCAGGGGTGAATCCTTCAAAAGGCAAAACCTAGCTGGTGCAGACTTTAGTGAAGCTGATATTAGAGGAGCAAATTTTACTAATGCCAAGCTCCGAGGTGCCAAATTTTGTGATGTGAAGGCTGGATTGCAGCGGCGCTGGGCGACTAGCTTGATCATCTGCTGTTGGTTACTATCAGGACTTACGGCAGTTCTTTCCACATTTGCTGGTAGTTACCTAGGATTCTTGCTAGTTAATAATTACTCTAGAGATTTATTAGCTGGGGTAGGTACTCTTGCAGGATTAATTGTTGTCTTAATTATTACTATTCGTCATAGTCTGGCAGCAGGATTAGTGATCTTGGCAGTAATGGCAACTTTAGCTGTAGCTGGTGCCACGACTTTAGCTGGAAAAGGAACTGGTGCTGGAGCTGGTGCTTTTGCTGTAGCTATGGTTGGGGCTGCAGTTGGAGTTTTAGCTTTAGCCTTGGCATTTTCCGGAGCTTTTGCTGTAGCCAGAGCTTCAGCCTTTCTGGTTTCCGGAGCTTTTGCTGTGACTGGAGCTTTTGCTTTTGCCGTGTTTGGACGTGGTGCTGTAACTATGGCTAGACATTTTGCTTTTGCTTTTGCTTTTGTTATAGCTGGATTATCCGCTTACATTGGCATGCGTGCCATGGCTGTAGATAAAAAATACACCTCGATTCGAGAAATTGCAATCGCCTTTGCCGCCACTGGAGGCACTAGTTTTTACAATGCTGACTTAACTGAAGTTGATTTTACCGGAGCCACACTCAAAAGCACAAACTTGAGAAAAGCTACCCTTACCCGTACCAAATGGTATAAATCCCAAAAACTCGATCACGCTAGAGTCGGTAATTCTATTCTCTCTAATGCAGCGATTAGAGATTTACTGATTAGTGGCTATGGCTATAAAAAATCCTATGTAAAAGCGCATTTAAGGGGAGCAAATCTGGCTGGGATAAATCTCAGTTATGCTAATCTCAAATGTGCTGACCTCAGTGAGGCTAGCTTAGTGCGAGCTAATTTAGAATGGGCAAATCTTACTGAAACTAATGCTATTGGCACAGATTTTACTGGAGCTAGCCTAACAGGCGCTTGTTTAGAAGCGTTTAATATTGACTCCAAGACCAAGCTTGAACAGGTCGATTGTCGATTTGTCTATTTCTTAGAAGATCCTAACCCGGAAACAGGCGACAGGGAGCGCCGCCCTCACGATGTCAACAAGGTATTTGAGCCTGGAGATTTTGCCAAGCTCTATAAAAAAGTGGTCGATACTGTGCAGATTCTGCTGCGTAATGGTGTCAATAGCGAGGCTTTTCATGCAGCTTTTCGCCAAATTATGGAGTACAATCCAGAGATTAATTTTGATTCGATCCAAAGTATTGAGAAAAAAGAGGAGGATGTTTTAGTTACCATTCAAATTCCCCAAGGGACGGATAAGGGTAAATTTGAGCAGAAATTCTTTGAGGTTTATCAAGCCAGACTTGAGGCAAAACAAGAAGCGGCTTTGCGAGAGACAGAAACTCGTCACAGTCAGGATATTAAAGAAATTGCTCTAGCTGCTCTTACTAAGAATCAGTATTCTAATCCGATATTTAATGTTACTAATACTGTCACCAGTGAAGGAAAAGTTATGAATGAAAGCTCAGACAATAGCAGCAAAATCGAAACTAGAGATGGTAATGTAATTGGAAATATTCTCGGTGATAGCAGCACCATCAGCGGTACCGTCACTAATACTATTAATGAATTACCTGCCTCTGCTGAACCCGACAAACCAGGAATCAAAGAACTACTGAGGCAATTACAAACAGCGATCGCATCTGAATCTAACCTCGATGAGGAGGACAAAGCCGAAGCCCTAGAGCAAGTAAAATTATTAGCAGAAGCTGGAAAAAATCCCAGCGATGGAGCTATGAAAAAGCTCGCTAAAAGGGCAACTACTATGCTCAAAGGGCTAATTGCCGGATTGCCTGCTGCTGCTACACTAGTGGAAACCTGCAAAGAGTTATTGCCTGCTATCGCTCATCTCTTCAACCTGTAAAATTAGACAACATTAACTCCTGTTGGAACAGACAACTGTGCAAATTCTACCTGGTGATGTAAATTGCTCACTGGAGCTGGTACCATCTCTCCTCTGAAGTCTAAAAGCTGAACCAGCAGTAAGTAGGCAACCGCCAGTAGTACAGAAATCGCCCCAGTTATAACCGCAACAATTTTTCCGCGATTCATCAGTTTCCTCTAAATTCGGATTTTCTGTGAAAATCTCTCGCTAGGGGCATGAAAAACCCAGACTGAAGATCAACAATAACAGTAATGCTCCTCTATAGTAAAGCGATTCTGTGATATCGATCGCAGCCTAGATAGAAATTTTCAGAAATCATTGAATTTTTCCTGGATTTTAGAGGAAACTCAATCATGTGCAAGCCAAAAATGCCCCTAGTCATCTGCCTATCCCTACTTTCCTTAGTCTCCAACGTCCAAGAGAGTCAAGCCGCTTCATTCCCTCTCCTTGCTGCGAGTATAGAGGTTACACTTGCCGCTGATCAACAAATGTTCTTGATTCCCAATTCTGAAGAGTCTGCTAACTTGCCCGTATCTGGAAAGGATGCTATACCCCTTACTATCCTTGGTTCAGTTTTAACTCTAGGATTGGGAGTACTTAGTCTCAGAAAGAATACTATCAAGCAAATCACTCCAGAAGCTGTAGCAATATCTACTCCTGCCCTTACTAACAAAAATACCGAAGTCAGCCGACAGGAGATTAAGACTCTTTCTGTACGGTGAGGCTAAATTGTACTCAAATCTCATCAGAGTGCATGTTAGGTGTATGTTAGTATTTTGAATTGCAAGGAAACGCCAAGTCTGTATGACTAATCTTAACCAGATGCCGGTGGTACAAACCTCCCAAATGAGTAAGTTCTACCGCACCGGTTTTTGGCTCAATCAAAAAATTGAATCCCTTAAAAATTGCTCCCTAAAAGTATTTAAAGGAGAAACCTTTGGCTTATTAGGACCCAATGGAGCAGGAAAAACAACCTTATTGAAGCTGCTACTGGGAATTGTGCGCCCAACATCTGGAAGTGGTTTGCTATTAGGAAAACCTCTAGGGGAGCGTAGTGTCAAGGAACGAATAGGCTACTTACCAGAAAATGCTTATTTCTACGATTACCTAAGCGGTTGGGAATTCTTACAATTGACAGCAGGACTATTCCAAATCCCTGCTAAGGTACAGCGCCAACGCCTGCCACAGTTGCTGGAATTAGTGGGATTGTCCAAATCTACTGCCCAGAAAAAGCAACTACGAAAGTATTCTAAAGGAATGCTCCAGCGCATTGGTATGGCACAAGCATTAATTAATGACCCAGAAGTGGTATTTCTGGATGAACCAATGTCTGGACTTGACCCGATTGGACGTTACCAGATTAGAGAGATTATTCTCTCTCTTAAAGCCCAAGGCAAAACAATTTTTTTCAATAGTCATGTACTTTCCGATGTCGAGAAAATTTGCGATCGCATTGCTATCCTGGCTGAGGGAGAATTAATTTTTATTGGTTCTTTGGATGAACTATTGGGTAATTCTGTGACCTATCATGTTAAAGGAAAAGGAGGCGACTTAAACATCCTCAAACGTTGGGTAAAGGAACTAGTATTTGAAGATGATTTTTGGTTTGGTCAACTACAAGGCGAACCTCAAGATTTTCTTGCCAGCCTTCGCCTGATGGAGGCACAGTTAATTAGTATGAATCTGGCTAGTTCATCTTTAGAAGAATTTTTCATCGAGCAATTACAGAAGCGCTAAATTTAAGTAACAAGTAATAAGTAAGATAGCGTTTCTCAAATTGATGAAGTACATCCATTTTTATTCCCCCCCACTCCCCACTCCCCGCTCCCCACTCAAAAAGCGTTTGTAGCCAATGTTCTAAATTCCCAAAATACAACTAGTGCGGGGTGGTATTTCTAAACTTAAATAGCTGGCTTCACTTTCAGTGATCCAATCGATTTGACTGCTGCCAAACAAGATTTTGTTAGGTTTTGATACTAATCCTGAAGTCTCGAAACTTACTTTTGTCTTTTCAGTTCCACCATTGACAGCAATAATTAGTTCTTCGTCTTCTAGTTGTCGTGCGAAGACGTAAACCATTCCCTCACTTAAGAGTATTTTATAACTGCCTACACGCAGAGCCGGATGAGCATGGCGCAAACTAATTAGCTGCTTGTGATACTCCAAAACATCCCGGTTCCATTGAATTTCTGTGGGAAAACCTCGGCGGGAGTCAGGATCGACTGCACCAGCTAAACCAACTTCATCACCGTAATAAATACTAGGTGCGCCAGGAAAAGTCAACAGGAGTAAGGTGGCTAGTTTAACGCTGTCGAGGGATTCTTCTAGAGGTGATATATTACCGCCACTGGCAATGGAAAGCAAACGTGCTGTATCGTGACTGGCAAGAAGGTTTAGTTGAGTTAGTTGAATTTCCCAAGGGTATAGTTGCAGTAGGTGTTCGATTTTTGCCGCATACCCAGCAGCATCGAGGGCAGGATAGGGTTCATAAGACTGCTGTTGTACATATTCTCTCACAACGCGATCGCCAGCGCTAAAAGCAATAGTTGGTGCAGTAAACAGATAGTTCATCACCCCGTCAAACTGGCTACCATCTAACCATTGCTTGGCATCTTCCCAAATTTCCCCGACAATATAAGCTTCTGGGTTAATAGCTTTAACGCGCTCTCGAAATTCCTGCCAAAAGCCGGGAACTTTAATCTCAAAAGGCACATCCAAACGCCAGCCATCAATGCCTAACTTAATCCAGTATTCGGCAATTTCCATAATATATTCCCGAACCAGGGAATTTTCGTGGTTGAATACTGGTAAAGCACGGTTGCCTGCCCAACCGAGGTAGTTTGCTGGTTTCGAGCCATCGTAGGCAGATAAAGGCCAGTCCTCGATTGTAAACCAATCCAACCAAGGAGAATAGGGTCCATTTTCCAAGATGTCATTGAAAAAGAAAAAGCCGCGACTAGCGTGGTTAAAGACGCCATCAAGTACCACTTTCATATCCCGTTGATGGCACTCTTCTAGTAATTCCATCAAAGCCCCGTTACCGCCTAATAGGGGGTCAACCTGAAAATAATCATGAGTATGATAGCGGTGATTGCAGGCAGATTGAAAGATGGGTGTGAAGTAAATTGCATTAATTCCTAGTTCCTGTAGGTAATCAAGCTCTTCGATAACACCCCACAAATCGCCGCCCTTATAGCCTTGTATGGTAGGCGTAGCATCCCAAGGTTCTAGGGGGACAGAGTGAGAAATATGTGATTCCTTGTGAGATATCTTGGCTTCACGGGGCTGCTTGCTCTTAGCGAAACGATCTGGGAATATTTGATAGAAAACCGCGTGTTTAACCCAGTCGGGGGTGTGAATCTGCATGGATTAGTGCCTAGCTCTGTATCGTTAAGAGTAGCAAGAGTTGCCGCTGTATGGTTCTTATTGTTAATGCTTCTAAGAAAAAGGGAGATGGGGAGGAAACGGAAGAATGACTAAATCTTCAGACAAATTAAAATCAATGCCCAAGTAACTCTACTTATATTCTGATGGAACAGAGCATATCTGTATATTAATAACTAACTCGAACGGTAGATCCCGATAAACATACCACCCTATACACTTTAGTAATAGCATGAGGATTGAGTCTTACGTTATGTTGTCTTGTCAGCAATCTGTCGTACGCCTTCTCGTAGTTGATGACCACGCTCTAACCCGCTTCAGTCTCAAGTCAGCTTTTTCAATGCAGAGCAATATTGAATTGGTTGGTCTCGCTTGTAATGGCAAAGAAGCAATTGAGATGGTTGAACGCGAGCGCCCGAATGTCATTATTATGGATATGCAAATGCCAGTGATGGATGGCCTGAGTGCCTCTGCCCACATTAAAAGCATTGAACCTCACACTCAAATTATTGCCTTCTCTTCGTTAGAGGACCCTCACAGAGAATTTGTGAGCCACAACGTTGAAGTTGATGCTGTTTGTCCCAAAGATACTGCCACCAATGACTTGATTGAGCTTGTCAAGGAGTTGGGACTCCAGGAGGTTAACAATTAAGGACAAATTATAAAAATAACCTTAAGAACTTTCTAATACTATATCGAGGGAGCAGTGGCTCCCTAATTATCTCAAGTGACTAGCCTTGTTAACCTCTCCTTGCATTGAAACAGGAGGATACAAGCGGCTGCTACAGAGTGTTCTCGTTCAAAGTGATTTTTTGCTTTGCTCAGGAAAGGTAAGCTTAAATTCATCGATTAAATCATCTAATTCCTCTAGCGCCTGGTTAACATCAATTCTGAGATTGCCCAAATCAGGCTGTTCCAAAAGCTGAACCAGGGATTCGCGTTGACTTTCAATCAGAGTAATTCTTTCTTTAATCTTTTGTAGATCCATGTTTATTTTGCCTTCGACTGCTACGGTCTGACTCCCATAGATTCAGATTAACGCAATCAGGGAGCAAATTTGAGAGCACAACAAATCAGAGTTTTACCGCAGACAAGGATAATAGAGCAAAGTGATTGCTCGCGGGATACTCCAGTGAAGATATTACCTCAAACCTCCTTAGGAACTTTAGGCTTGTATATTGGTGGACTTCTCACACTCATGGGCTTTATTGCCTACGCCGTTGACAATGCCACCTTAAATCTAATTGGTTTCTTCTACGGAGCACCAATTTTACTAGGGGGGCTGGCTCTGAAAGCAGCTGAATTAAAGCCCGTAGGCTTGAGTCAGCCTACAACTCCTGCCGTACTTAAACTGCGCGAGGAAAAAGCAACTTCTATTCAAAACCAGGTGCGCCAAGACGTAATGCGGTATCGTTATGGTCAAAGGGCTCATCTTGATGAATCTCTTGAGCGTCTTGATTTATCCCCTACTGATGAGGAAAGACCAGTGCTGACAGGCTTAAGAGAAATCGAGATTGACGGCTCTTATGCTTTAGTATTGGAATTTGAATCACCACTGATTAATTTTAAAACTTGGCAACAAAAACGCGAAAAAATGGAGAAGTTCTTCGGTCCTGGGATCAGAGTAGAGTTGATGCAACCAGATGAAGACCGAGTAGAAGTGGCGTTGATTGCAACTCTCTCAGAGACTGCTAAAACTTGAACATTCCTGTACCCTCATCCCTAGCAGGGTGGGGGCTTGCTATAGGGTTAAATGTTGGTGTCAAACTCACTGGTGATATTAGCCATGAGCAATGAACCATGAACGAAGATAAGCTATTATGCATTTAAATCATATATTTATTTGATAGTAGTTAATGGCTGAAACTCTTGTTCCTTCTGCCTCCTGCCTTGCTGTTGTGCATTTTTAATGCACAACAGCTTATGACTTTTCCAACCTGACGACGTACCATTGCAGATACTCTCCAGGTTCCATATCTAAATCACAGGAAGTCTCCATCAGATAGTGGGCTTGTTCCTCAACAGAAGTTAAATTCTGCAAATCTCGCGGCAAGTCGTGCTGCCGCTGACTTAAAATTGCCTTAAGCTTTTCTAAGAGTTCTGTCGGTGTCAAAATTACTTCCGGCTGGTTGGTTTCCAGGACTACATAAGCATCCTCTTGGAACATTATTGAGTCTGGCATTACTAAACTCCTGAGTGAGGTTCGCTATGCTCAAGTTTACAGCGCTCAAACCATGGCATTGAATTGACTATGTTTCTCTCCCTTGAATACGAACCGACTTTGGAAGCCTTGGGCTCTGACTATTATGATGAAGTGGCAGCAGCAGAATTTCCTCGCCATATCCTGCGGTTTCGCAATCAGCAGCTGCTACCCTTAATTGGCTTAAATCCTGATGAGGTTGGGGATGCAGATTTTATCCAAGCCTTTGGTAAATTTCAAGGCGTGCGCCCCTTTTTGGCGCTGCGATACCATGGCTATCAATTCGGTGAATATAATTCTAGGCTAGGGGATGGTAGAGGTTTTATCTATGGGCAAGTGCGAGGTATTGATGGTGAACTTTACGACTTTGGTACTAAAGGCTCTGGAACCACGCCCTACTCTCGAAGTGCTGATGGTAGATTAACTCTTAAAGGGGGTGTACGAGAAGTGCTGGCTGCTGAAGCCCTACACAATCTTGGTGTCTATACTTCACGCTGCCTGAGTTTGATTGAAACTGGCGAGCCACTGTGGCGTGGTGATGAACCTTCTCCTACTCGCTCCTCGGTAATGGTGCGTTTTAGTCGTTCTCATATCAGGTTTGGAACCTTTGAACGCTTACATTACTTTCATCGTCCCGATTTAATTAAAAAGCTTTTAAACCATGTAATTGAAAATTACTACCCTCATCTAACTTATCCTGTTCCCCTGAGCAAAGTAGAGGAACAAGAGAAGTATGTACGATTTTATGCAGAATTGGTAGAAAGAGTCGCAAAACTAGTGGCGCAATGGATGGCGGCTGGTTTTTGTCACGCTGTTCTCAATACTGACAACATGTCAATTACTGGGGAAAGTTTTGATTATGGTCCCTATGCTTTTATTCCCACTTATAACCCTAGTTTTACGGCGGCTTATTTTGACCACTACGGACGCTATAGTTATGGCAGACAGCCAGCAGTTTGTCACTGGAATTTAGAGATGCTACAGCTACCTTTAGCGGCTGTAATTTCGACTACTGAGATGGAAGCGGCGTTAACCAAGTTTGGGGAGTATTATTACTTAACTTATCGGCAGTTGATGATTAATAAATTGGGATTTGAACAGCTGCCAGAAGCGGAGGCTGAGGAGTTATTGAAGTTAACGATTGAATTTCTCGCAGATACCCAGGTTGGTTATCATGCTTTCTTTGCAGAATTAACACAACAGTTTGACCATAGTTGGCGAGATGATGTTGGTCAGATTTTTAATAAGGCATCATTTTTGCAGTCAGATGAGCAGCATTTAGCTTTATCCAGTTGGCGAGATTTTTATTATCATCTGTTGCAGAATTTTTCAGCTGATGAATTGGAGGGTATAAGTAAACGCTTGCGTGATAAAAATCCGCAGACTGTTTTGTTGCGTCCATTAATTGAAGAGGTTTGGGAGGCAATTAGTCAGGAGGATAATTGGCGGCCTTTTGATGAGTTGGTAGGGCGATTACAAGCTAAGGAATGATGGCTATTTCAATACTATTTTTCTCCAGGTACTTATTGACTTATAGTAAGTTAAATCAAAAAGCTGTGATGTAAATCACATATAACCAATAGTTTTGTTACAGAAGCACAAATTGTAAATTAGCTAAAATGGCAGGAAGTTAAAAACTTCATTAACTAGGGCTAGCCAAATTGGCGGCAGAAACTCGGATATGATCTCAATGCTACTGAATTGGCTTTAGCACATCTACTCTAAGTAATACTAAATCAGGTTTATTAGGCATCCTTTCCATAATCCTTCAAATCGGCTTTGGGATTAACCTCTGTCGTTTAAAAATAGAGACACTCTGTAAACCGGATTTGCTATAAGTCTGAATTAGGGTAGAGGAATTGATGACAAGTTTTTTATTTAGATTAATAGTTTATTTAACTCTTATCCTTAGTTTCATTGTCTTGGAATTCAGACAAGCAACTGAAGCTGCAATCTTTCTTCCACAACCTAGATTCAGTCTTACAACAATTCTACCCAGCTCCTCATCAGCTCTTGAAAATTATTTTACTGGTGAGATAGCACAGAACAATGCTACAAATTTAAATTCTGATGAAAATTGGATTATAAAAGATTTAAAGACCAACAAGATATTAAGGTTTGGAATAAGACTAGAAACTTATCCAGTAAGCTACAAGGACGAAATCTCTAATGAATATAAAGGTTTTTGCACAGTCTTTGCACAGGAACTAAAAAAAAGTTTAGAGACTGAATTTGACATAAGGAAAATTGAGTTAACTCAGATATCTATCAAAAACTTTTCTCAAGGTCAAGATAAAAATCCCAGATATCAAGGAGTTGAAAATAAAGAAGTACATATTGAATGTGGAGCTAATACAATACCATTTGAGGGTGAATTTACTTCATTAGATAAAGTAGAATTTTCAAATTATTTTCTAAAAACGAAAATAAAATTATTAATCCCCACAAAACATATCGGACAACTTAACCAAAAACCAAGTGAATTGAAAGTTGGAGTTATAGAAGCAACTACTACAAAAAAAAGGCTGGCTTCTGCGTCTCAGTATAAATTAATTACCTATAAGGATAAAAGGAAAGCTATTGAAGATTTAAAAGAGAATAAAATCAATGCTTATGCTAGCGATAGTCTTCTTCTAAGAGGGATATTGAACGAATTAGAAAAACAAGAAAACGGCAAGTATATATTATTCCCTCAAAAAGAAAATCTATCTATAACGTCCTATCCAGAACTATATGGACTGGCATTTCAAAAAGGAAATGAAGAATTTAAAAGAATTGTCAATGATACTCTTCAAAAAAAGACAATTAAGGAAGAAATTCAGAAACTAGAGGAATACGACAAAGGTAAGAAAGATTATAAACCACGCAATCCCAATCTCAAAATGTTAATCATTTTTAGTTTATTGGCATTCTTTTTGGGTTGTCTATTCATTCTGTTTTTTAAGGATCCCATATTTAAAATGTTGAGACTACTTTCAAATAAAATCAGGAAGAAAACATGACATTAGTAGAGATATTCAAGGAGACAAACATGAATTCAAGTACAATAAATATTGCCGTAACTGGACACACAAATACAGGAAAAACTACTCTTATAAGAACTTTTATGCGAACCTCCATTGGAGAGGTAGGGGATTCACCAAATGTTACAAAAAGGGGCAAAGCTTACTTCTATGATGGTCTACAGGCTACATTCATAGACACTCCAGGCTTTCAACAGGCATCAGCAGTTGCAATGTACCTTGATCTCAAACAGGAAAATCCTGACTTGAAAATGTCCCAAGAGTGGGAATCCAAAGTTACTTATGATCACGATGCAATGAAGTCCATAGAGGCAAGTCAGGTTGTTTTATATGTGGGCAATCTAAGCGTTGTACCTGATGACTCTTATAAAGAAGAACTTAATCTTGTCAAGAAAATACAGCCAAAAGTGGTAGGAATTTTAAACCAATACAGACAACAATCTGAAGTTAGCGATAAACAAGCTATCAATCATCGTATTAATCTATGGAAAGAATTATTTGAATCTGAAGGAATCGAATTTGTAGTTTTTGACGCTCACTGGGACAATCCAGCGAAAATTAATAAAATATATGATAATATACATAAAATTTTAGAACCTGAACATCAAGACCTTTTTTCTGAGGGATTAAAACAATTTAAAATTAGGCAAGCTGAAATTCGGAAAGAATCCTGCTCAATGTTAGCCGAATGTATCAAAGACATTCAAGAATATGAAGGTGTTTCATTTAAAAAGAGTCTTTATAAAAATGATGAACAACGAGAAGAAGCTAAAAACAAGATTGCCAGGGAACTATACGACAAATCTGTAGGATTTATAGCTAGAGTTTCTGCTCTGTATCAAATAGCTTCTGAGTTTCCAACTTCTCCTAAAGATGAAATTAAGTACAAAATGCAGCAATCAACTAATTTCTCAGCTAGAGTCAGTGTGGGCAGTAGTACAGCTACTATGCTTGGTACTGGTGGAGCTATTCTCGGGGCTAGTATCGGAGCTGGTATAACAATGATACTGACTGGTGGGCTTGGAGTTGAAGCAGGAGCATTATTAGGAGCGCAAATAGGAGGAATAATTGGAGGCTTTATTGGGAGTTTTGGAGTATTTTTAGACGATCATGATATCATCAAGATTAAGGTAGAGTCAGAGGAGATTGAAGCTATTGTGATTATGGGTTTGGCTACGATCTGGGGTTTGTCAAATAATGGTTATGGTCGTGGCAGAGATCTTTCTACAGAAGAAATCAAAAACCTAGAAGATAAAATACGTCTTTGGCAATCTAAGAAACCTCAGATAAATTGGCTGAATGAAACCCAAGTTAATGTTGCTAATTATTGCGATGAAATTCTTGAATTCATGGAAAATAACGAATAGAGCTAAGTAGGCGGGCATAGGGTGAGCGAAAAAAGGCGTGGGGCAAGGAGTAAGCAGACGCGGAGACGCGGAGACGCGGAGACGCGGAGAATTCAAATCCCACGCAAAATTTCGTTCACCCGCGGGCATAAATAAACGTAAAACCTGAAAAGCTAGGTTCCTTGCTAAACAAGACTTACAGCTTTTGTTATTGTTCGTTTAACTACGCCTACCTACTTAAAATGTCAAGTACTTCTCTAAAGACATCAAGGCTACTAGGTTGGGTAAAAGCAACTAAATCTAACAGATATTCTGGTCAGAGTTGGGTTTCACTTCGCTCTACCCAACCTACTTTTATTAAGGTTAATTGACTTACCCAAACAATTGGTGAGTACCTCTATAAGTGAGTCAACAGAGATAAATCTCAAGGACAAGTAGAGTTTTACAAAATTCATCTTTTCACAAAATTAGTCTTTGGCTTCAGTTATTTTTTCCAAAGCCTCATTCGTTCTTTTAAGAACTTTTCCCAGAGCTTCTCCCATTTTCTCTTCCTCCGTCTTTTTCGGTGGTTTTGGTTTTGCAGGAAATATCCCCAACATCCAAGAAAATAAAGTAGTGTAGACAAAAATTGCTATAATTACTGCTTCCATGGTGGTCTAATAAAACTTGAATTTGTTGTAAATTCCATCAAGTGCTAAAGGAACTCAATATTTAAGTCGGTGCTCTCGCCTTATTCATCGAGGTCAAAAATCTCTTTTTGTTTAGAGTGAATACTTTTAATATGCTTCTTAACAGTGTTAGGAGTAATACACAATTCGGCTGCAATTTCTTTGTATGTGTAGTTAGCTCTTTGAAGTGTCCAAACCTCTTTTTAACGAGGTGTTAAACCATATTTTTGTGACTCTTCTACTGCTATATTTTTTATTGTTTGATAGTAGTCTTTGACAGTTATTAAGATACAATCATTTTTAATTTCTTTTGAATAAATCCATCGAGCATTAACTTTAAATACACTTGAAATATCAACAAAAATTTCTGAAGATAATTGCCAGATTTGATGAGGAAATAAATTTCGGCTTTGAATTAATGACTGACAAATATGCCAAATCTCTTTAGGTAAGAAATTCTCTGGTGAACTATTCTGATGTAGCTGTCTTAGAATTCTACTAGCAATATCATTAACATAAATCAGCTCACTTTGAGTGCTGACAATTAAGATGCCATCAATTAAATTCTCAATGATTCCTTGTAGTACAGCAGATTGGTTAATTGTTCGATAGCAAGAGAGTTTAGACCTTTGTCTTTGATCTTGTTTACTTTCTTGATTGAAGTCGGCAAGATTCAAGTTGGTGGTATGCATTGCTTTAATGAATATTTTTTATCCCTGGCCTTTAAATCAACAGATACAATCTACTGGTAATAGCTCAAAATCGGCTACTATACTGCCTAGTTTTAATGCTGTTAATTGTGTTTATTTCGTTAACAGTAAGCAAGAAAATAATCAGAATAAATCAGACTTATCTTAATTCGAGAAAGTTTTGATATTCTGCTTGCATCATTTCGCGGAAAGACCTATAACGATCAGCACCAGGAAGCCAGTCGCCAAAAAAACAAGCCTCCCATTCTCCATCTTCTGCTATTATTTTTGGATTGAGTAGGTAGATAGCAGATTCGCCGCGATCGCTAATTTCCAAAGCAGTACTTAGATACTCTAATCTGAACTTACTACAATCTTGAGTATCCCCATAGACTAAGTATTCTTCGTCTGAAATTGAGGGCATGGTAAATTGAGACTGTAGACTATTTTTACACTTATCCCCATATCGCTCGATAAAAGTATTAATCCAGGCTTGATGTCTTAGTGCAAACCATTCAATTTCTTCAGTAGACCAGATTTTGTAGATGAAAGGCGTTGTCTGATGCCAACCATTAGTGACTGTGAGGAACTCTCGGTAGGAGGGAGGTAGAGCTATTCCCAAACGAGTTTCAGCAAAGGCAATTTGCTCCTCTGTCGCCCCTGGATAACCCAACCAATTAGACTCAATAACTTCTAGTGGCAGCTCCTCGTGAACATCCTCCATTGATTCGAGTACATCTTGACTCCACTGCCTTAAGAAGTTTTCCCAATTGAAAGAACTCATGTTTAGAAGATTTGTCTAGACAACTGGAAGCAGAAGTACTTTTAAGAAATTTCGAGTAGCAGGAGTATTTTGGAGTGTTGCGATGATAAACCGTAATTGCTGAGGCTCAGTTTGTTCGCCTACTGGTTGTGTTTTGCCTGGAATCGACAGATTGAATAGCTCAAAGGAGACTTTACCGAGAATTTGTTTGAAGTAGATTTGAGTTTCACTAACTTGTAAGGGTACTTGTGGACTAATGATAGGAATAAAGGGTGTTCCGTTTGACATAGCAGTATTCTCTTGGTTTCAGACTTTTGGATTACTTAGTAAGCTTTAGTGGAATTATCTTTTAGCCTTCTCACCTGCAACTTATCTGCCCTTAATTTGTCTAACTACATGCATGATGACAAAGCTGCATAGTGTTTGCTAAGTACCTTGCCAGGGTACTTTTTAGTCCACTTTTAATCCCCAAGTATCTGAGCATGACAAAAGAAATTTAGCAGCTTACTCATACCATTACAGATGGGCTAAGCCTTACCAGCAGGCGATTTCAGATTACACTGACTGGCGCTCTATAGCCGTCGCCACTATGATTAGGACACTTCCTTGTTCCCTACTCCCTGCTCCCTGCTCCCTGCTCCCTGCTCCCTGCTCCCTGCTCCCTGCTCCCTGCTCCCTGCTCCCTGCTCCCTGCTCCCTGCTCCCTGCTCCCTTTGAATCAAAATAGAATGTCCTAACTGATATGTCCGTTGCTATATGATCTGTCTACAAACTGAATTATATAAAGTTTTATTACAATTACTGACATCCTACATATAGTGCCAAGACTTAAACTGAGATATTCTGAAGGTTAATATCTAAAATGAACCGTAATTTGCAAGAGGTAAGTAATGTTCAGTAGAAATTATCAACTTAATACATCCGCTCATCAATCATCAAAGACCCAAGCAAAAAAAATACAACTGCTAAGTCATCGTTCCCTAACAAAATTTCATCTAATTTACTACAGTCTTTGATTGAAGACCTAATCAACGGTATTTTGATTCTGAATACTCAAGGTCAGCTTATTTATGCTAATTACCAGGTCATGAGACTTTTGCGCAAGCTCAAGCAAAGTAAATCAGCAACTACTTTATTACCTGAAGATACCTCATTACCTGAAGAAGTCTCTCATATTTGTCAATATTTAATTGAGACTCGTAATTTATTTCCCAATCAAATTTGGCAGCTTGAAACTGAAATTATTACAGACAGTTATGTCTTTCTTAAAATAAAAGCTCGATGGCTAATACTAGAATCTGAAGCCAATCCTTTTTTGTTAGTAACTTTAGAAGATAAACGGCAAACTAGCCAGAAAATAATTATGGAAGATGCTAAAAAATATGGTCTTACTGACCGTGAAATGGAGGTTTGGTTACTCCATCAAGATGACTATACCTACAAAGAAATCGCAGCTGAGCTCGATATTACTCCCAATACAGTGAAGAAGCATATGAAAAGTATTTACGTCAAACGCAGAGCATTCCTGGAAAAGGGGGAGAGGGGGAGATGGGGAGACGCGGAGACGCCCAGACGCGGAGACGCCCAGACGCGGAGACGCCCAGACGCGGAGAATTGAAATTCCAACCAAAATTTCGTTCACCCGGGGGAGACATTATTATTCTAGGCTGACTTTTCTCGGACAACTAAGAGGCATTGCACTTCATCAAGGGTGAAAACGGCTATGAAAAGATCACAGGGCATCTACTTTACCAATTTCCTGAAAGATTGAAAAGTACCCTGAGAGGGTACTGTCGATCATTAAACAAATTGACCTGGTAGAATATCGTGCAACTTGACTACATCCCCAATAACTGCGATCGCAGGGGCTTCAAACTTACTCTCCTCCACCAATGCTACAATTGTCCCCAAGCAGCCAATTAACTCTTGCTGTTGTGGTCTAGTTCCCCAGCGAATGAGTGCTACAGGCGTTTGCTCATTCAAGCCAGCGCCACAGAGTTGGGTAACAATGTAAGGTAAGTTGTGTACACCCATATAAATCACTATTGTTTCCGAAGCATGAGCGATCGCTTCCCAATTCACTTGTGGTCTATACTTTCCTGCTGACTCATGACCTGTGACAAAAGTCACCGAAGAACTGTAGGCACGGTGAGTTATAGGAATCCCTGCATAGGCTGGCGCTGC
Source organism: Symploca sp. SIO2E9 (assembly GCA_010692645.1). Taxonomy (GTDB): domain Bacteria; phylum Cyanobacteriota; class Cyanobacteriia; order Cyanobacteriales; family Coleofasciculaceae; genus SIO3C6. The sequence continues at coordinate 123,646 of JAAHGS010000010.1, forward strand.
TACCCCAGAAGTTACCCCGGGTACTACCTCCACAGATACTCCAGCATTGACCAAGTCTTGCATTTCTTCGCCGCCACGACCAAATACAAAGGGATCACCCCCCTTCAGCCGCACCACTACTGCTTCAGTTTGCGCCTTTTCAATTAGTATCCGTGTCGTCTCTTCCTGCAACAGAGAATGACGCCCTCGACGCTTGCCAGCATTAATTTGCTCTGCTTGAGGATTAATCATCGCCACAATCTGTGGACTCACCAAAGCATCATAGACGACAACATCCGCACCAGCTAATAACCCCTTACCTTTAAGTGTTAACAGCCCAGGATCTCCTGGTCCAGCACCCACTAAATACACCTTACCCAAACACTTTGTCCTTTCTACTTCTGCGTTCTTTGTGCCTTTGTGGTTCATTTTTGTTCAATTAAATCCACAATTAAATCAGCTAATTGAGCACTTGCCCCAATCGGTTCACCTAAGCTCAAACGTAGCTTAGGTGAGTGTAACTGTATCTGAGCAACCATTTGAGCAATCGCATCCGTAATTCCCCCACAGAAAAAAAAGTAAGGCAAAATCACAATCTGTCTATAACCAGCAGCCGCTAAAACTTGAATCTGCTCCTCTAAACTCGGCGACACTGAAAAGTAAGCCGCCACTGCTCCCAGATAGTCAGCCATTGCCTCCACTGGCTGATTACCACCAACACGGCGAGTTCCGTGAGATATTAAAATCTTGGCATCAGTCTCTACCCCTGCTAGCTGACTTGCCAGAATGCTCCTTAAACCAGGGTGAGCACCCAAGTAAGGCAGCAATTTCAGCCCGATTGCTCCACCTAAACTTTGCTGCGCCAGCGCCACTTCTGCTGGAATATCCTCACTCACATGCACCCCTGGCAACAAAAACACAGGCAATAACTGCAATTGATTATAGCCAGCAGCTAGCGCCAAACTAGCAAATTGCCTAATTTGCTCATGCAATGGCACCTCAGCTAGCTCTAAAATTGCTGTACCCACTAGTGGAAAGCCAGTACTACTAGTTACCACAGCTGGTGCTGCGCTGTTAGCATTAGCAGACGTAGAAGTACGGCTGTAGAGATAATTCTCCTCTGCTCCCTCTACTCCCCAGGAAACCCTCCGAGTTGCCAACTTAGCGCCTACTAACTCAGCCAGTTTTTCCATAGCCAAGTGAGGACGTTGATCACGACTACCATGAGATATCAGTAGATAAGCAGATGACAAGGGCAAGGATATACTTAAATTTCTTTGTTTATTAGGCAATGGAATATATCATTTCAATTACTAGAATGTTGTATCAATTGTTGCTATTTGCGCGATGATAATCAACTATGGTAAGGCTCTACACTGCCCAAGTTTTGCTGCAATCTCGCCAGCATGACGCCACCAGTTAAACCCCCCTACCCAACGGCGTGAGGGCAGGTGTCCCACTGGTGCTTTCAGGTTAAACTTGAGCTGGGAATCGGGAACAGATGCTTGGTGTAGCGGCCAACCGAGGCGGTTGCATAAACTAGGGTAATCTCCACCAACTTCTTCATAGATCCGCGCTTGGACACTGAAGCCGAAGCGTCCACGGCTATACTTAATCCACAACTGATCAATTCTCAATAACTCCTGAGAGGGCAAATTTCTAATATCGTCGTTTTTCAGATAATAGCCTGGATTCTTGCTTAGTAATTGACATAGCATATCCCATGTCTGCTGATCGGCCTCTTTCCATTTTTTCTTGACCAATAAATTGTGTATTATCGTGTAGTCAATATCTGCCTCTAAAGCTAAAGTTGGCTCAGCATGCGGTAATATAACTGGCTGAGCTACTGAAATTTTTGGCTTCCACAGTTTAACTTTACTAGCTGTTGGTTGAATTAGTGGTTGGGTTGGCGCTGATGTTGAGTTAAGGGATTGTAAAACTTGCTTAGCAGATTGATAGCGCTGCTTGAGGGGATTTAGCATTAATTTATCAAGGACTCTTGCCAAGTGGTTACTCACCTCAAACCCAGGTAGCAAGAAATCACGCCATACCCAGCAGTCATTGATAGAATCAAACATATCTAGAGGTGGTACTTGAGTTAGTAGGTGAATGCAGGTAACGCCTAAACTATAAAGATCACTGGCAGCACAGGCTTTTCCCCTAAGTTGTTCCGGTGCCATATATTCGGGAGTACCGATTGCAGTACCAGTTTGTAGCAGTGCTGAGTCGGTGAGCAACTTAGCAACACCAAAATCAATTAACACTAACTTGCCATTATCTTGACGGCGGATAATATTAGCGGGCTTGATGTCTCTGTGAATTACCCGATGAGCATGAATATATTCCAGCAGTGGCAATAAATCTTGCAGTAATTCCCAAATCTGTGCCTCATTGTATGAACCTGTTTGCTGCAACTCTTGCTGGAGAGTATCTCCAGCAACCCACTCTTGAATCAGATACAGTTGTCGGTTTTGTTGAAAGTGTGCCAGTAAAGTTGGGATTTGGGGATGTTTGCCCAATTCACCTAAACGCACTGCTTCTTGGTAAAACAGTTCAGTCGCTTTTTCCCGAAACCCAATATCTGGATTTTCTAGGTATAGTTGTTTAATAACACAGTAGGGTTTATCAGGGATATCTTCATCGACTGCCAAAAAAGTTTTGCCAAATCCTCCCCTACCCAGAGGTTGAATTGGGCGATATCTGTCTTTGAGCAATAGCTTAGAGCCACAACTATAACAAAATCGAGCTGAATCTGGATTGTGAGGCTTAAAGCATCCAGGAGTTAAGCAATAATTCATAACAGTCTTTGTCATCGGTTATAGCATTTTTCTAGATGACTGCTATAAATTCCTCTTTCTCCCCATCTGCCTCTCCCCCCATCTTCCAAGGATTCAATTAAAGCTCATCAGCCTGGTAAACATAAAATTTATCAAAAACCCCAACCGTGCCAAACTTATAAGCAGGTAAGGAAGAACCAACATCTAAATCAGTTCGATAAATGCTGAAAAAAACAAAGTTACGGCGTTGTGTAGTCTGGGAAATGACTGTTTGAATCGGTGGGCGTAAACCATCAATGAGCTTTGGGCATTGACGCTGGAGGAACTTCGGTACATCTTCTCTCTTTGATGGTTCGGAACAAACTTCCTCTTTTAAGTACTTTGTCAGCCGCCCAACAGCATACTTCTCATAGGCACCCTTACCTGGATTGGTCATTGCCATCGACGCTCCCAGAATCACCACAATAACTCCGCCCGCAATTGTTGTAACTTTTTGTAACACATTCATCTTGAATTCTAATTTCACTATTTATCGATGACGAAAGTTTTCCCCTCTCAGGTTTCGAGTTGAACGTCTGACGACACTAACCACCGGGAGTTTATCCTGCTACGCTAACAACTCTTGCTCTAAGTAGTCGGACATACATAAAAGCAACTGTGTAAACAATTATGAAATCGCCCGGAATTCCCCTACACCCTACACCCCACACCCCACACCCTGCCTCAACCAGCAAACTTTATTTTTGTCCAGGTACTTAGAGGAGTAGTTGATTGTGAAAGAGAAGGTAGATCAGCTCAGTCACCAGATGCTATAATCAAATATCGTATGGCGAGCGTAGCCAAGTGGTTAAGGCAGTGGATTGTGGTTCCACCATTCGTGGGTTCGAGTCCCATCGTTCGCCCTTATTCTACTGTGCGATGACTAATTATTTATTGGTTGTGGCATTAGGCATCTGCCTTATCATCACGTTCAGATTTAGCCCGAGAGCAGCTTAACAAATTGCAGCACTGAAACGGAGTCAGCGGTTGGGATTGAGCTTATCCGGTTCTACTGCAAAGTAGCTATACAAAAAAAGCCCGCGCGACGCAGACTAGCATAAAATCAAGAATTCACAAACTACTCTCAATTAATCTTCAAACATCGTTAGCTGTTTTGGCTGGCAACACTGAATACTAACAGCAGAGATTTGAGCTTTTTCCTGTTCTAAATCTTCTATGTATCCAGCCAGATTAAATTGAGCCTCATGACTACTGACAAAAGGACCAAAATAATATTTACACCAGGGATTATCGGTAATAAGTTCTATCCACCAAGCTTGTCCTAGTTTTTGTAAGGTAGACATAAAAGATTCTTCAATATTTTCTAAAGAAATCATATTTTAAGAAATTCTTGTGGCTTTAGATTAAATACTTGCCTAAAACTGCAGCGCTTCAAAATCAATTAATCAAGATAATTAATTATAGACTCATTTATTGAATTCTACTTTTGGATGCATGTATTCAGATAAGAATGTATTCAGATAAAATGTTTTGATGTAAATTACACACTCCTCAAAATCAATCAACATTTCTCAGTCTTAACTATTAGACCAGTTTTGTTGAATATTAAAAATTTTTGTTGTTCTAAAAGCATAGAGCTAGATGGCTTAATTAAGCTCCTAGAAATTAAGCATAGATATTGCTTATTCTAAGTATAGGGAGTGCTTGATGAATTGAAAAAAGCAACCCAGGATATCCTTATAATAATATAAGGATAGCAGCTAGAGCCTGAAAAGGCTAATATATGTTTGGGTTAAGCTTTGCCGCTATGTGGTAAATCCCAGTGTCGCGTGGAAGCTGTATCTAAAGGGAAGAATATCTATTTCTATAGATCTATAACTTCTACCTGAAGAGTGACTATCATTTTAAGTTGACTTGTAACCATGAATACAAACGTTTATTGCCAAGGGACAGAGTTTGAAGTTTTTTAAAGCTGGGATTTACGCCACGTGCCAAGGAAACATAGTATGGACTAATTCAATCGCTTTGCTTCTAGTGTATAAATTAAGAAAAATTAGAATTATAAGCAGATGATGCTAATCAAGCAAACATGCTTTTGAACCCATAATATTCAGACCTGTTTATAAATCTGTGAATCTAAGTTTCGATTTTGAATCCTAAGTTTTTTCTCAAAAATTCAGTCATGATTAATATTTGCAATCGCTTAATACATACAAACAGTAATTTACTCGATTTCGCAAGATAAGTTTTGAAAATTTGATGTGAAAGTTGATATTTTTGCCCAGCAGCTACAAGCGTTCCAACAGCGTTTAGCTGAACTCTACCAAGCGGTGAGCGATCCTCGACAGCAAACAACCAACTTGCTGCCAGCAGTTTACAAGGAACTTGGCGTTGCCTCAGAACAACTCCAGGTAGCTGTTGAGGAACTTTTGCAGAAGAAGGAAGAATTGGCAGCTACTCAATCACAGCTCGAAACTGAAATCGGACACCACCATGAATTGTTCGAGTCCATGCTTTATGCTTACCTGGTGACTGATGCAGATGGTAATATTCTCGAAGCTAATCGGATAGCAGCTACACTCTTCAATGTTCCCCAGCAGTTATTAGTAGATCAACCGCTAGCACTGTTCATTGTTCAAAAAGAACCTCAGGAGTTTGGAGTTAAACTCAAGCAGCTTCGTAAGCGTGACTGGGTTCAGGAGTGGCAGGTTCGTCTACAGCCCCATCACAGTGATTCCTTTAAAGCAGTTATGACTGTAGTCCCTATCCGCGACAATCAAGGCAAACTGGTAACCCTGCGCTGGGTAGTGCGCGATATCAATAAACTCAAGCAGACTCTTAAGGTACTAGAAAGTAATGACTACGATCCTAGAGATAACTATCCTAGGCATTCTTATGCTAAAGGGGAGACTATACACCTAGAACCTCACAAGATTTGGCTCGTATCTCGAGGTTTAGTGAAGTTGAGTACTATCAATGAAAATGGTGAAGAGATGCTTGTGGGGCTAGCAGGAACTTCAATGTCTTTTAGCTCTAGTATGACTTCCCTAAATAACTATCAAGCAACAGCACTCTCGGAAGAAGTACAGTTAATTCCCATTGCCTTCACAGAGATAGATGCTTCCCCTCGTTTGAAACAAGCCCTTTTAGCTCAAATTAATCGGCGACTCAAGCAGACAGAATTACTCTTAGTTATTTCTGGCAAGCAGCAGGTGAAAGAGCGCTTACAGCATTTCTTGTTATTTTTAAAACAGGAAATTGGTCAATCCGTGGCAGAAGGAACTCTTTTAAATGTTCGCCTTACTCATCAGGAGCTTGCCAATGCCTGCCGCACCACTAGAGTGACAATTACTCGAGAGTTAGGCAAGTTACAGCAACAAGGGAAAATTGCCTTTGACTCCAAACACTGCATTATTCTCACAGATAGATTCGGTGAGAGAACATAATGTTGATCAAAATTCTCTCCCCATCTCCCCACCAAAGGCAGGAGGCAGAAGGCAGGAGGCAGAAGGCAGGAGGCAGGAGGCAGAAGGCAGAAGGCAGAAGGCAGGAGGCACAAAATTCATCTCCCCATCTCCGTGTCTCCGCGTCTCCCCCTC
>JAAHGS010000010.1:133993-181705 GCA_010692645.1 Symploca sp. SIO2E9
ACCGAACCCCAATAGTTTGAAAGCTAAGACCTACCTAACTCGACCGACCTTTGGGATGAGTTGCCAACAGAGTTGATTTTTGGGTTCTCTCCACAGCAACTTGGTCTCCCTAAAAAGGAGGTGATCCAGCCACACCTTCCGGTACGGCTACCTTGTTACGACTTCACCCCAGTCACCAACCCTGCCTTCGGCATCCCCCTCCTCTAAAGGTTAGGGTAACGACTTCGGGCGTGGCCAGCTTCCATGGTGTGACGGGCGGTGTGTACAAGGCCCGGGAACGGATTCACCGCCGTATTCTGACCGGCGATTACTAGCGATTCCTCCTTCATGCAGGCGAGTTGCAGCCTGCAATCTGAACTGAGGCAGGGTTTATGAGATTCGCTTACCTTCGCAGGCTCGCTGCCCTCTGTCCCTACCATTGTAGTACGTGTGTCGCCCAGGACGTAAGGGGCATGCTGACTTGACGTCATCCCCACCTTCCTCCGGTTTGTCACCGGCAGTCTCTTTAAAGTGCCCACCCTTAATGCTGGCAACTAAAGACGAGGGTTGCGCTCGTTGCGGGACTTAACCCAACATCTCACGACACGAGCTGACGACAGCCATGCACCACCTGTGTTCGCGCTCCCGAAGGCACCTCCGAGTTTCCTCAGAGTTCGCGACATGTCAAGCCCTGGTAAGGTTCTTCGCGTTGCATCGAATTAAACCACATACTCCACCGCTTGTGCGGGCCCCCGTCAATTCCTTTGAGTTTCACGCTTGCGCGCGTACTCCCCAGGCGGGATACTTAACGCGTTGGCTACGGCACAGCTCGGGTCGATACAAGCTACACCTAGTATCCATCGTTTACGGCTAGGACTACTGGGGTATCTAATCCCATTCGCTCCCCTAGCTTTCGTCCCTGAGTGTCAGTTGCAGTCCAGTAGAGCGCCTTCGCCACCGATGTTCTTCCCGATATCTACGCATTTCACCGCTACACCGGGAATTCCCTCTACCCCTCCTGCACTCTAGCTTTACAGTTTCCACCGCCCAACCAGAGTTGAGCCCTGGCCTTTGACAGCAGACTTGAAAAGCCACCTGCGGACGCTTTACGCCCAATAATTCCGGATAACGCTTGCATCCTCCGTATTACCGCGGCTGCTGGCACGGAGTTAGCCGATGCTGATTCGTCAGGTACCGTCACTTGCTTCTTCCCTGACAAAAGAGGTTTACGACCCAAGAGCCTTCCTCCCTCACGCGGTATTGCTCCGTCAGGCTTTCGCCCATTGCGGAAAATTCCCCACTGCTGCCTCCCGTAGGAGTCTGGGCCGTGTCTCAGTCCCAGTGTGGCTGATCGTCCTCTCAGACCAGCTACTGATCGCCGCCTTGGTAAGCCTTTACCCCACCAACTAGCTAATCAGACGCGAGCTCTTCTTTTGGCAATTAATCTTTCACCCTTCGGCACATCCGGTATTAGCCACCGTTTCCAGTGGTTGTCCCCGACCATAAGGCAGATTCTCACGCGTTACTCACCCGTCCGCCACTCACCCGAAGGTGCGTTCGACTTGCATGTGTTAGGCATACCGCCAGCGTTCATCCTGAGCCAGGATCAAACTCTCCATGTTGATGAGATCTTCTCATGGCTCCGAAACCTCTAGGTTCCGGTTCTTCTTGCGGACTGCTGATGCTAATCGCTCCACAGCCCTTATAATTGATTTTGACGAGTTCCGGTTTTTTGGGCTTCGCTTTCAAACTATTTGTTTTTCTAGGTTCGGGGCGCTGGCGGTTGGCGTTGCTTTCCTTCAGCGCTTTTCTAATGTATCCCGATTTTTTGAGAGTGTCAACCCCTTTTTCCATTTTTTTTTGCTAGTCCATGAGTGTACCAAGAGGTGACGAAGGTGGTGCCGGTGAGCCAACCACCAATGGCGAGGTAGGCACAGGGGAAAAGCAGTATCCCCGACCAACCTACGAAGACAAAGCGATCGCGTTTTAGCCAGTCGTCGAGGAGGTCAAACCATCCTCTCGTCGGCACGCGTCCTACGGCTGTAGTCATAGGATAAATCTCCAGTTTGTTATAAGTTCGAAAGAAAACTCAGATCCTTTCGTCAACCTCAACCCTGTTGCCTTGGTTTATAAGCAGACCTTGGTCTTGATTGTGAGGAAATGTTACTTTTCTTTACTATATTCCACTATAGTATGTTAATCTCGTCTAAATTTCTACTCTCATTGAGATAAATCTTACAAAGAAGTAAGCTGCATCCCACGTCTTTTAAGCGTGGGATGTAGCGTTAAGGCTTTCAAGCCGCGTTAGATGTTTGGTTGATACTCGATTGTAGACATACTATCATTATTAAAAGGGTTGGGAGTTCAACCCTAGGCGTAGGAGATGTTAGACAGGCTGTGCCTGCAATCTCACCCTTGATGCCTGAATCCCACGAATTCAATTCGTGGGAGTGGCTCAACAATAATCATTACTCCCTCAGCTGTAAAGGCTTAGCTGGTAAAGATTTGCTCTCCAACAAGGGTGTTTGATTTCAATCTCAAACTTTCCCCCGTTAACATAGGAGTAATATCCCTAAACAGAGCTTAGCTGCTTAAGACTGCATGTTCACTATTGACTTGACTTTGAAAAATACTTCCTTGCCGCTGTCTGTACAGCGCAACTCAGCAGAGGAGGCTCAAGAAACTTATCAGGAAGTTATAAGCGCTATGCGTTCACCAGAGGCATCTCAGTTGGTAGAACTCAGTTGCCATAAACAACCTGAGAAAAAAATTGCTATTCTTAGTAATCAAATCAGTGCAGTCATGATTTCTCAGAAATCAGGAACAGCCGCAGGAGGACGGACACCCGGTTTCTTTGCTGTTGCCGAAGCTGAATGAAGAAAACGGCAGACGAACCCATGAGATCCCCGGCAATTAGTGTGCAAGAGCTTTGCTTCAGGTGGTCTCAGGGAGGGTCAGTTTTAAATTCTTGTTCTCTAGAAGTTCCCAAGGGCGAGTTTTGGATGCTCTTGGGAACTAATGGCAGTGGTAAATCAACTCTACTGAGATTGCTGGCAGGGCTACTTCAGCCCCAATCTGGGAAGATTCAAATTGCTAGTCCAGTAGGCTTTGTATTTCAGAATCCAGACCATCAGTTAGTCATGCCCACAGTAGGAGCAGATGTAGCTTTTGGTCTAGTCGAGGAAAAACTGGCTATAGCCCAAGTGCGATCAAGGGTGTCAGAGGCTCTAGCAGCAGTGAACCTGCTAGATTTACAGCGACGCCCAATCTATGCCCTCAGCGGTGGTCAAAAACAGCGAATTGCTATTGCTGGCGCTCTTGCACGTCAGTGTGAAGTTTTACTTTTAGATGAGCCTACTGCCCTACTTGATCCAGATACTCAACTAGACTTAGTGGTGCAAGTTCAGCATCTGGTTAAAAGCCGCGGATTGACTGCTCTTTGGGTCACACACCGCTTTGAAGAGTTGAATTATTGCGATGGAGCATTCTTATTAGCGCAAGGTCAGGTGATTGATCAGGGAGAACCAGAACGCCTCAAGCAAAGACTCATGCAAGAGCCAAATGTTGCAATTTGAATTATTGTATTGTTTATATGAATAATCAACGATCTCCAATAGAGCAATATTGGCCTTGAAAGATGCTCCCTTCTTCTCCGCAGGCTGTTTTACTAGTCGATGGCTATAACGTCATCGGTTCTTGGTCTTCTTTAGAAAAGACCCGTGATCATCATGGGCTGGCGGCGGCACGCCAAGAGTTAGTAGAAACTTTAATCAACTACAGCGCTTTTACTGACTACAAAACTGATATTGTCTTTGATGCCCAACATCAAAATAGAGGCAGTCACAGTGAAGCTCTAACCAAACATCTATCTGTCTCTTACACAGATTTTGGACAGACAGCAGACAGCTTCATTGAGAAATTCTGTGCCTCATTTAGATTCAGACAAAATCATCCCAGACAGAGGTTGATAGTTGTTACCTCAGATCGAGCCCAACAACTGACGGTAGTGGGGTATGGTGCAGAATGGATGTCTTCTCAGCAGTTTGCTAGCGATGTTGAATTCATGGCTAGTAGAGCTCGCCGCCAACATCGACCCAAAAAGCAATCTCGCAGTCGCTTCTTATTCAATTCCCTTGACGAAAAGTCTCAACAGCGTTTGGCACAATGGCGTCGCGATGTCAGATAAGTTGTCAATAACTATGAGACTTATAGCAGTTTTCACCCTTGATGAAGTACAAAGCCTCTTATCTTCTTTGATATAGCGCTAGGGAACAGGGAACAGGGAACAGGGAACAGGGAAAAGTAGTCTATCAAAGGCTTTCAGGATTTAGAAATGTCCTAACCTAAATGCGTAGTGCTATAAAAGTCAGCCCAGAAGAATAATTTCTCCCCATCTCCCCATCTCCCCATCTCCCCATCTCCCCCTCCCCCCATCTCCCTTCAACAAGGTATACCTCACTCATATTGAAAAGTGCTCTAATTTGAGTAGGTGCTTGACAGATAGTACTAACATTGGCTATCCTTATAAAGGTCAATAAAACAAGCCCCCATCGTCTAGAGGCCTAGGACACCTCCCTTTCACGGAGGCGACAGGGATTCGAATTCCCTTGGGGGTACTTTTTCACTGCACACCTTTTACAGATTGTTTAAGCTATCTCTGGGATAACTGATCTAGTCTTTCTCTAAGAGCTAGCTTAACTAAAGAACGCAATAACACCAAGAACCAGAATCCTGAGAAAGCAAAAGCAACAATTGCCCAGTTACTAAAAGAAGTTACTAGTAGTAGTGTGCCAGAGAGCAAGCTAAATCCACTTAAACAAGCGTAAATTAAACTTTTAATAGCTAGATTAATTCGCTTGAGAGTACGTTCACTTTCAAGTGAGCGTACACTTACTTGTAAATCTCCCTGTTCGATACGCTCTTCTAAACGTCGAATATAAATTTCAACTGCACTAGGCTGCTTAAATTTATGTTTAATAAAATCTCTGGCTTGCCTTGCTATTTCTCCTACTACATTACCTGGTCGATTAGACAGAGTAAGGCTTTTTACAAAAGGCTGGGTGGCAGCCATAAGGTTATATTGTGGATCTAGTGCTCTAGCAATACCATCGAGAGTTGTTAATGATTTGAGAATAAACGTCATCTGTGCTGGTAAGCGGAATGGCTGTTGCTGAAACATTAAATAAAGCTCATTCCCCATCTGCTCAAAAGTTTTGAGATCTACTGGCTTTTCAGTAAACTCCTCTAAGATAAAAGCAACTAACCTTTTTACCGGTCTGATATCTGCCATCGGTTCAATTAAACCCATATAAGTTAGGGTCTTAACCACTTCGTCAGTGTCCTTTTTGAGGATGGCAAAAAAAGTCTTAATCATCTGGTCTTTAGCAATAGACTTGACCTCTGCCATACCACCGAAATCGTAGAAAATCAGGTTGCCGTCGTAGCTTACTGCCATATTACCTGGATGGGGGTCAGACTGAAAAAAACCATCTTGTAACAACTGTTTGAGATAGCAACAAATACCAAGTTGAATAATTTCGCTAGGATTGATACCGCAAGCCTCTAGAGTATTACGGTCATCAATTTTGATACCAGGCAAATATTCCAGGGTTAAAATTTTTTTCGTAGTGTAGCGCCAATGGACTATCGGCGCAATAATACGAGTATGCTCTATAAAGTTTTCCCGAAAACGATCCGCATTTTTGCCTTCATGGACATAGTCAACTTCTTGATAGAGTAGTGCAAAGAACTCCCGATAAATTGACTCTAAATTATACTTTCTGATTCCAGGGAGCCAGCGATTAAGGAAGCGCACCAGTTCATGCAAAACTTCAAAATCTAAATTAATTAATTTTTCTAATCCTGAGCGCTGAACTTTAACAACAACATCTTCTCCAGTATGCAGCCGTGCTTTATGTACCTGTCCTAAACTGGCAGATGCCAAAGGTACCCGCTCGAAATCGCGATACAAAGCATGAATAGAGTTACCCAGTTCAGATTCAATCAGAGCGATCGCTTCATTGTCACTAAATGCTGGTACGCGATCCTGCAATTCCCCCAAGGCTTGTACATACTCTAGGGGTATCAAATCAGCGCGGGTGGATAGTGCTTGTCCGATTTTGACAAAAGTTGGGCCTAAGTACAGCAGTTTTCCCACTAACCACCTTGCCCTGCGATTTCTTTGCTTGGGAGAATTGTTGCCCACTAGCTTGTCCCACCCTAAAGAGAGCATCAATTGCAATGTACCCGCAAAAATATCAATTTTGCGCTTCAGGGGAGAATATTTTGCTCTTTGCCAGCGCAATGGCTGGGGTACAGCTTTCCTAAGCATAGGAGCTAATGACTAATCGCAGTAAAGACCCTCGCCGACAGCGTACCTCACTCAAGAGTGCGAAAACTACTAAAGTGGTTACTGTTAATTAAAAATTACCAATCCATGTATCCGCGCAGTACCCGCGTGTTTAGCTAAAGCTATTTTTTGGTTTGGAGATCTGATTTTTAACTGAGTTTTGAATCCTAGCAACATTTGTTAGTCAATGTGAGTATTTGTTAGCAAACTGTTCACTGTTNTGTCACAAGCACGTACACACGGGTAAATGCTCTGAGGTTCTGGAGGCTTGAGCCGGATGATGGGAAACTGTCAAGTCCGGTTCTTAGGGGGGAGAGATGCGGCGACGTATGCTCTCCTACCCGACAACAGTTGCATCAGATACTGGATGGACAACAAAGGAATCGGTAAGTACGAGTTGAGTGCATATTGCGCCGTTCTCGCAAAACAATTCCCGTTTGCTGGCAAGCTTAATTCTCAAGCTCGTCAGGCTTCTGCTGAAAGAGCTTGGTCTGCCATAACTGGTTTCTACGACAACTGCAAGAAAGGCAAACCAGGGAAAAAGGGTTTCCCGCGCTTTAAGAAACATCAAACTCATGGTTCTGTTGAGTACAAAACAACAGGATGGAAGCTGTCGGAAGATAGACGAACTATCACCTTCAGTGATGGCTTTAAAGCTGGAAACTTTAAACTGTGGGGGACCCGTGATTTGCACTTTTATCAGTTGAGTCAAATTAAGCGGGTTCGAGTTGTGCGTCGTGCTGACGGGTACTACGTTCAGTTTTGCCTTGATATCGAACGAGTTGAGAAACGAGAACCAACGGGTAAAACCATTGGGTTGGATGTTGGTTTGACTCACTTTTACACCGACTCGGGGGGGCAAACGGTTGAAAATCCCCGTTATTTGAGAAAGTCCGAAAAAGCTCTTAAACGCTTGAGCAAAAGATTTTCTCGCACCAAAAAAGCCTCGAACAATAGAGCCAAAGCGAGGAATCGCTTGAGTAGGAAGCACCTCAAGGTAAGTAGACAGCGTAAAGATTTTGCCGTGAAATTGGCAAAATGCGTCATCGAGTCTAACGACTTGGTTGCCTATGAGGACTTGCAGGTGCGAAACATGGTGAAGAACACCAAGCTGTCTAAGTCCATTTCTGATGCGGCATGGTCGGCTTTCCGAGATTGGTTGGAGTACTTTGGAAAGGTGTTTGGTGTGGTGACGGTAGCCGTACCACCTCACTACACCAGTGCCAACTGTTCCAACTGTAGGGGAGTCGTCAAAAAGTCGTTGAGTCAAAGAACACATCGCTGTCATCACTGTGGGTTTGTTTTAGACCGAGACTCGAATGCGGCTCGAAACATTTTGGAACTCGCGCTTCGTACCGTGGGGCACACGGGAACGTTAAACGCCTCTGGAGATATCGACCTCTGCTTGGGTGAGGAAACTCCTCTGAGTAAGCCGAATCGTGGAAAGAGGAAGTCCAGGAAGTGATTCTTGGAATCTCCGTGGCTTCAGCCCGGAGAGGATGTCAAATAAGACCTATCCAAACCTACCCAACACTAGACTTTTCTATACTAGACATCTCCAGAAACCTCGATTTAGGAAGGGTAGCATAAGGGTTCTAGCATAATTATTGGAGATGTCTATTTAGTTACAGCTTTTTACCCCAGACTTTACTCAAATTCAAGATATGTTTCCTCTGCAACTCGTTTGAGGCGTCTGAGCTGAGCTTTCATATCATTTTTCGTCCAGATGGCAGAAAAAGTGTTGAAACCCCAGCTAACTAGAGGGTTAGGAATTTCAAACTCAAAGCGGTTGACAAGAACAGTACCACTTGGAGTTGGCTGACACTCCCAACGATCGCGTCCCTGAAAAAATCCCTTAAACTCCCATACTACCAAACCAGGTTCTCTTTCCACAACCACGCTTTTGAGAGTAGGTTGTAATAGGGGAATTTGAATCACAAAGCGAGAGCGACTACCGACATCTGTACTCCATTCCCCCACTGCTTCACAGCGCAAAATCGGATTGAGCCAGCGATGCATCAAAGTCTGCTCTGTGATACAGCGCTCCACAATTGTAGCACTGGCCTTGATTTGGATTGATTGTTCAAAAACTTGGGCGTTGGACATCATTCTAAAAGCGTATATTTCCTAGGAAAAGACAGTAAATACTTAAGTTTTGTGGTTAATTGGTTGATCAAGATAGAGTTAAACCCGCGATTTGAGGTTTAATATTCTCGTTGACATCCTCTCCTGCCAAAGGCGAGGAGAATCTGAAATTGGCTGTAACCATTGTGAAGAAAGCTCTGATTCAATGAGAGGATAAGCATAATCTCTTGAGAACAGCCCAGTAAATACAGGCTTTGCTAGTTGCCTGTGCAATTGGAAAATAAGGCAAGTGCTGAAGAATGGATATATATAACGATTGGGAAGGTATTGTTCAAATTGTAGGAGTGGGTGCGCAACTTCGGGCGCAATCAATTTTGGCTCAGGGAGCAACGGCTTCAACACCGGGAGACTTTGTAGCTAGTCTCAGCGAATTTTTACCGAATGTGCTGGGAGCTATTTTAGTCCTGCTGATTGGCATTATTGTGGCGGTGATTGCTAAAGGGATTACCAAGGGATTGCTCAATCGCACCAATATTGACAACAAAATAACTAACTGGATCACCAATCGCCAGTCAGGAGCAGATGCTCCCAAGGTAGAGGAGTGGATATCCAGCGCTGTGTTCTGGGTTGTGATTATCTTCACTGTAGTGGCTGTTCTACAGACTCTAAAGTTGGAGGTAGTTTCCCAGCCCCTAAACAGTTTCCTTGAGCAAATTATCGGCTTCTTGCCCAAGATATTTGGTGCAGGAGCGCTCTTAGGTGTTGCCTGGTTACTAGCAACTGTTGTCAAGCTCTTGGTTACCGGAATACTAGGGACATTTGGTTTAGATGAGCGTCTCAACGAGCAGATAAACAGTACCTCAGACTCATCCACCAACAACCAATTGTCACTGTCACAAACAATTGGTAATTTCCTGTACTGGTTCATCTTCCTGCTATTTCTACCATCAGTTTTAAGCACTTTGGGTTTGCAGGGAACTCTGCTACCTGTGCAGGAACTGCTCAATGAAATTTTGGCAATTCTACCGAATATTTTGGGGGCAACTCTAATTGCCGTCATCGGTTGGCTAATTGCTCAAATTGTGCGACGTGTTGTCACTAATTTATTGACAGCAGCAGGTGCTGATCAGTTGGGGGATAGACTAGGTCTGAGTCCAACTACTAGCGAGAGGTCACTCTCTTGGGTTTTAGGAACAGTTGTCTACGTACTGATCTTAATTCCCGTAGCGATCGCTGCTCTCAATGAATTGCAGATTGACGCTATCTCTGGTCCAGCAATTCTGATGTTAGAGGAGATTCTTGGTGTCCTCCCCAACATCTTCTTTGCAGCGTTGATTCTGATTATTGCCTATGCCATCGGGAGGTTTGTCAGTGAGCTAGTAACTAATATCCTGACGGGTATTGGTTTTAACAATATCTTTGAGTGGCTGGGCATACCCTCAGCTGTCACCTCTCCCACTGAGGAAATACCAGAAGCAGAGACTACAACTCCCTCAACTGGACAACAAACTGTACTACAGACTCCAGATGATGTAACTGCAAGGACACCGTCAGAATGGGTGGGCTTAATTGTACTTGTCGTGATCATGCTATTTGCCATTGTCGCGGCAACTGACGTTTTACAGGTTGATCCCCTGACGTTGATTGTTAGTCAGATTCTGAGCTTTGCTCTCAGAATTGTGGTAGCGCTAGTGATATTTGCCATTGGTCTATTTTTGGCGAATCTAGCTTTCAACTTGATTACGGTAACTGGTTCACGCCAGACAAAAATTGTTGGACAGGCTGCTCGCATTGCAATTATTGCCTTAGTTACAGCGATGGCGCTCAGACAAATAGGCATTGCTAGCGACATTATTAACTTGGCTTTCGGACTACTCCTAGGAGCAGTCGCTGTTGCCATTGCCCTTTCCTTTGGTTTGGGTACTCGCGATATTGCTGCTGGCCAAGTTAGAGAATGGCTAGCCTCTTTCAAGGAAAATAAAAACGACTGATTCCTAATCCAGTCGTTTTGTCAGTCCTGTAACAATCGGTCAATACTTCAACACTGAAGGAGATTTGAGAAACTGAGGTGGCTAAATGCCCCTCTTTTTATTGTTCATGGTTGAGGGTTCATGGTTGATAGCGAAGATAAACTCTTAAACAAGAACCAAAATCATTTAAATCTCTAACTTAATCTCCCGCTTACTAAAAGGCAAATCCTGATTGATCGCGTCAATTTCCTGCTGTTCGAGATCATTAATTTCACCAATGTATTGACGCAAAATCTTAGTCAGGCGCTGATTATAAAATCGATGTAGACTGTAGTTAGGGGTAGCCGGGAAACCTCGACGCCGCTTGTGACGCCCACCAGCCCCAGGATCAAACATCTGAATGCCCTTCGAGATTGCCCACTCAATCGGCGTATAATAGCAAGCATCGAAATGTAAGCAGTCATATTCTTCAAAACAACCCCAATAGCGCCCATAGAGTTGTTCTGCCTTGGTTAGACAAAACGACATACCCACTGGAGTTTGAGCATCATCCTCCCGATAGGCGGCAAACAGCAAAACGCGCTCACTGTAGCTTTGATACAACTGTTCAAAAAACTTGCGAGTCAGATACTTACTGCCCCACATAAACTTATCGCAGGTACTACTATAAAAGCTGTAAATCATTGGAAAAAATGATTTGGGAATTTCATCTCCAATCATGGTTTCAATGCGCAAACCAGCCTTAGAGACAGCTTGACGTTCTCGCTTGATATTGCGGCGCTGATTAGCGTTGAAAACCCTTAGGTAATCATCAAAACTCTTAAAGCCCTCGTTTTGCCAAATGTAGCTGTGATGCAGCCAGCCAGTAAAGCCATGGCTTTCCATGAGTAGTCGCCATTGGGGATCAACAAACAGAAAATGACAGCTACTAATGTTGTGGCGATCGCAAAAGTGGTCAATCGCTGCTACCATGATTTCGGTCAGTTTGTCCTCATCTTCTCCTGGTGCGATTAAGAACCGATAGCCTGTTGCTGGGGTAAACGGCGTCATCCCCAAAAGCTTAGGATAATACTCAATACCTAAGCGATAGGATAAATCAGCCCACTGGTGGTCAAAGACAAATTCTCCGTAACTGTGACCCTTAATATATAAAGGCGCAGCTGCAATCAGCTGTTGGTCTCGCCACAGTGCCAAATGATTGGGCAACCAGCCAGTTTTGGGAATTGCACTACCAGAGGTTTCGAGATTGTTCAACCACTCCCACTCTAGAAAAGGCGTCTTCAGGGGCTGGGCAAGGGCATCCCAATCAGCTTGGGGAAGATCAGCAATCCGGTTGCTCCAGGTAACAGAATAGTCAAGCTGGGGTTGTTGAACCATGGGGGAAATCCAGGCTAAAAACTTGTTAAAATACCGCTTCATTAGCTGTGTAGGGAAAGGTTTAACTAACAAAAGCCGGAGATTCACCTCGAGCGCTCGGTAGCAAACCTGCCCCTACTTTTAAGGTACAAACTTTAATATAGATTAATCTAACTTTACACTCGTTGCCCTCGTTATTGTAAAAATATCTTCTGCTCAATACTAAATAACCACCGGGGATCTGCTGGTGAAAAAAGTGCCATTGCAAGTCAAGTAATGCTCATAAATTGAACCACCTCTGACTAACCCTGCAATTTCGATAACAGAATATACTCGTAATAGGACTGACAAATGCCTCAACTACCCCCGCCGACTTCAAAGTTGCCTCAGTTATACCATTAGAGGTAAAACCTGCTTGAGTAAGTACTACTTGCTCCCTAGTCTAAAAGCTTTGCACCTGCTACCCTCAGTAGGAAAGGCAACGCAAAGGCTTTACCCTAAAGCTAAAGCCCTTAAGGGGGGGAGTGTGCCAAGATGTAAACAAGTCCGAATCAAATCAACATCTACAGATATTACAGATATGCAGACATCACGGGTAATTCATCTACTGTATTAATTACTGTTGTTGGGTTTTCTATTTAAATTTTGAGATAAGTCCTATGGCTAAGCCAGGTCAATCCTCCTTTCGTCGCGTCCTACTGACACGCCTTCTGCTGTTAAGCGTGCCAGTGTTACTAGTGGGGGTATATATGACCTACAGAAAGGCGCGTACAGCGCTGCTAGACACTGCTCGCAAAAATCTAACCGAAAGTGCTCTCAGCAAAGCTCAGATGCTCCAAACATCGATTGCCTCACTCAACACTAATCTGGCAATTGCTAGTAAAAACGTAGTTCTACAGTCTCAATCTGCAAAAGCCCATCAAAGATTTATCCAGCAACTGTCTCAGGAACTACCGACTCAGATTGAGTGCGTGCAGTTGTTGGAGTTACAGACACAAAAGCTGGCTGCCAGCACTTGTGGCAATCAAGTTATAGGCAATGACAAGATGCCTCAGTGGTCCGAGCAGCAAAGTCAATCGCTCTGGGATCCTACTCAAATTGACATCAGCTCTGTACAATCTCCAACAATCACTTCTACTCAATCTAATTCCATCAGTCAACTCAGATTATTATTCAGTGTGCCGGTTTATGATCAAAACTCTCAACTTAGATATAGCCTCAATGTCCAATCAGCTTTGCTAGAGTTAAACGAAGAAAAGGCGCAAAGGGATGCGCTCCTAACTCAAAACAATTCTAAGCCCTTGTCAGGTTATCCAGTGGTAATTAACCAAGAGGGAATTATTCTAGCCCATCGAGATTTAGAGCGAGTGGGACGCAATATTGAGCAGGAGCCCGGAGTAGTTCAGCTTCAAAATTTAGTCGAAAATGCAATTGAGGGTGAGCAGTATTTTCAGCACATACCGGAGTTTGAAAAAAATACCACCGAATCCATTGCCGGGTACTCTGCCATTAACAGTCCAATTACCAATCAAACAGACCAAAAATGGGTGGTTTTGGCAGTTACTGACATAGATAATGCCCTAGCCAATCTCGAACAAATTCAACAAGCTCTCTATAGCTTGGGCTTCGTGATTATTGTGGCGAACTTTTTGGTAACAGTTTACGTCGCTCGTGATTTAGCGCGTCCTTTGGAAAAACTCCGAGACTATGCCTTGAATGAGTCTCACTTGCATTCTACAGACAGGATCCCCCACAACTTCAAAATTAGAGAAATCAACCAATTGTCTGAAGCCCTAGATGGAATGATTGAGCGCCTCAGAGATTGGGCAGAAGAACTAGAAACGGCTTGGAAAGAAGCGCAAACTGCTAATCAGCTAAAAAACGAGTTTCTAGCTAGTACTTCCCACGAACTTAGAACACCACTCAATGGCATCATTGGCTGCCTGCGACTAGTAAGGGATGGCTTCTGTGATAACCGAGAAGAAGAAATAGATTTTCTACACAGGGCTGATGATGCAGCAATCCATTTGTTGGGAATTATCAACGACGTACTTGATATTGCCAAGATTGAAGCCGGGAAGCTCTCGGTGGAGACAGAGCCAATTAATATGCGCAAGATTCTCGATGAAGTGATTAATTTACAAGCCGTTCCCATTAAGCAGAAAGGTCTAGATTTTCATAGCAGTGACATACATGAGGTCATTCCTGTCCACGCCGATCCAGCTAAACTCAAGCAAGTATTGCTGAATGTGGTAGGCAACGCTGTCAAGTTTACTGACTCTGGCAGCATTATGATTAAAACACAGATCGAGTCTGCTACCCCCTCCAACTCAATTCCCACAGCCCAAGAGGATGACCCACAAGAAATTATTCTAGAGGAGGAGAAACCAACAAAAAACTTAGTTAATGGCGAACAACTCCAAGAAAGTCGACCCCAAATCTCTGTAGAAGATAATAATGGCAGCAATGGCTCTGAGTTCTCTATAGTCAATAACCCAGTGTCCACTCCATCGCGCCTGATTGTCACTGTCAAGGATACAGGAATTGGTATTGATCCGACTCAACAGCACAAATTATTCCGTCCTTTTGTGATGGTTGATGGCTCAACTACTCGCAAGCACGGTGGTACAGGTCTTGGTCTGGCTATTTCACGGAGTTTAATTGAAATGATGGGAGGTACAATTAGCCTATTTAGCGAGGGCAAGGATAAGGGTACCACAATTACTATTTCCCTACCAATGATCGAGGCTTCACTGTTGCTCTCAGGAGAATCTCAAAAATTAAGTGCTGCTAATCAGAATGGTGCTGAGGGATTGGACACTGATAATAATTCTCAATCCCAGTCTGGGCCGAGTCAAGTTAAGTCGCCTCTAGAGACTGATAAGCTCTCACCTATCTAGGGTGGGAACTGTGACTATTTGACCTCCAAGTTGAAGGGATTGCTGTAGACATTGAAGAATATGCACCAGTTCTGTTCCTACCCAGCCAGAGGATATGGGCGAAGGTTGGCAAGAGCCGAGGTTGGTAATAAAGTGGTCGCAGACAAACTCTAGCGGTTGACCTGCATCTGTTTCTAGCACTTGGCGACTTTGACCAGCAGGGGTAAAATAGTCGCCGTTGGAGGCGAGATACCCATGCTCGATGGTGAGGGGTGCCTCAGGCGACATCTCATCAAAAATCAGAGTTCCCCGCGTTCCTACCAAACTAAGACGTCGTTGCTTATCAGGATTAAGCCAACACAGATGAATAAACGCCTCGAAGCCAGTCGCATAAGTTAGTGTGACTTGAACTAGGTCAGCCAAATCTTGATGTACAGGTGAAGTTTTACCTGTACTCCTCTGTAACCATACCTTACCAATAGCTTGCACCTTAATCGGCATCTGCCCCAACCAATTGTTAAAGATTGCAAGGTCGTGAATTGCCAAATCCCACAAGGCATCAACATCCTGGCGCACTGGTCCTAAATGGGTACGAGCAGCATAACCGTAGCGCAATTGTCCTATGCTTCCAGACTCAATCAGCTTTTGAGCACGCCAGACAGCTGGGTGAAACAAATAAGTGTGGTCAACCATCAACTGTCGTTGCTGTTCTTGGGCAAAGCGGCATAGTTCTAGGCACTCATTGACATCAAGGGTCAAGGGTTTTTCTGCCAAAACGTGATAACCCCGCCGCAATGCTTCCTTAATTAGAGTGTAGTGGCTAAAAGCTGGTGTAGCGATCGCCACCGCTTCAATTGGGGTACTTTTGGATACAGACGCTAAATCAGTTGCTAATAATACGCTATTATCAAGTTCCAAGCGGGCTCGCATTGCTGCTAAACGCTCTGCTTGCGGATCAACTACTCCTACTACCATAGCCTTGGGGTGTTGCCGAAAGTTCCGCACTAAATGCGTACCCCAACGGCCTGCACCTAATACTACAATTTTAGTCTTGTTCACTCTGTTTACCTTGTACTGCCAACAATGCCTGTTTGGCAGCAGCTTGTTCAGCTGCCTTTTTAGAGCGTCCTTTACCTTCGCCTAATTGCTGATTGTGAAGCCAGACTTGGGCAGTAAATCGGTCAGCTGTGCCATGTACCCTACTTGTTTCCTGGAGACGGTATTCTGGCAGGATTTTGTAGCGGGCTTGAGTCCATTCTTGGAGGGCATCTTTGTAATTTTGACGTGCGGGGTCTTTGCGAACTTCAGCTGCCAATTCCTGCAAGTGAGGGTCTAGCCAGGGGCGAATTAATTCCAAGGTATGGGTACTCAGATATAGCGCTCCCAAAATTGCTTCAAAGGCATCTGCTAGTCTCGACCTCTCGCCAGCAAAGTCATTGGCAGCAGAGCTAGAAACAAGTAAATACCGTTCTAGTCCATAAGATTGAGCTAACTGGGCAAGGATACGATCACTCACCAAAACTGAACGAATGGCGGCAAATTCACCTACTGAAGAATTAGGATAAGTCTCAAACAACAACTCTGAAGCCGCCATTCGCACTACAGCATCACCGACAAACTCCAATTGCTCATAGTTTGCCTCAGCTGAAATACTCGGGTGAGTTAGTGCCAGGTCTAGAAGCTTCCATTCTACTGGAGAGTGTTCAGGTAATCCTAGTTTTTGCACTAACTTTTGTAGTTGTTTCTGACGACGAGGGTCATTGGTCATATAGCAACCGACATCTCGGTTAGGACATCGTATTTTGATTCAAAGGGAACAGGGAACTCTTAACAGGGAACAGGGAACAAGAAAGTGTCCTAACAGCTGTGGCGACTGCTATATCTCCAACTCTTCGAGTAGGTCGCGGGGCTTCTTGCCGGAACAGCTAATCAAGGAATTAGGGAGAGAGCAGGTCATAAGCCGGGTTCTGTTCTCCTACAGTAGTCTTTAGACTACCCTAGAGGGCAGTTATCTATCTGGGATGTCTGTTACCAGACACCTCAAGCGGTTCTATTGGGTGGAACTGGTAAAAGACCAACCATAGTTCCATTGTGCCTTGCTCCCAACCGGGGTTTACCGAGCCAGCACCTCTCGATGCTGCTGGTACGCTCTTACCGCACCCTTGCACCCTTACCTGTGCAGATAAAAGCCATTGCTTTTGCTTCCATAAGCCATCGGCGGTATGTTTCTGTGGCACTATCCTCACGGTCACCCGCACTGGGCGTTACCCAGCAAGTCTGGTCTTTAGGGAGCCCGGACTTTCCTCAGACAGGGTCAATAGCCACTGTCTGCAACTGCCTGCGCCTCCTCTCTCCCATATCTAGTCTAGTCATCCATGGGCTTTTAAGGCGAGAGTCTAGGTCAAAAGTTTAAACTGTTGTACAGGAATTATACTTTCAACCATTTGAGCAAAATTCTAAAATCTGATCCCCATCTCCCCATCTCCCCATCCCCCCATCCCCCCGAGCCATCCCCCGGATGGGATATTTTTTTATTTGGAAGTCCCTTACTTATTCGGTCTCAACAGCAAGTCAGCGGCTTTTTTCCAGTGAACCCTTTTGACGCTTAACGGACAACGTAGTACGCAGGAAAGCTGCTGCTTACCGTCTTTAGGATTAGTTTTTTGGCTAGCAATTTTAAAAACCAGCTGAATGTGGAAAACACTTGCCGTTAATGCAGCTATTTTAAGAAGTCTTTCACTATCTAGAGTGGATGTTTTTCTAACAGAAATGTTTTTGGAATGTAAGGGAGATACTAATTTTTCATCACTCAACTTTGCTTCGATAGTTTGACCAGGAAGAATGGTACTGGTTGCTTGTTTTTGAGGTGTTTCACTCATACCAGGAGTTATCCTGATTAGTCGCCCTGACTTCTTTTTTAAGTTAGATATAGAACTATCATCCCAAAGTAATTCTAGCTTATGTTGTTGAGATTTATTAGCAACTTCAACTGGTATAGTTTCCAATTCTTTATCAATTTGATCAAGATGATAGCCTGATTTGAACTTAAATTTGATATCAATAAAATCTTTAAGATTATCTTCTTCTAATTGTCGGCTTAACTCTTCTTTATCTGCGTCAACTGTTACCATACTATCTACAAATAAAAAAGCATTGTAAAGAACATAAGTGACGCAGATCAGGTAGACTGTGAAAATCAGTAAATTCATAATGTACTTTCCTAGCTAAATTTTAATTTTATGAAAGTTATAGCAACGGACATGTCAGTTAGGACATCCTATTTTGATTAAAAGGGAACAGGGAACTCTTAACAGGGAACAGGGAACAAGAGGGAACAAGAAAGTGTCCTAACAGCTGTGGCGACTGCTATATATACCAATCAGTAAAGCTATTGAATTTAGATTTTTGCACTTGATTATAACAGAGTAAGGTAACAGGGTACTAAAAAGCAGCCTGTTTCCAAGAAACAAGCTGCTTTGAGCGTTAAGGTGGGCAAGTCATTAGACTACATCATGCCGCCCATACCACCCATACCGCCCATACCGCCCATACCGCCCATACCGCCCATGCCGCCCATGCCGCCCATGTCGGGAGCAGGAGCTTTTTTCTCAGGCTTCTCAACTACCAGAGCTTCTGTAGTCAAAACCATGCCAGCAATGGAACCAGCATTTTGTAGGCAGGAACGTACCACCTTGGCGGGGTCAATAATACCAGCTGCAATCAGGTCTTCATATTGATCAGTAGCAGCATTGTAGCCAACATTGACCTCGCTGTTGCGCACTTTCTCAACGATGACAGAACCTTCGACACCAGCATTGTCTGCCATTTGACGCAGAGGTGCTTCTAGTGCTTTGGCAACGATATCAGCACCGATTTGCTCTTCTTGCTCTAGGCTACTCTTAAGTTCAATAACTTTTGGAATCAAGCGAATCAGTGTTGTACCGCCGCCAGGGACAATCCCTTCTTCCACAGCAGCTTTGGTGGCATTGAGAGCGTCCTCAATCCTCAATTTGCGGTCTTTGAGTTCAGTTTCAGTGGCAGCACCAACCTTGATTACAGCCACACCACCAGCCAGCTTAGCAATCCGCTCTTGGAGTTTTTCTTTATCGTATTCGGAGTCAGTCTCGTCTAGCTGACGGCGAATTTGAGCAACCCTCTTTTCAACATCTGCTTTTGTCCCAGAGCCGGCGACAATTGTCGTAGAGTCTTTATCAATGCTGACTTTTTGGACATTTCCCAGCATTTCGATGGCAACAGCATCGAGGCTCAAACCGACGTCTTCTGACACTACCTGACCACCAGTGAGTACGGCAATATCCTCTAGCATTTGCTTGCGGCGATCGCCAAATCCAGGTGCTTTGATGGCAGCTGCATTAAGGACGCCACGGGCTTTGTTGACTACTAGTGTTGCCAATGCTTCCCCTTCTATATCTTCAGCAACGATTAGTAGGGGTTGACCAGCACGAGCAACTTTCTCCAAAATCGGTACCAAATCCTGAATTACGCTGATTTTTTTATCAGTAATTAGGATGTAGGGGTTCTCAAATTCCACCGTCATTCGTTCGTTATCGGTGACGAAGTAGGGGGAGATATAGCCCCGGTCAATTTGCATCCCTTCGACAACCTCTAGTTCGGTAGTGAGGGATTTTGACTCCTCAACGGTAATGACGCCGTCTTTGGTAACTTTATCCATAGCTTGGGCAATCATGTCGCCCACTTCTTCGTCGTTACCGGCTGAAACCGTGGCAACTTGAGCGATCGCACTACCAGCAACTGGTTGCGACATTGCCTCAATTTCTTTGACCAGATGGGCAACGGCTTTGTCGATACCTCGACGCACGGCAACAGGATTAGCACCAGCTGCAACGTTCTTCAAACCTTCGCGAATCATTGCTTGAGCAAGAACAGTAGCAGTCGTGGTACCATCACCAGCGATGTCTTTAGTTTTGGAAGCAACTTCCTGAATAAGACGAGCGCCAGTATTTTCTAAGGGGTCTTCCAGTTCAACTTCTTTAGCAACAGTGATGCCATCGTTGACAATCTGGGGGGCCCCAAACTGCTTTTCTAAAAGCACGTTGCGACCTTTTGGCCCTAGAGTAATGCGGACGGCATCAGCCAGGGCGTTAACGCCCCGCTCTAGAGCACGTCTTGATTCTTCATCAAAGGAAACGATTTTTGCCATGTGTTCCCTAGTTTATCTATCTTCGTGTCTCCAATAGCAAATTTAGCACTCAAGTCCGTCGAGTGCTAACAATTTGAGAAAACTATGGTTCTGGTTTATAGTTCATGGCTCATGGTTACCTATGAAGGTATCTGTGCTTGGCTTTCCTCTCCACTCTGCTAGGTGTAGGACGACATCGATTCACAATTAAATTTTAATTTTTTCTTAATGCTCGATTCTTGTTCCCAACACCTTCAGGAATTCTGCTAGCCACTGGGGATGAGCTGGCCAAGCTGGGGCTGTTACCAAGTTACCATCAACTATTGCTTCATCAGCTGCAATGTCGGCATATTGTCCGCCAGCACTAGTTACATCGGGACTACAAGCTGGATAAGCTGAACATTTCTTACCTTTGATTACGTCTGCTGCTGCTAGCAGTTGGGCACCATGACAAATAGCTGCAATTGGCTTATTTGCCTGGGCAAAGTGCTGCACAATCTTGATGACATCGTGGTTGAGGCGGATGTATTCTGGTGCTCTGCCACCAGGAATGACTAGTGCATCGTAATCTTGAGCTTTGATACTGTCAAAGCTGGCATTAAGTATGAAGTTGTGACCTGGCTTTTCGCTGTAGGTTTGGTCTCCCTCAAAGTCATGGACTGCTGTTTTTACTATGTCCCCTGCTTGCTTGTTAGGACAAACGGCATCAACTTTATGCCCCACCATTTGTAATGCCTGGAAAGGAACCATGACTTCGTAGTCTTCTACAAAGTCGCCGACTAGCATCAAGATTTGTTTTCCCGTCATCTTATGAATCCTCTTTTGTGGTGTTGATATTAATCACTATATAAAAAATAGTTTAACTTAAAGTAATAAGTAATAAGTAATGAGTGTCAAATAGGATATTTATTGACGTTTATTTGTCTGCTAAGAAATCTGATATTTAACTTGGGGTTAATGGCTAATCCAAATCTAGACAATAGACCTATTATGAAAATATAATAGGGTGAATTGGATTAGTTTGAAGTTATGGGGGTTTAACCAATCACGTTAGCAATTTATTTGCCCTACTGATTCAAGATATTATTAGGTCTATATTTCAACTAAATTAGGATGCAAAATAGATTGTTACTCTATTTATTTAGAGATTAGCAATATGCTTCAAAAGAGTATCTTGAAGCTGGCTAAACAAGGTCATCCAAAAGCAATTGCAGTACTGGTAAACTACTCTCTTGTCTCACACAATATTAAAGCAAAAGTTCAATTAAGAGAAGGGTGTTTACACTTGTTGCTGGAGTCTGCTCAAGTTCCGAATCAAAAAGCATTGGTGGCATTTATTCGTAAGGGAATGATGAGCTTGTCACCTGAATCTATCAAAACTGTTAAGATTTACGGGCGTAATTTCGGCGCAGATTCTCCAGTTTGGTATCAAATAATTGAACTAAGAAACAATGTTGCTTCCACTACACTGCCAACACTCTCTGAGCCAATTCCATCACTTCAACCTTTACAAGATTGTATAGCCAAACAAAAAAAGAAGACTGTTTCCTCTCCAAGCCGAGCCCTAAAGAAGTTGGCAGAAGAATTGCTAGAACTGGTAAATTTTGATCAAAAAAAAGCCGAGAAGCTTCTCAGAGAGGTAGTGTTTCAATATCCTAATAAATCATTAGAATGGTGTTTTGAAATGGCGATTTACAAGTTACTACAAAATCGACTTTAACTTGAATAAAAAGTAAACGGAATGTTATAGCGCTACGCGCTACGGTTAGGACATCTTTTTTTGGAGTCAATTGATGATTTATTCTGTCTTTACAGCTAATGGTAGTGTCCTAACCAAAATGCGTACTGCTATACCAAGTGGCAAACATAGCAACAGATGTGTCAGTTAGGACATCCTATTTTGATTCAAAGGTAAGCTGTTACGCATTTAAATCATATATTTATTTGATATTAGTTAATAGCCCAAACTCTTGTTCCTTCTGCCTTCTGCCCCCTGCCTCCTGCCTTGCTGTTGTGCATTTTTAATGCGCAATAGTTTAACAGGGAATAAGGAAGTATCTTAACAGTTGTGGCGACTTCTATATACGACTCTGTAGCAATCGATTTTTGACTGAATAAAAGTTACTTTTATCCTGTTTATTGAGATTACTAAAGGTGAGGGATAATTACAACAGCACGAACTCTCCTATCTTCATTGTTTTTGGTTTTATCATATATGGTTAGTATTCTAATCAATGCCTTAGCGTCTGTCTTTTTATTGGCAGCAGCTGGTTTGCTTATTTACCTATTTTTGGTTATCCGAGAACAGCGCACAGACAAATTTAAGAGAATGCCGTCAAGACGAAGGTCTCAAAAGCGCAAGGCTTCTTTCCGAAAAAAACCGCCAGTCTCTTCCCATCATTTGGGAAAGCGATTAATCTGCCTACTTAATGGGGATGTCTCTACAGCCGAGCGACTGTTCGACTATGTTCGTTTGCGCTATCCTGGGCGATCAAATTCTTGGGTTCTAGAAAAAGTTCTCTACGATTTGGAAAGAGACCGTCACTAAGTTTGCTGTTACAGGTAGAAATCAAAGTTTAAGGAGTTCGAGATGCTCCTTATTATAATACTATCCTTGAACAAGTCAGTTGAGTTGAGAGATGCCCTCATCTTAAGAAATTTTACACATGTAATCTGAAACATTGTTGTAAATAATCAGTATATTCTCGGGTGCATTAGAGAGTAGAAAATTATATCATGATTATCAATTAAGGAGCATCACTCAGTATGAAAGAGCAAAAAATTATTCATCATATCTATCCAAATTCTGAATTTAATTTGATTCATAATCTTAATAACTACCCTCAAGATGAGAAAATAACTATAAAAAAACAATCTTCTCTAGCAGGATTATTGACTAAATTATTACTGTACTGGTCAGATACAAGTTTTGAAGATATTGCCAAATCAGTCTTCTTTTGAATCAAGCAATTTTAATCGCTAAATTACTGAACATAAACTACGAAGTTTATTACTTATTACTTATTACTTATTACTTATTACCAATAATCATGAACAATCCTGAAATAGCCTCTTGGAAAGAAGTTCGTGCTGCTTTAAAAAAAATTTGGGGATATGAGAATTTTAGACCACCTCAAGGGGAAATTGTTCGCAGCTTATTGTCAAAGCGAGATGCGCTAATTGTCTTACCTACAGGTGGGGGCAAATCGATTTGCTTTCAACTTCCGGCACTACTAAAAACTGGGCTAACGCTAGTAGTTTCGCCTCTGGTAGCACTGATGGAAAATCAGGTGCAAGAATTGTGCTATCTCCAGTTACCAGCTGCCCTCTTGCATAGCGAATTACCAACTTATCAGCGACGCCAAACTCTCCAGGCTTTGGAAAGACAGAAACTGCGATTGCTTTACCTCTCGCCGGAAACTCTACTCAGTGCGCCAGTGTGGGAAAAATTATGCCAGCCGCAGCTAAAGATTAATGGCTTAATTCTGGATGAGGCTCATTGCCTGGTGCAGTGGGGCGATACCTTTCGTCCAGCTTATCGACGTTTGGGTGCAGTAAGAACAGCTTTGTTGCAGTATAAGCCTCAAGGTACAAAAATAGCGATCGCTGCTTTTACAGCCACAGCTGATCTTAATGCCCAGCAAACCATCTGTAAAGTTTTGCAACTGCAACAGCCAGAGATTTTCTTAATTAGTCCCTACCGTGAGAATCTCCAATTGAGAGTGCAAACTGTATTGACTCCTAGAGGACGCCGCCAGCAGATGTTAAGGTTTATTAGAGCCAGAAACCAGCAAACAGGCTTAGTCTATGTCCGTTCTCGACGAGAGAGTGAAGAGCTAGCCGAGTGGTTTGGGCAATTGGGTTATGCTACAGCAGCTTACCACGCGGGATTGAGTCCTCAGCAGCGCCGTACCATTGAAGCTAGTTGGCTTGGTGGTAAGACTCAATTCGCTGTTTGTACTTGCGCTTTTGGTATGGGTATCAACAAACCTGATGTGCGCTGGGTTGTGCATTTTTGCCCCCCTCAACTGCTATCGGAGTATATTCAAGAAGTTGGTAGAGGCGGAAGGGATGGTAAGCCTGCCGATGCTTTGATGCTGATAAGTGAACCCACAGGGTGGTTAAATCCAGAAGACAAGCAGCGACGCCAGTTTTTTGCTGCTAAAATGCGATCGCAATATCAGGATGCCCAGCGTTTGGTTAAACAATTACCACAACAAGGAGAAGTTGCAACAGTAGCAAGGCAATTTCGCGATGGTGCAGTTGCTCTTGGCCTCCTTCACAGTGCTAATCAATTAGAGTGGCTTGATCCTTTCCATTATCGCCAACAGCACTCACCACAGTCTATTTCTCTAGGGCATTTGATTGCTAAGCAGCAGCAACTGTTCCATCAGATGAATAAATATCTAACTACTGGCAAGTGTCGCTGGCAATTTTTGTTAGGGGCTTTTGGCTTTACTAAGGAGGCAGATGGGTTTCGATGCGGTAATTGTGATAATTGTGTAACCCATTACCGTTACTAACCATTCGGGTAAAAGTGCAAGATTTCAGTGAAGCTAACTTAGCACAAAAAGTTCTAAAATTTAGGCAGGCAAGAGACTCCGAGCAAGTAGTTTCCGAGTCAGGAGCTACTAATAGATAGCGGAAAACATGGCACAGAGCAAAGCACATGATGACCCCATAATTTACAGTGCTAGAGGAAAAATTTGTGGGATCTATCGACCTAGTTCAAAAAACTTCCTCCAAGGTACCTTACTAACAGACGATGATCTAGAGGTGCCAGCTCAAATATCTGATGATTTAGGTAAGCTTCTCAAAGCTAACCCTCATATCCTCGAACTTCCTCTAGTTTGGAAGTGCTACCCTCGTACTCATCCACCTTTGTTGATGTTGGTTAAGTTAAAACTCAAAAACAGTAATTCCTTAGACTTGAGACGCAAGGGTGTAAATAAATTCCGCATAATTGGACAAGTAGCACGGATTAAAGGGCAATCTGTAACGGTGCTTCTCAAACGAAATCTAGAACTAGCAGAAGGAGAAGAAAACTCATTTACCCTGACAATCCAAGGAAGAATACCTGGTAGAGCTCTTGGTCAATTTTGGTACTTCACTGTACGGCGGCAAGGGTGGGACTGGAATATTATTAACGCGAATCCTGTCCCTAATGTTGAACAACCACTGGCAATGGGACCAATCCTAGTAGAGGAAAAAACAGCTGCTAGGGAAGTAAAGGCAAAAGTTGCAACACAAAGCAGCATAGAACTGTTGGAAGGTTTGAGTCAAGCAGCTTTAGCACGTCGGTTAAGTATTAGTTCCTCTACTATAGCGAAACACAGAGTTAGAGACACTTTTTCTGAATGGAGTCGCCAAAAAGATCCAGAAGGAATAGCCTGGTCGTATGACGAAAAAACTAAGAAATTTAAACCATTTAACTATTAGACATCTCCTCAAAAAAAATTATAGCAGTCGCCACAGTTGTTAGGAGACTTTCTTGTTCCCTGTTCCCTTTAAATCAAAATAGGATGTCCTAACTGACATTTCCGTTGCTATAACTCCCGATGATACTGTGACTGAATAGTAATTTATAGAGATGTCAATTATTGATAATTTACTATTTATGGCAATAAACTATTAACAATGAACCATAAACCACCTACCTGTAGTAAGGCAGAGTATCCTTACAATCAGTTTTTAAAGTAGTATGCCCAAGAAACAATCAAGTCAACAGCCACAGGAAAATGTATCTCCCCTGAGAAAACTGCGCGAACAAGCAAACCTGACTCAGGAGCAGTTATCAGTAAGGTTAGATGTTTCTACCTCAACACTTAGACGTTGGGAAAATGGGAATATTGAACCTGCAATGACTCACGAACAGTGGATTATTTTTTGTGAAGAAGTTGGCGTTCCTTTTGAAGAACTGCCTAACAAGCTTAATTTACGAGCAAAATAAGTCCAAATACAGTTTAAATATTACTCTGTTGAGAAAGCCGGGTAGTATTTAAACGGTGGTAGTTTCCTTCATTTACTCCTCTATCCAAAATTTCGCTTATTAACTTTAATGTTCGTAAAGCGAATTTTGAAATTTTTGTTTTCAGTACTTAAATCAATTTCTAAAACTTCTATCTTACCTACATCACTAGTCACTCCTTCAAAAATAATTGATTGTTTTAATAACACACCTTTGATCAGCTCCCTTTGAATGTAGTTATTCTCACTATAATTTCCCAATTTAATTTGTGTGACAATATACTCATTTCCAAAGCAATAGTAGATTTAATACCCTAGACTTTTATTTATTGCAGTTTTCCACTTGGATGAAGTACAAAGTCTCTTATAATAGTTCTCGACTAAAAGTCAGTCCAGAAGAATAATTTCTCCGCACCTGGGCATCTGAGCCTCTCCACCTCTCCCTTCAAGAAGACGTACTTCACTCAATTGAAAAGCACTATTCTATTCATTAGACATCTCCAGAAACCTCGATTTGGAAACGGTAGTATAAGGGTTCTAGCATAATTATTGGAGATGTCTATTAGAATTGTTCTTCATCCCTGGTTACTGTATAACTCAATATAACTCAAGTTTGCAAGTTCAAATATACTAATTTAACGCTCAAACCCCCTTCCTCTAAAGGATATAGGGACATTGACTAAAGCCACTTTGAGTCAGGCAGTACTACAAAGTTTTTTTGTAACAAAGGTTAGCCTAGCTTAAAGCAGTAGCATTCCACTCCTAATTTTCAAGACACCAGCATTCCCTGTAGCACCTGCCGAATCACATCAGCTGGCACTTGATCCGTCACAGTTACCTTACCAATCTCGGTAGGAAGCACAAATCGTACTTTCCCATCTTGAACCTTCTTATCCGTTTGCAGGGTATCAATAATTGCTTCAATCTCTAGCCCAGTAGGTAACTGAGTTGGTAATCTAGTTTTCTCAATCAGAGCATCTTGACGCTGGGCTTGAGTCTCCTGCCAAATCTGGAGTTCAACCGCGATTTTACCAGCTGCCACCATGCCAATGGCTACAGCTTCTCCATGATTAACTAACTTGTACCCTGTCAAGCTTTCCACCGCATGACCAATAGTATGACCATAATTAAGAATCGCTCTTAACCCAGCTTCTTTCTCATCCTTGCTGACGACATCAGCTTTAGCTTGGCAAGAACAGGAAAGGATTGTTGATAATAACTCCTCATCCAGATAGCGTCTTTGGTCAAGACGCCGAGACTCCTCTAGCTTAGTGAATAACTCAGTATCCCAGATAATGCCATACTTGATTACCTCTGCCATTCCGGCACGAAATTCTCTAGGCGGAAGTGTTTTGAGCACCGAGGGATCAATTAAAACAAATCGCGGCTGATGAAAAGCCCCAATCAAATTTTTCCCTTGTGGATGATTAACACCAGTCTTGCCACCAACAGAGGCATCAACCATCGCCAAAAGAGATGTAGGCACTTGTACAAAGTTAATCCCACGCAGCCAAGTGGCAGCAGCAAAACCAGTCATATCGCCAATTACTCCACCCCCCAAAGCAACCATAGTGGAGGAACGCTCTAAGCGATTTTGTAGGGCAATATCGTAGATTTTTTGTATGGATTTCGGAGTTTTATAGCGCTCACCAGCAGGGAGGGTGCAGCTAAATACTTCATACCCTGCTAACTTAAGAGCTTTGATTGCTCGTTCTCCGTATCTGCGAAAAATTGCAGGATTAGACACCACTAAAACTTTTTTGCCTAGATTCAAGCGACTAATCCAAACGCCCAAATCGTCCAAGCTATCTGCTGCAATTGCAATCTCGTAGGCATGCTGCGGTAAATCAACGCTAATAACAGACTTCATCTCACCTTTTCCCGAGTCGCTGTGGGCTGTAAGTTATTGTGCATCTAGCATTACACTTTCAACACACTTTCAACCGTTTCTAGAAAGGATCCTAGTAAGGAGTCAAGAGTTTAGGGCGGCAAATGGTTAATCAAAATCATCTCCCCATCTCCCCATCTCCCCATCTCCCCATCTCCCCATCTCCCCATCTCCCCATCTCCCCATCTCCCCATCTATCTAATTAGATCCAAGTTAAATGTGTGACAGTTCATTCTATCCCACAAGATGTTTCAATATACTTATGCAAGTTATTGGAGAGAAGCTTAAAATGTTGTCTGGAGTCGTCGCCTACTTTTTAATCCTCGGTGGTGCCACAGCAGTTGCTCTAGGGCTATTTTTCACTCTAAAGGCTGTTAAATTGATATGAACTACCTGATTGCTGTGCTCAACAACCGTATTGAGGCAGAAGAAGCCTACACTAGCTTAGAAAAACAAGGTTTACCCATGGAGCAAGTCTCGATTTTGGGTAAAGGTTATCAATCTGCCGATGAATTTGGTATGATCGACCCTAATTCACAGGCGAAAAAGCAAATCATGCAAATGGCATACTGGCTAATTCCTTTTGGATTTGCAGCTGGTTACACCTTTAATGTGATCACTGCTATTGAAATTTTTCCCTGGGCAGGTAGTCTGGGCAACCACATTATCGGCGGCATTTTTGCCACAATTGCGGCGGCAATGGGCAGCTTTTTTGTCGGTGGCGGCGTTGGCTTGCTAAGTAGCAGTGGTGATGCCTTGCCTTACCGCAATCGCCTCAATCAAGGCAAATATCTGATTGTTGTCAAAGGTGCCGAGAGTTTGACTAAGCGAGCTACCCCCATTCTCAAACAATTCAATCCAGAGAATCTTCAAGGCTACGCCCAACCAGATTAGTATTTATTGAGAATCTCCCGATTAGTAGTCGGGAGATTCTACGGAAAAAACGCTGCATTACTTGAAAATGTTGCCAAGGGAAGAACTTTTAAAAGGGGTTGAAAATCGAGAGTCTGTTGCCCGTGTCATTGATTTAACTGAACAGGCAATTAAGACTTGGGAAGTTGTCTTGACAGATTTTCTCTCACCACCAGTACTCATAGAAATTCAGCAGCAATTTAGTCGCTTGACAGAGGTTCAGTTGCTAGCTTGGGGGGGCTATCCCCAAGCAGAAAGGCAACGTTTGGCAATTGCTCGTGAAGAACTACCCCTCGACCAATCTCAGCTAGAATTGGCAGTTATAGATATTGCTGGTAACTTTCTGTTTGACACTGCCACTCACCGAGACTTTCTCGGTTCAATTCTGGGAAGTGGCTTAGTGCGAGAGAAAATAGGCGATATTATTGTCTTACCAGAAAGAGGTGCCCAAGCAATTGTGGTGCCAGATGTAGTGGAGTTTCTGGAAATTCACTTAACTCAGGTGCGCTCTGTACCTGTGACTACTCGCCGCCTTGACTTCAGCGAACTGAAAATTCGAGAACCTAAGAAAAAAGAAAGGACAACAGTAGAGGCTTCTATGCGCTTAGATGCAATTGCCTCTGCTGGTTTTGGTGTTTCCCGCAGCAAAATGGTCGATTTTATTAGTGCTGGCGATGTGCGGGTTAACTGGAAAGAAGTTAAACAAGCTAGTTACCTTCTCAAGTCAGGAGACTTAATTTCTATTCGCGGCAAGGGAAGACTAGAAGTAGGGGAAGTAGCAATTACTAAAAAAGAACGATACCGTGTGCAGTTGACGAGCTTTAAGTAATAAGTAATAAGTAATAAGTAATAAGTAATAAGTAAAGATGGAACAGGAAACAGGAAATTATAAAACTTATTAATTAAAAAGTATTGGTGGCAAACATTTAGATGTATAGCAGCGCGCGCTGGTATGTTTACAAATTCAGGTAAAGAACAATTGCTAAAACCTTTGTTTGATAAGCTTTTCCATTCCCTGTTCCCCGTTCCCTGTTCCCAGCGCGCAGCGCTATATCGATGTTAGATGACGTGTTTAAATGGGCATTCTAAAGTTAGTGACTTGGTATCTTTAGATATGCAGCGTTTAAACAATCGTGCCTTTGAAATTCTGCACCAAGAACTTAATAAATGCTCAACTAATGATTCACTCGGTCAAGCAGAACTAGAAATTGTTCTTAATCGTTTAGAACAAATGCGATCGCAAACAGGCTCAGCTGCATCTTTGCAAGAGTTGCGAGAAGAGATTGTAGACCTATTTCCACACTTCAGTGAAAACACTCTCCAAGAAGCGGCAAGAGCTAATCAAGCACCGGGACTGTGGAGTACAATTAAATGGACTGCTATTCTAGTTACTAGTGCCACTGGGGTAATTTGGGTACTGAATTTACCCTATCCGATGATTCGCTGGCCTGTTGCTAAAACTGCCCCAATTATACTGCTGCCCAGCTACATGAGCATGAACTATCACTATCGTCAGGCAATTGCTATAGTTGAACAGGCAGATCAATTAGTTAACCAAGCTACTAGTGCAGCTGACTTTGGACTCGGTAGCAACAAAGCCAAGCAAGCACAAAAACATCTTGATGCCCTTCCAGTCTGGTTTTTAGGCTACTGGCCTAAATATACCTTTTGGCTTGGTTGGAAATTCACTCTTGATGAGTATAAACATGCTCGCACTACTATTGGGCGGATGGAAGCACAGCTTTTCCAAGAGAATAACGCCCAGACTCAGCTGACTCAAGCCGAACAAGCCCTTAAGAAGGCGAAAAAGCAGTACCAACAGGCACAGACAACGACACAACGGGAGCAAGCAATCATTTCCTGGCAGTCATCTATTGATGAACTCGAGCAAGTCCCACAAGCAACATTAGCAGGGAAAACGGCAACAATCAAACTGCCAGCCTATAAGCGGGATTTTCAGCAAGTTGCTAGTCTAGCAGCAGCCAAAGAATTTGCTTCTCAGGCTCGAAAAGCTACTCAAGCAAAGCCTCAAACAGCAATTCAATGGCAACAAATAGCTAACCTCTGGCAACACGCTATTAACCAAGTTCAACAAATTCCCTTACAAGATCCAAGCTATTTAGAAGCGCAAAGGCTACTTGCACAATACCAGAGCAACCTAGAAACTGTACTGGCAAAACAGAGAATTTTCCTTAATCCTCGTACTGCTAACCTGATTGCAGCTGCCAAAAGTTTTGCTTGGGAAGCGGCAAAAGCAGCACAAAATCCTCCTCATCCTACTGCCAAGTGGAAACAAATTGAAGACTTCTGGAAACAGGCAATAGAAAAACTCGAAAGAGTTTCACCAGAAGATTCTGGTTACACGCAAGCTCAAAAGTTACTGGCAAGCTACAAAGCTAACTTAGGACAAATCAAACTCCGCTATCAAGCTGAAGCTGATGCTACAAAAGCTCTAGAGCAGGCACAAAAGCAAATTGAAGGCTTACTAACTTCCACTCCTACTGAGGCTAACTCCGTTAATCGCAACCTTACCATCAGTAAGCTACACAACATAATCAATCAACTTGAAAAAGTGAAAAATGGCACCAGCGCTTATCCTCAAGCTCAACAATTACTATTAGCAGCAGACAAAAAACTCAAACAGCTTCAAGCTCAATAATAGAAAATTTTGCTTAAATCCTCTGTACTTTGAGCTGGAGGATAAGCATCAAAAAAAAGCCCCCTGCTTGAGGTAAGGAGCCTTAGCCATTTTTGTCTATAGTCTTGGTTATGCCCGAGTGCGGGAGTCGTAGTAACACCAACCAAGTACAACAGTCGCTGCTGCTAATTTAATCGCCTCTAGCAACCAGTAACCTTCATGCATCTCAATCATACCCGCAGGCATTCCACTTGCGGCTTCCCAAGGATTTAGCTGTAGTGCTAAAGCGCTCATCTGCGGCGTCATGATATAAGTATAAATAATGGCAATTGCCAGCAGAAGAACCGATAAGAAAATTGACCAGCGTCTGACACGACGATAAAGATTGGAAGTGCCACGCAGTGATAATAAACCTGCTAGGGTTACAGCAGCACAAAGCAACTCGATGCGATTAAAAATCCAGAACATTGAATAGCCAGCTGTTGCAAAGCTACTTTGACTCATCATACCAGCAGCAGATAAACTGGGCATGATCACAAAGTCTAGAATTAGGCTGCCACTTAGCCAAAATCCTAGGGCAAACATTACCATCGTTCTCCATGGGAGTGCTTTTGAGCCAACCCCAGAAACAGCGTTCATCAAATTGCCTCTACTTTTACTTTGCGTCTCCATTCCAGCTTAGCTAATAGTTGGCACAAAAACTGTGAAGTATTTTATCAATTAGCTAGGTCGTAAATTTGTCAAAGCTTAATATTTTCTAAGTAATTTTACCAGTTTTTTCCTGATAAAATTGGTGAGACTTTTTTCACCCCCCCGCTGAAAGTAGGGGGTTCTCACGCTCCCGCATTATTTTGATAGTCAATTCTAAGATATCCATTCAGTAGGCAAGACTTGGCAAGGGCGCTAGCAGAAAAACTGAATTGTTTAGAACCCTTGACTAGAGGGTAATTGCCTGTAGCATAGTTAGCTGCCGACATTCCCGGAAAAGCCACTGAATTAAACAGCGCTATCCGGTAATATCGGGTATTCTCTAAAGTCTTATGTACTAGGTAATCGTGCTAGTTAGACTCTCAGCATTTTAGATTTTAAGGATTGGGCTAGTTGGCTTAGAATTGGTTTGCTTGCCAGCGACTGTGCATAGTGTTTCTGCTCTTGGGTAAAATACCTTTAACTCCTGAGTTAAAACTGAATAGCTTTGTTTTGCGCTTGGGTAAGAGTTCTGATCTATTGCCCGTAACCTTTGCCAAATAGTAAAGCCTAAAAGGATAATAGTGCTACCGAGGGTGATGTAAATTGCCGCAGAATTCATAGCTAACAACCTCATCGCTAGGAAGTTAGAAAGCAAGGTAACACTCCAAAGGATTATAGCAACACGGCGCTGACCAAAGCCGGAGGCCAACAAACGATGGTGTAGGTGATCCTTGCCAGGAGTAGTTAGGGGATTTTTACAGGCAATTAACCGCCGCACAAATACCTGGGTAGTATCGAGTACTGGCAAGAACAAAAGAAGAATTAAGGGAATCAGGGCAAAGCCAGTACTTAATTTCAGTTGATCTATAATACTAGTTGCTGATAGCACATAGCCAAAAAAGTAGGCTCCAGCATCTCCTAGAATAATGCCTGAGGGATGGAAATTATGCCGCAAAAAGCCAAGTGCGGCTCCTCCCAGCGCTGCTAAGAGTAAAGTTGCCACGGCACTGGTGGGGGATCCAACTGAAACCGCCAATAGGCTCATCGCCGCAATAAAGCTAACTCCCGCTGCCAAGCCATCCATTCCATCTATTAAGTTAATGGCATTGGTAATTCCCACTACCCAGAGTAAGGTGAGTAAAATTGACAGCAGTGGATCAATAGGGGTACTGAAACTAACTTCAATACTTATACCGCTAGCAATTAGCAACAGCGCCGATATAATCTGAACTGAAAAACGAAAGACTGCTGGTAGACCAAATTGGTCGTCAATAAAACCCACTAGCACTAAAATCGAGGCTCCTAAGAGAATCGTCAGCCCCTTATATAAGACAGCATCGAACTCAATTAGTCCCAATAGGCTCGCCAATACCACTGTAGCAATCACAGCAGTGTAGATAGTTAAGCCTCCTGCATTAGCTAAGGGTTCTTGGTTGAGTCGCCGTGAGTTTGGTTGATCTGCCCAACCCACCTTTAAAGCAAAAGAACGCACTACTGGCATTAAATACCAGGTTACTACCCAGGTTAATCCAAAAGCGAATACTACACTTAGCCAGTTAATGTAACTGGGGTGAGCAATGCCGATAGAGTGAAGGAGGTTATACACATTAGTTTCTTCCACCTTCATGGCTAGAATGTTTATCTTGAGCATTTTTATTGCCGCTCATCTGGTATAATACTTCCGTACTCGTTCCCTTTATCTCAGGGTCACGCTAACATTTACCAGTTAAGCAGCACATTTCCGGATTTTTGTCTAGATTTTTATCTATAGAAATTTCTTATTAATTTTGCAGAGAAGACCCTTTACCATGGCAGAGTTCACGATGGCTCCTCCATCTGATCAGTCTTTTCAGATGTAGTAGCTACGGCTTCAAGATATTGGCTGTCTAGGAGAAATGCTCCTTGAGCAAAGCGAACTCCCCAATATCCTCCTGGACGCCGATCGAGAATTATACCTTCTTCCCCGATGTGAATTACCTCAGGAGGTCTTAACATCGGCATGGGTTCAGCTGTCTTGACATAGCTTGGTAGTTTGATTACCCGAACGCGATCGCCAACTTTAAATTCTGTAGACATAGATTATCTATATATTTATTATTTTTTTACAGAGAAACAAGCAAAACCCTCATCTTTCAAGGGTGAGATGAAGGAGCAAAGGGGATTCTAATTTAAAAATTGATGATTTGATTGTACTCCCTCTGCCTCCCCTGCTCTTCCTGGAATTGGATATTTTTTTGTAAGTTCCTCAATAACTAGGGCGCTTGCCAAATGCGCTGGTGATATTGCTCTATATCTGCATAAGGGTCTGGGGCATTGTGGGAGTGAGAGTGGTCATGAGTATGCCCTTGATGGTGGTGATGGTGGTGGGAATGTCCGTGACTATTGCCGTGACTAACTGCTGAGAGTCGAAACTTACACATCTCGCAATTCATCTGCACCTGCCCCAGTTGAGTCTCAATTTCTCGCTCCCTGAGAATAGATAGTAGCTGAGGTTGAATACCCATTTCCGGCAGACAGTTGATGGTAAGCTCTGGATATTGTTCCTGTTGCTGAGCAGTGGTCTCAAAAATCTTCTTAACCAGAAGACCTATAAATAGGAAGTATGGCACAACAATAATCCGCTTTGGTTGGTAGAGTCTGGCACGACGGAAGCCTTCTTCTAGACGAGGATGAGTAATACCGATAAAGCAAGTTTCAACAGTTTTATAACCGCTTCCTTCCCAGAGGATACGAGCCATTTTGTAGACATCGCCATTAGCATCGGGATCAGAGGAGCCCCTCCCCACAAATAGCAAAACAGTATCTTGGCGATTGTCGATGTTGGCTGATTCCCTGGTGGAAGCCTGAGAATGTAAATTGGGGATGGGGGACAGAGGTGATTGAGAGCTCAGTACTTTAGAGTTTCCCTGTTTCTCTAAGGGCTGATCAAGTTCGGCAAGTCGATTGCGCCATAAGTCCAGAATCGAGTTTGTAATTCCAAAATGACGCCCATAGTAAAACTTTACTTGGGGATGTCTCCTTCTAGCTTGGTCTAACTCGTTGGTAACGTCAAATTTGTTGTGTCGGGCTGCAAATAGCAAAATCGGTAGGGCTGAAATTTCGGTGTAACCTTGTTCCACGCATTGGTCTACTCCCTCCTGAATTGTCGGACCTGTAAGTTCTAAAAAACAAGGCACGACTGGTCGAGATGGGTCTAGAGTATGATAAGTTTTGGCAAAATCGAGGAAAGTCTGACATCCTTTTTGATCCCTGGTGCCATGACCAATCATTAACAAGGGACGTTGTAGCGGTAGGGGGGGCAAAGAAAGTGATTTGGAGTTGATCACGTTTGTATTGAAGATCCAAAGTATTTAAGGAAGACGATTCTCAGCTTACAACCTCAAGCTGCGACGACGCTTGAGATCAGAATTTTTTCCCAGATACCAGTTATACCACTGTTGAGAACTGCCAATTGCTAGCCACAAGAGGACTAAAGCAATTAATCCTCCCTGACGCGGGGCATCAAAGGCAAAGATTACTAGAGCAATACACAAAAAATCTTGAATCCAAACAGCCCATAGTGGCAAGCCCTGCAGGCGATAGAACCAGCCAACCTGAACTAGTTGAAGTACTAGCGCTAATAAACTACTGACTATACCAACTATCCAGACAAAGGCAGTTGGTGCTTGGGCTGCTTGGGCGATGGCAATGCCCATAATGGCTCCGACAACAGGACTCAACAGCAGCTGAGAAAGTTGTAAGAACCGTTGTCCCAAAAGCTTTTTGGAGGCAAACAGTTCAAATAATGACCAGCTAGTGAGGATACCTAATAAGACCGATGGATTAATCAGAGACAGCAGTGGCACACTAGACCAAAGTTGATCACTATGCCACAGACCAATTACTAACAGGGGCAGGGCAATTCTCATTCCTGCTGCCGCTGAGGCTGAGAGTGCCGCTAGAAGTTCAATCATTCTTGTCTTCTGCCATAAACTGAGTTGATCAAAAGGGGCCCTTAAGAACTCTGACACGTTCTCAATTCCACTG
Source organism: Symploca sp. SIO2E9 (assembly GCA_010692645.1). GTDB lineage: Bacteria > Cyanobacteriota > Cyanobacteriia > Cyanobacteriales > Coleofasciculaceae > SIO3C6. The sequence continues at coordinate 169,894 of JAAHGS010000010.1, forward strand.
GGAATGCCCACCACTTTTGAGGGAGACGAAACATTGCTCCTAAACACAGAAATTGATATTTTGATTATTGATACTTATTCTTTGGTGAAGATAAACATCAATTGTGATTATTATGCAGCTAGCTTCCTAGCCAAGCTCTCTATTTAGACATACCACTGCTTCAATTGCCGCCAACTGCCCTCTTGTGTGTCAGCACAAAATAAAGGTCTAAATAATCGGCAACAGCAGTTAGTGCCTAGAATAGTGAAACAATCCTTATTTTAATTTAACACAATATAAGTAACATATAGTTACGTTTAACTGTTATTTAATTCAGTCAGATGAAATAATTAAGGAAGTACTCTTGTTAACCGTCAGCCCTCTAGTTCTTAGTGATGAGCAAGCAGTCGTTGGTCTCAGGCACAAGCGCGATTATTCGTCTGTTGCGAAACTGGCGGTTTTCAAAAATGACCAAATACTATTTGACTGGCACTGTGATCTGGTAGTTCGACAAATTCTCTTCCTAGAGATTTAGTAAGTTATCTGGAAAAGTTGGCAGTTTTGATTTAATAACTCTCGTTTTAATCTTTCCTAGGAATGGAATCTTAATCCCAGTCTAGTCAAGTTAAAGGAGGAACTGAAAAATGTCTGATTCATTATTTTCAGATGCCAGTAAAAGACTGGAAATAGCAATGAAATACGTCTCAGTTTCTGAGGATGCAATTGAACGTTTGAAGTATCCAAAAGCAAGCTTAACTGTTTCAATTCCAGTCCGTATGGATGATGGCTCTTTAAGAATCTTTCAGGGCTATAGGGTGCGTTATGACAACACCAGAGGTCCAGCCAAAGGCGGCGTGCGTTATCATCCAAATGTTACCCTTGATGAAGTCCAATCCTTGGCGTTTTGGATGACTTTTAAATGTGCTGTTCTTAATCTACCATTTGGTGGTGGTAAAGGAGGAATTACACTCAACCCTAAAGAATTATCAAAACTAGAATTAGAACGTTTAAGTCGTGCTTACATAGATGCGATCGCTGACTTTATTGGTCCTGATGTAGATATTCTCGCTCCTGATGTTTACACTAACTCAATGATCATGGGCTGGATGATGGATCAATATTGCATCATCCGCCGTCGAATTGACCTAGCAGTTGTCACTGGAAAACCGCTCTCGATTGGGGGAAGTATTGGTCGCAATGAGGCTACCGCTACTGGTGCTTTTTTCGCAATTCAATCACTAATGCCCAAATTTGAGCAACACCCAAGCCAGAGTACTGTTGCCGTGCAAGGTTTTGGCAAGGTTGGTGCTGCACTGGCACAATTGCTTTCTCAAGCTGGTTATAAAGTAGTTGCTGTCAGCGATTCTCAAGGAGCAATTTATTCAAAAAAAGGACTAGACATTCCTAGTATTCGGCAATATAAAACAGCTGCGAAAGGGATAAAAGCTGTCTACTGTAAAGGCAGCGTCTGCAACATTGTTGAACATGAGGTCTTGACTAATCAAGAGCTTTTAGCTTTAGATGTTGATATCCTAATTCCAGCTGCTTTGGAAAATCAAATTACCGAGGCAAATGTCAATGATATCAAAGCCAAATATATCTTTGAAGTAGCTAATGGACCGACAACTTCTACAGCTGACAAAATTTTGGAATCAAAGGGAATCTACGTTTTTCCCGATATTTTAGTCAATGCTGGCGGCGTCACTGTTAGTTATTTTGAATGGCTACAAAACCGGAGTGGACATTATTGGAAGTTGGAGGAAGTTAATCAGCGTCTGAAAGAAAAAATGGTGGAGGAGACTGAAAAAATTTGGTCAATCACTCAGAAACTAGATGTTTCAATGCGAACAGCAGCCTATATTCATGCTCTAAATCGGCTTGGGGAATCCCTAGATGCTGGTGGTACTAGAGATTACTACATTAATAGTTAACTCTTGCCACAGAAGTTAACTATATAATAGGGAAGAAAGGATAAGGAAGTTTGGGAAGATAGGTCGGAAAGAATGTATACAAAAATCCTCTCTTCCCCTCTCCCCCTCTCCCCATCTCCCCGAGCCATCTCCCCGAGCCATCCCCCCCTCCCATAACCACAAAAGACGGCAAACACAACTAAATCTTTACGGTTCGCCCCAATACCGAAAGTCATTGATTTTCTTACATTAGACACAGTAAAAGCAATCAGCAGTATGCAGTACATGAACGCCAGCAGCACTGTAGGGGAGAAAGAAGGTGGTGGTTGCTCTCATGGTCCAACCGTCCAGTCTCAGGTTCGGGAACCCCCCCTTCATGAGACAGACTAATCATGATCACTATAGAGATCGGTTTCAAATTTAATGGTGTTGAAGCTGGCAAAAGCTGTTGCTCAAACCCTCCGATGGTTCCATGAAGTTCCCCCAATCCACCAATATTTGTAGTTAAAAGAACCTGGAAGACTCCTATGGCAAAAGTTGTTGGAATTGATTTAGGTACAACTAACTCCTGCGTAGCAGTAATGGAAGGTGGCAAACCCACCGTTATTGCTAATGCAGAAGGTTTCCGGACTACACCTTCAGTTGTAGCCTATACCAAAAACGGCGATCGCTTAGTTGGTCAAATCGCCAAGCGTCAGGCGGTGATGAACCCTGAAAACACTTTCTACTCCGTCAAACGCTTCATCGGACGCAGACATAGCGAAGTTACTACTGAAACCACCGAAGTTTCCTACAAAGTCCTCAAGGTTGGCGACAACGTTAAGATCGACTGCCCAGCTCAAAGTAAGCAGTTTGCACCAGAGGAAATTTCTGCCCAGGTACTGCGCAAACTCGTGGACGACGCCAGCAAGTACCTAGGTGAAACTGTTACTCAAGCAGTTATTACTGTTCCTGCTTACTTCAATGACTCTCAGCGTCAAGCTACCAAGGATGCTGGTAGGATTGCCGGGGTTGAAGTGTTGCGGATCATTAACGAACCAACTGCTGCTTCTCTTGCCTATGGCTTAGATAAGAAGAGCAATGAAACCATTCTGGTGTTTGACTTGGGTGGTGGTACCTTCGATGTCTCCATTCTCGAAGTCGGCGACGGTGTTTTTGAAGTGTTGGCAACTTCTGGTGATACTCACCTTGGTGGTGACGACTTCGACAAGAAAATTGTTGATTACTTAGCTTTAGAATTTCAGAAGACAGAAGGTATAGACCTACGCAAAGACAAGCAAGCCCTCCAACGTCTAACAGAGGCTGCTGAAAAAGCTAAAATTGAACTTTCTAGTGTTACCCAGGCTGATATAAACTTGCCCTTTATCACCGCTACTCAGGAAGGGCCCAAGCACCTGGACATGACCTTGACCAGGGCTAAGTTTGAAGAACTCTGCTCTGATTTAATTGACCGCAGCAGTATCCCTGTAGAAAACGCGCTACGCGACGCTAAAATCGAAAGGGGAGCCATTGACGAAATCGTCTTGGTAGGCGGTTCCACCAGGATTCCCGCAGTACAAGAGTTGGTTAAGCGAATACTGGGTAAGGAACCCAACCAAAGTGTTAACCCAGATGAAGTTGTAGCTGTAGGTGCAGCTATTCAAGGAGGGGTCCTTGCCGGTGAAGTAAAGGATATTCTGCTGCTAGATGTCACGCCCCTGTCCCTAGGTGTGGAAACCTTGGGTGGTGTCATGACCAAGATTATTCCTCGCAACACCACTATCCCTACCAAGAAGTCGGAAACCTTCTCTACTGCTGTCGATGGTCAGACTAATGTAGAAATCCACGTCCTTCAGGGTGAACGTGAGATGTCAAATGACAACAAGAGCCTGGGTACCTTCCGTCTAGATGGTATTCCTCCTGCTCCTCGTGGTGTTCCCCAAATTGAAGTTACCTTCGACATTGATGCTAACGGTATCCTTAACGTTAATGCTAAGGACAGAGGTACTGGTAAAGAGCAATCAATCAGCATTACTGGCGCTTCCACTCTACCTGATGAGGAAGTCGATCGCATGGTTAAGGAAGCTGAATCCAATGCTGCTGCTGATAAAGAGCGTCGCGAGAAAATCGACCGCAAGAATCAAGCAGATTCTCTCGCCTACCAGGCAGAGAAACAACTCAGTGAATTGGGCGACAAAGTTCCAGAGGCTGATAAAACTAAGATAGAAGGACTCATTAAAGATTTGCGAGAAGCGGTTGAGAAAGAAGACGACGAGAAGATTAAAACTTTGACCACTGAGTTGCAACAAGCCCTCTACAGCATTAGCGCTAATCTCTATCAACAACAAGGCGGTGATGCTGGTGCTGATGCTGGTGATAGTGCTGGTGCTGGTGCTGGTGCTGGTGCTGGTGCTGGCTCTAGCAGTTCAGGTGGCGGTGACGATGTGATTGATGCTGAGTTCTCAGAAACTAAATAGGTTAGAGGTTTGAGAGCTTAGCACTCAACTTTCTCTTTTAAGTAAATGCTCTGATTTATTACCCCATTGACTTTATTCCCCCATCCCTAATTAACTAGGGTGGGGTTTTTCAGACTTTCATTGCTTGAAAAACGTGGGCTTTGCTTACTATTGTGTAAAGAAATACGGGGTTTAAGACCCAGGAGGATGTGATGACCATAGAAGTAGTCTTAGCTTTAATCGCCTTTGGCGTTCTTTTTGTATTGATGATGCCTGAACTTATTAACAAATAATCAAAGAAGGACCTCACCTATGCTACCAGTCATTTACTCGGATGAGTTTCTCAAACACGATACTGGTCGCTTTCACCCGGAGCGGCCAGAACGTCTCAGGGCGATTGTTGATGCCGTCAAAGCAGCGCCTTGGGCTGACAAAATTGAGTGGCTGCTGCCGACGTCTGTGGAAACTCGTCGAGTAATGTCTCTGGTGCAAAAAATTCATGCCCAAGACTACATTGAGACAGTTGAGCAAATTGCTACTGGTGGTGGCGGTATGCTAGATAGTGATACGCCGATTTCCTCACGCAGTTATGATCTTGCTATGCTAGCAGTTAGTGCCTGGTTAGATGGTGTTGACCAGGTTTTGACTGCTAACAACCCAGCCTTTGTTCTGGCACGTCCTCCTGGTCATCATGCTGAGTACCATACTGGCATGGGATTTTGCCTTTTTTCTAATGCTGCGATTGCCGCTGAGTACGCCCTCACACAACCTAGTGTGCAGAAGGTTGCAATTTTGGACTGGGATGTTCATCACGGCAATGGTACGCAGCAGATTGTTGAGAGTGATGCTCGTATCGCCTACTGTTCACTGCATCAATTTCCCTGCTATCCTGGCACTGGTAGGGCTGATGAACGGGGACTCCACAATAATGTACTTAATTTGCCAATGCCGCCAGGGAGTACCTTGGCTGATTACCAGCCAAGGTTTGAGGAGGAAGTAATTCCCTTTTTACATAATTTTCAACCAGATTTATTAATTGTCAGTGCCGGATATGATGCTAATGCAGCTGATCCTCTAGCAGGGATTATGCTACAGCCAGAAGATTATGGGCTGTTTACGACTTACTGTTTAGAGTTGACTCGTCGTATTATATTTGGTCTCGAAGGTGGTTATGAACTCAATACCCTGGCTCAGTCCGTGGTGGCAACAATTGAAAGTTGTTTAGCTTAAATATTCCTGGTTGTGCTGGATCATAAAGTTTCTCAAGAAACTGGCTATGGTAAATAGTTATCTTTGCTCAAAACTTTATTTATTAAAATTTTATAAGTTAGGGAATTGTTTTTTAGTTTATACAACTAGATGTTTAATTGCTAATGCTTAGTTTTAGTAAAGAAGAAGTCACTTATTAAGATACTAAGTATACAATAAATAAGAGTTCTGAGGTCAAGAAATATCCTTGGCAGATAGATAAATAATAATATTAATCATAACAAGATGATTTGCCAGCTTAGGTCATTGTAAGATGACAGATAATGCTCTTATTCCCAAACCAACAGTCCAACCGACTGAAATTGTAAATAGGTTACAGAGTGGACAAAGGCTTAGGGTTAATGGTTGTCGTGGCAACGCAATCATTATTTGCCATCGCCACCATTCAGAACTTGCAGGTCCTGGTGCTGCAGTCGGTGGTGTTTTTGATCTTGACTGCGATCGAGTTATCCCTGTCGGCAAAATATCTATTGTCTATCCCCAATCACGCTTAGAGCGGCATAATTCCTATATCTTAAGGCAAAAATGGATTCTCTTTACTCAAAAGGCAATGGAGAGTTACGTTCCTCTACAGCGTGCCAAAAATTTGCTAATCCTACTTGAAAAATACTTTGAGCCGCAACTCATTGACCCCTTATCTGACGAAATCCTCGCTCAATTAGTGGGAGTTTTGCCAAAAACAATTGGTGCAGTGCGTCAATCCCTAAAATCTCGGCAGGAGCAGAAATTGCACAAGTTGCATCCAGTAATCTCTAAATATTGACCCTGTTGCTGTTAAGTTGTCAACACATATACTTGCTTGGAGATCAATCGCCTATTAAAATAGCGGGGCGTGTTGTGCGTAGCCCATTTCAACCCCTCTTGCAGTTCATGTCTAAGGTTCTCGTCTCTGACACAATTGCTCAATCAGGCATTGATATCCTCTTGCAAGTTGCTCAAGTTGACGTCAAAACTAATCTCTCGCCTGAGGAGCTAGTAGCAGTTATCCCAGAATATGATGCCATGATGATCCGCTCTGGCACGCGCGTTACCCAAGAAATCATTGAGGCAGGATCGCAACTGAAGATTATTGGGCGTGCCGGTGTGGGTGTTGATAACATCGATGTACCAGCAGCTACCCGCAAGGGCATTCTAGTGGTTAACTCTCCCGAAGGCAATACAATTGCAGCGGCAGAACATGCCCTGGCAATGATGCTTTCCCTTTCTCGCCACGTTCCTGATGCCAATCAGTCAGTCAAAGAAAATCACTGGGATCGTAAGAGCTTTATCGGAACGGAAGTTTATAAAAAAACTTTGGGTGTCGTCGGCCTAGGTAAAATTGGCTCCCACGTTGCCAAAGTAGCACGGGCAATGGGGATGAAGTTGCTAGCCTACGATCCATTTATTTCTGTAGACAGAGCTCAACAGCTTGGCTGTCGCCTGGTAGATTTGGATTTGCTATTGCAGGAAGCTGATTACATTACCCTGCATATGCCGAAGACGCCGGAAACAACTCATCTAATTAATGCTACGGCGCTCTCCAAGATGAAGAAAACTGCCCGTCTAATCAACTGTGCTCGCGGCGGTATTATTGATGAACAAGCCCTAGCAGAGGCTTTAGCAGCTGGTAAGATTGCTGGTGCTGCCTTGGATGTGTTTGAATCAGAACCACTGGGAGAATCGGTTCTGCGCACGCTAGGTAAAGAGATCATACTTACCCCCCACTTGGGAGCATCAACAGAAGAAGCACAAATTAATGTCGCCATTGATGTTGCTGAGCAAATACGTGATGTTCTCTTGGGTTTATCAGCACGTTCAGCTGTAAATATTCCTGGACTCTCGCCTAATGTCCTCCAGCAGCTAAGACCATATATGCAGTTAGCAGAAACTCTAGGCAATTTGGTAAGTCAGTTGGCAGGAGGAAGGATTGAATCATTGCATGTGCGCTTACAGGGTGAGTTAGCAACCAATGAGAGCCAGCCCTTAGTTGTCGCTTCTCTAAAAGGCTTACTTTCTCAAGCCCTGCGAGAACGCGTCAATTATGTCAATGCCAGTATTGAAGCACAAGAGAGAGGTATTCACGTCATTGAAACCAGGGATGCCTCAATTCGAGATTACTCCGGTTCCCTACACCTATCAGCCAAGGGTTCTTTGGGCGAACATTCTGTGACAGGCGCTTTGTTCGGTGATAGCGAAATCCGTATCACTAGTGTTGATGAATTTCCGATTAATGTTCCTCCCAATCGCTATATGCTATTTACTTTGCACCGCGACATGCCCGGAATTATCGGGAAAATCGGTTCTCTGTTAGGCAGTTTTAATGTCAATATTGCCAGTATGCAGGTTGGTCGCAAAATCGTGCGCGGTGACGCGGTTATGGTACTTAGCATTGATGATCCCCTACCAGAGGGTATTTTAGAGGAGGTTAAGAAGGTTCCTGGAATTCGGGATGCTTACACAGTAGCTCTCTAGCCAATTTTGGATTTTGGATTGTAGATTGTAGAGCATTGGTTGAGCAATTAGAAAGCTTGATAGTTAAATTATCTCTCAAGTCTAAGGGCACAATCAGCTCTCAAGAAAAGTCCCTCAAATTCGGCAATTTTGGGTTACTGGTAAGTAGATCCCAATCTAAAATCTAAAATTATGGCAAATAGCTGGTGGGAAATTTCAATTCTCTGTGATCCAGCCTTAGAGGATTTGATCTTCTGGCGGCTGGACAAGTTTGGCTGTCGCGGCACCTCCTGCCAACTCAAGGGGAACCAGAAACTGGTGTGTGCTCACATACCCCAAACTCAGGTGCAAATGTTGGATTTGGCAGCCCTATCTCTATGGCTGCGTCAGGATGCTCTCACAGTAGGGCTGCCAATCCCTGTGACTAAGTGGCAATTAATTGATGAGGAAGACTGGGCTAGCAGCTGGAAGCAACACTGGCAACCTCAGGAAATTGGTGATCATTTGTTAATTTACCCTGCCTGGTTGCCAGTACCAGAAACCTCACCAAGACTGATTTTACGCCTTGATCCTGGAGTTGCCTTTGGTACGGGAACCCATCAGACTACTCAATTATGTCTTGAAGCCTTGGAAATGCGTCTTAGTAACGACACTACACCTGTAATCGCTGATATTGGTTGTGGTTCTGGCATCCTCTCCATTGGTGCTTTTTTGTTAGGGGCTAGCAAGATTTATGCAGTGGACATTGACTCCTTAGCTGTACAAGCTAGTCGCAGCAATCGCGAACTTAATCAAATTAGCGCCCAGGACTTAGTAGTAGAAAAAGGCAGTATAGAACTCTTGCCAAAGCTAACTCACGGCAAGGCTGTCGATGGCATTGTTTGCAATATTTTGGCAGAGGTAATTATTGACTTAGTTCCAGCGATGAGTAAGATTGTCGGGCCCAAAACTTGGGGAATCATTAGTGGTGTCTTGTTAGATCAAGTGAAACCAGTAGCCGACATTTTAGAAGAAAATAATTGGATTGTAGCCGCACTTTGGAAACGTCAAGAATGGTGTTGTTTTAATATCAGAAGAGCCTGAGGGCGCTACGGTAAAATCAATAAGTAATTAAGTAACAATGACAAAATATTACTTATTACTTATTACTTATTACTTGGATTATTATGCCGCTCAAAGCCTACGATTTACTAATCCGTCACAGCAAATTACTAGGAACAACTCAACTAACAGAACAACTAGTTGATATCGGTATCAAGGATGATTTAATTGTCGCTATTGCTCCCACTCTCGAAGAACCAGCAGCAACAGAATTAGATGCTCAAGGACTATTCGTATCTCCCCCCTTTGTAGAATCTCACATTCATTTAGACTCTGCCCTAACTGCTGGGGAGCCGCACTGGAATGAAAGCGGCACCTTATTTGAAGGCATTCAAATTTGGGGAGAGCGCAAACAAAACCTGACTTTAGCTGATGTTAAAGCTCGTACTCTTGCTATCCTCAAGCAACAAGCTACTCAAGGTGTTCTGTTTGTACGTTCCCATGTCGATGTGAGTGAACCACAACTAATTGCCTTACGAGCCTTGCTGGAAGTCAAAGAGGAAGTTAAAGACTGGATGAATTTGCAGGTGGTGGCTTTCCCTCAAGATGGCATCTACTCTAAACCAGAAAATGAGGCACTTCTGGAAAAAGCCCTAGAGTTTGGTGCTGATGTTGTGGGCGGTATTCCTCACTATGAACTTACTCGCGAAGATGGAGTACGTTCTGTCCATCGCGTATTTGAGTTAGCACAGCAGTATGACAGATTGATTGACATCCACTGTGATGAAATTGATGATGAGCAATCGCGATTTCTCGAAGTTATCGCTGCCTGTGCAATTCGCACTGGCTTAGGCTCACGAGTCACTGCTAGTCACACGACAGCTTTTGGTTCTTATAATAATGCCTATGCCTACAAACTGATCGGTTTTCTGCAACGCGCTCAAATTAACTTCATTGCTAACCCTTTAATTAATATTACTCTCCAGGGTCGAACTGATACCTATCCTAAACGCCGTGGTGTGACTAGGGTTAAAGAACTCTGGCAACAGGGACTTAATGTTAGTTTTGGGCACGATTGTATCCAAGACCCATGGTATAGCTTAGGTACAGGCAATATGCTAGATGTAGCTTTTATGGGAGTGCATGTCTGTCAGATGACAGGGAGAACAGAAATTGATGCCTGTTATGAAATGGTGACTAGCAATGGGGCAAAAACCTTAAATCTGCAAGCTGATTATGGCCTGGAAGTATCAAAAACAGCGAACCTAATTATTTTAGATGCTAGCGATCGCTACGATGCTATCCGCCGTCGAACTATTGTTAGAGATGTGATTTCTCAAGGTAAACTGCTAACTCGCACTACACCTGGAACAACAGAGTGGCTGGGTTTTCAATAGAGACTACTACAAAATTAGCTCACTCTTAAGGAACTGCTATATTACAAAGAAGTAAGCTGCATCCCACGTCTTTTAAGCGTGGGATGTAGCGTTAAGGCTTTCAAGCCGCGTTAGATGTTTGGTTGATCCTCGATTGTAGAGATACTATCATTATTAAAAGGGTTGGGAGTTCAACCCTAGGCGTAGGAGATGTTAGACAGGCTGTGCCTGCAATCTCTGCTTGATGCCTGAATCCCACGAATTCAATTCGTGGGAGTGGCTCAAGAACTTATGTTGGGTTACTCTCCGATAGGACTTACGCATTTGCCCCCTAAATCCCCAAATCTGGGGGGAAAAGGGGGGCGAAATCGACTCAAGTGCCTAAGTCCTTTCCGAGAAGGCTAAGCCTACATGCTTAAAGCCAACCTAAGAATGATGGGCAATCGCACGACGGCTGATAATGATAGTGACAAGAAATAATTGTTAAGTACTCATCATCCACCGCATAGACAAGACGATGGGTATCATCGATACGACGTGACCAAAATCCTGATAAATTTTCTTTCAAAGGTTCAGGTTTACCAATTCCCTCGAAAGGTAGGTTTTTAGTTTCTTTTATCAGTTTATTAATTCGTTTCAGAGTCTTTTTATCTTGACTTTGCCAATAGATGTAATCTTTCCAAGCCTCATCAGTCCAGGCTAATTTTCGATTAGTCATCTAATAAGTTGTGCTCTAGGACCTGACCTTGTTTGTACTGGGCAATGGAGCGTTCTAAATGAGCAACATTTGCCGGGGACTTCAATAAATAAACGGTTTCAAGCAAGCTATTAAAATACTCAAGAGACATCACTACGGCATCGTCGGCATCTCGCCTAGTAATGACAGTGTAGTCAGCATCATTGACAACCTGATCTAATATGGCTTTTAGTTTGTTTCTGGCTTCGCTAAAGGTAACTACTCTCATTTTTTGAACCTGTCTCCTTACTTGTACAAGTATAGCGCAAGGAGATGTTGACACTCCCCGCCCTATAAGAGCGGGGATTCTTTCATCTCGGGGATTCCAATGAATTTACCCTCCGAAAGCATCTTGAGCACCGAGTTTAACTTCTCCCCCTTCAGGAATCTCTCTCGATTGCCGCAACTTAACCTTTCCTATTTTGGGAAGCTTGATTGACCCCTTTTCTAAGGACTTCATTCCCAATTGGGGAAAGACGAATGACCGCATCGTTCCATACTTCTTGAAGCGTGGGAACCCGTGGGAGTTCTCCCACATGCTTACAAACGCTTTTTCTAGTCGTTTGATTGTTTGTTGAAGTACATGAACTTGAACCGCTTTTAGTTGGGGGATTGAAGCTCTGGCAGCAGTAAGCC